>JBOHRW010000057.1:0-1946 GCA_050732935.1 Gemmatimonadota bacterium
TTCTCTTTCGCCGAACTACGCTCGACCGAGGCGGCGACCTTGGTCAATCTCGAGGAACCGCCAGGATCGAAGTCGAGCAGGCGGTCGCCGCGGGCCCACACCGCGCCTCGCGAGTGGATCGACGACACAGCCGGCGCGACCCGCGCGGAAGCAGGGGGCGAGCAGCTGCCCGTCTAACGTCACCAGCTTCCTCCCGCCGATCGCGGTACCTCACGGGCGAGAACGGCACACAGGGCCGCTAGGCCGCTCCACGAGCGGGGTTCCACGCTGCGGAAAATGGAACCTACTGCCGGTTCCGTGGGTTGGTTCACCGTCCGGGTAGGGGTGGGCAGAGGCCGCCGAGTGCCAGCATCGCGAGCGCGATGACGGCTTGTTGGGAGTGGTAGCCGAAGCCGCGACGGGTGATCAGCCGGATCTGCGTGTTGATCTGCTCCACGCGGGCGTTGCTGAGCCCGTTTCGAAAGGCGGCCTGGATGCCGGCACGCTGGTCGCGGATCGTGCGGGCGAGCTTGACGAACGGCTGAAGGCGACATCGCCAGGCCCACTTCAGCCAGGCGTCGAGCACGCTGATCGCCTCGTCGGGGTCGACGCGGTAGATCTGGCGCAGCTGCTCTTTGAGCAGGTAGGCGCGGTACAGGCGCTGGTTGATCTGCTGGATCTGGGCGAGCTTGGTCTGCTGGCGGGGCGTGAGGTTCTCGGGGTTCTTCCACAGCGCGAAGCGGGCGCCCTTGAGGTCCTTGGCGAGCGCGATCTCGCCCGCCTTGCGGGCCTCGTTCCAGACCTCGCGGCGGATCTCGTCGAGCGCGTCGGTGGCGAGCTTGATCACATGGAACGGGTCCAGGCAGATTGTCGCGCCCGGGCAGCGCTCGGCGATCGGGCGGGTGATCCACTCGGCCATGTCGCAGGACACCAGTTCGATCTGGGCGCAGCGCTCGTCGCCGAGCAGGTCCAGGAACTTCTCGACGGTCCGCCGGTCGCGGCCCGGCGCGGCCCAGACCAGCCGGCCGCTGTGGTGGTCGACGACGACGGTCAGATAGCTCTGGCCCTTGCGGACCGAGATCTCGTCGAACCCCAGGCGCCGAAGGCCGCCCAGCAGATCGCGCTGGCCGCGGGCCTCGTCTGAGACACGCCGGCAGATGCCGCCGACCGCGCGCCACGTCGTGCGCATCAGCTGCGCGACCGCGCGTGCGGACGTGTTGACCGCAAGCCACGCGACCTGGTCCTCAAACACCGTCGTGAACGACGAGTCGTGGCGCGCCCACGGCACCGCGGCGACGATCACGCCGTGGCGGCGGCACTCCACGCGCGGCGCCTCGGCCTCGACATAGGCCTTCGTCGTGCCGAGGTCCATTGCGCGCCAGCGCCGCCGGCCCTCGCCCCAGTCATAGCCCGCACAGCGCCGCCGGCACAACGGGCAGCGGCCCCGCTCACGCGAGCGCGGGCGCACGCACACCACCACCGCCTCCCCGTCGAGGAAGACATCCTCGACGACGGCGCGCGCCAGCCCCAGCAGCCGCGCCCATACCCTTATCCCGCGCACGTCGCACCGCCTCTCTTGATGGGTTCCTGACCTTGAGAAGCCGGAACCCTAGGAGCGCCGCGGCGTGCGCACCCTTCCCCGGCCGTCGGGCGCCCCCGCGCCCCGACCTGGCCGATCCTCAAGCGCAGCCGCGCGGCGCTGTCCAGCACCGCAAACCCGCTGCAAGACCCCTGACCCGACCCGCGTCGGCCACCCGCCAGCGAGGCGGTGCTTGACCGCGCCGCCCGGCGAAGCTACCGCTCAGCCCACTTACCGTTCACCCACGGAAGCAGCAGTAGCGCCCCATTTAGGTTGCGAGCCGCGCGGTCGATGAACCTGTCGCCCTCCGAGCTGGTCCCGGAGCCTTCGGCGGGTTCTCTGTCTTCTTTGCCGCGGCGACACACTCGACCAATCGATGTTGTCCGGC
>JBOHRW010000058.1:0-11868 GCA_050732935.1 Gemmatimonadota bacterium
TCGAACTCGAGCCGCTCGCCCATGAGCCCCTTGTCCGACTTGCGGTAGGCCCGGATGGCCTCGTCCAGCGCGTTCCAGCCGAGGAGCGCGCACTTGATGCGGACGGGGAGCTTGGCCACCCCCTGGAGCGCCCTGAGGTCGCCGAGCTCGCGGTCGCGGGCGGCTTCCTCGTCCCCGTGCATGAGATCCAGGAAGCGTCGTTCCAGCGCCAACGCATCGTCGAGCGACCGACCAGCCAGGGCTTCGGTCATCATTGAGGTCGAGGCCTGGCTGATCGAGCACCCCTGGCCCTTGAAGCGGACCTCGGAGACACGATCGTCCTCGATCTCCAGCATGAGCTCGATCTCGTCGCCGCAGAAGGGGTTCCTCATGGCGACGGTGACGGTCGGCTCCGCGAGCGCGCCTTTGTTCTTCGGCCGGCGGTAGTGGTCCAGGATCAGCTCGCGGAAGATCGACTCGAGCATCAGGCGACGCCGAAGATCTCCTCCGCCCGGTGGAGGCCGCGGACAAGCGCCTCCAGGTCGTCCTCGTCGTTGTAGAGATAGAACGAGGCGCGCGCGGTAGCGGGGACGCCCAGCCGCCGCATGAGCGGCTGGCAGCAGTGGTGGCCGGCGCGGACGGCGACCCCCTGGTGATCCAGGATGGTCGCCAGGTCGTGGGGATGGATGTCGGCGAGCGCGAACGAGACCACCCCGGCGCGCGGGGTGTCGATCGGAGGACCGAACAGCCGGATCCGCGGGAACTCCTCGGCGAGCCGCGCCAGGGCGAGCCGCGCCATCCGACGCTCGTGCTCGTGGATTCGCTCCAGACCGATCCGGTCCAGGAAGTCGGCCGCCACACCCACGCCGATCGCGCCCGCGATGTGCGGCGTTCCGGCCTCGAACTTGTGCGGCACCCGGGCGTAGGTCGAGCGCTCGATCCGGACTTCCTCGATCATCTCGCCGCCGCCCTGATACGGCGGCATGGCATCCAGGATCTTCTTCCGCGCCCAGAGGACGCCGATCCCGGTCGGGCCGCACATCTTGTGGCCGCTCAAGGCGTAGAAGTCGCAGTCGATGGCCCGCACGTCGACCGACATCTGCGGCGCGGCCTGGGCGCCGTCCACGAGGTAGAGGGCGCCGGCTTGGTGGGCCCGGCGGGCGATCTCGTCCACCGGATGGATAGTACCGATCGCGTTGGACACGTGGCCGGTGGCGACGATGCGGACACCCCCGCCGGCGAGGAGCCGGTCCAGGTCGTCCAGATCCAGCTCTCCGTCATCCGTCATCCGGGTCGCGCGAATCTCCGCTCCCGTCATCTCGCAGGCGAGTTGCCAGGGGACCAGGTTCGAGTGGTGCTCCATCTCGCTCACCAGGACGATGTCCCCGTCGCCCAGGTTGGCCCGTCCCCAAGCCATCGCCACGAGGTTGATCGATTCGGTCGTCGAACGCGTGAAGACGATCTCGTCGGCGCGCCCGGCGTTCACGAAGCGGGCCACGCGGCGGCGCGCGTCCTCGTAGCGCTCGGTGGCGCGGACCGAGAGCGTGTGCGCGCCCCGGTGGACGTTTGCGTGATCGGTCCGGTAGTAGTCCCGCAAGGCGTCGATCACGACGGCGGGCTTCTGGGACGAAGCGGCGCTGTCGAGATACGCCAGCGGATGGCCGTTGACATCCTGGCCCAGTACCGGAAACTCCGCCTTCAGCTGGGCGACGGCGAGGCGTTCCGCGGCCCGGGTAGGCGTCTCGGTCTCGGGGCTGGTCTTCAGGGCCATGGGGTTCCTTCGCCGATCGCCTTTACTCCGGCGGCATGTCGAGCGTGTCGGGGTCGGGGACGGCGACCCAGATCTTGCCGTCGCGGACCTCGAGCGGGAACATGGGGAGCGGCTTGGTGGCGGGCAGCGTCTTCACCTCTCCGGTCCGGAGGTCGAACGACGCTCCGTGGAAGTCGCACGTCAGGCGCTCCCCCATCAGGAACCCCTGGGTGAGCTGGTACTGCTGATGCGTGCAGCAGTCGTGGAACGCGTAGAAGGTTCCGTCCACGTTGGCGATTCCGACCCTCACGCCGTCCAGCTCGAAGGCCTCCATCTCCCCATCGGGGATGGAGTCGGTCGTCGTGACCTTCACGAAATCCACCACGCTCACCCCAGCTTCCTTTGGATCACCCCGGTCAGTCGCTCGTGCAGCCACCCCACCGGTACCCTCGACAGCACCTCCTCGAAAAAGCCGTAGACGATCAGCTTCTCGGCCGCCTCGCGCGTGAGGCCGCGGCTCATCAGGTAGAATATCTGCCGCTCGTCCTGCTGGCCGATCGTGGCGCCGTGCGAGCAGCGCACGTCGTCGGCCTCGATCTCCAGATTGGGGAGCGAGTCGGCGTGGGCGTCCTCCGAGAGAATGAGGTTGCGGTTCGTCTGGTATGCGTCGGTTCCCTGCGCGCCCGGCAGAACCCGGATCATGCCCCGGAAGACCGACCGCGCCCGGTCCTTGAGCGCGCCCTTGTAGAGAAGATCCGACCCGGCGTGCGGGGCCTGGTGGAGCTGGTAGGTGTAGTGGTCGAAGTGCTGGTTCGAGTCGCCGAGATAGATCCCCAGCATCTCCGAGTGCGCGCCCTCGGCCTGGAGGTCGGTCTCGACATCCGACCGCGCCACCCGGGCGCCCAGCGTGACCAGCAGCGACTGGATCTGGGCGTCCTTCTGGGCGAAGACGCGCGCCGCCTGGTAGTGGAACACGTGGCGGCCCCACTGCTGGACGATGGCGTAGCGAACGTTGGCGCCCTCTTCGGCGATGATCTCGGTCACCCCGCAGCTCATCGCCCAGCCCTCTACAGCACGAGCCGGCGAGCCGCACTCCTCGACATACGTGACCTTGCTCTGCGGTCCGGCGATCAGGAGCGTGTGCGGGAAGACAGCCGCGCCCTCCAGGTCGAGCCAGCGGAACGTGCTCAGCGGGAGCTCGACCTCGACCCCGGCCGGGACGTAGATGACGGTCCCGCCCGAGATGAAGGCGCCGTGGAGCGCCGCAAGCTTGCCGAACTCCGGCGTCACGGCGGCGGTCATGAAGTACTTCTGCAGGAGCTCCGGGTGCTCGCGAACCGCCGTCCCGAAATCGAGGAAGAGAACTCCCTTCGCGGCCAGCTCCTCGGCTACCCGGCGATAAACCTGGACGCTGTTCACCTGGACGGCGAACGCGGCCGACTGGCTATCGTCGTGGAGCGCCTCGCGTAGCTCGGCGGAGAGCTCCGACGGATCGGTCACGGCTTCCGGTCGCTCGGAGAGGCGCATCGAGAGGTCCTGCCAGGGGATCTTCGAGAGGTCGGTGTAGCGCCACTCCTCGGTCTTCGTGGTCGGCATCGGAGTCTCCTGGTACACCTCCCACGCGCGGCGGCGGCGCTCGGCCATCCAGTCCGGCTCTCGCCGCTCACGGACGATCGCCTCCACCGTCTCGGGGCCGATCTCGCCTCGGACGGACGGCGCCGTCTCGATGTCCCGGGTCAACGTACCGCTCACTCTTCCTCCTTCGACCGATCGATCTTCGATGGATCGATGCGCGAATGCTGTTCGGGAATCCTGCAAAGGGTGCCGGACCGGGCGAAACGACCCGTAGCGGAGCCGGCCCCCTGGATGCGGCGGATCAGCCGACCGAGCCCTCCATCTCGAGCTCCACCAGCCGGTTCAGCTCGACCGCGTACTCGAGGGGCAGGTGCCTGGAGATCGGCTCGATGAAGCCGCGCACGACCATCGTGCGCGCCTCCTCCTGGGAAAGACCGCGCTGCATCAGGTAGAAGAGCTGCTCGTCGCCGATCTTGGACACCGTGGCCTCGTGGCCGATCGACGCGTCGTTCTCGTCGATCTCGATGTACGGATAGGTGTCCGTGCGGGCGTCTTCGTCGAGCAGCAGGGCATCGCACTCCACGTTCGACGAGGCGTGGTGGGCGCCCTTCTGGACCTGGACCAGGCCGCGGTAGGAGCTCCGCCCTTGCCCCTTGGAGATCGACTTGGAGACGATCTCGCTGGTGGTGTGCGAGGCGGCATGGATCATCTTGCCGCCGGCGTCCTGGTGCTGGCCGGGCCCGGCGTACGCGATCGACATGATCTCGCCCGAAGCGCCCCGCTCCATCAGATAGCAGGAGGGATACTTCATGGTCACCTTCGACCCCAGGTTCCCGTCGAGCCAGGCCATCCGGGCGTCCTCACCCACGCGCGCTCGCTGGGTCACCAGGTTGTACATGTTATTCGACCAGTTCTGGATCGTCGTGTAGCGCACGTTGGCGCCGCGCTTGACGATGATCTCGATCACGCCCGAGTGGAACGAGTCGGTCGTGTAGGTCGGCGCCGTGCAGCCCTCGATGTAATGGATCTTCGCGCCCTCGTCGGCGATGATCAGCGTCCGCTCGAACTGGCCGAGCTGCTCCGAGTTCACCCGGAAGTAGGCCTGGAGCGGGATCTCGACCTCGACGCCCGGGGGCACATAGACGAACGATCCACCGCTCCACACCGCGGAGTTGAGCGCAGCGTACTTGTTGTCGTGCGGGGGGATGATGGTCGCGAAGTGCTCCCGGAAGAGATCCGGGTGCTCCCTGAGCCCTTCCTCGATGGCGACGAAGATGACGCCCTTCTCGGCGAGCTCCTCCTTGACCTTGTGATACACCATCTCCGACTCGTACTGGGCGCCCACGCCGGCCAGCGACTTGCGCTCGGCCTCGGGGATGCCCAACCGGTCGAAGGTGCGCTTGATGTCCTCGGGCACCTCGTCCCACGAGCGCCCCTCGCGATCGGCGGGGCGGACGTAGAAGTAGATCTGGTCCATGTCGAGCCCCGAGAGGTCGGCGCCCCACGCGGGGACCGGCTTCTTCTCATAGATCTCGAGCGCCTTCAGGCGGAACTTTAGCATCCAGTCGGGCTCCTCCTTCATCGCGGAGATCTGCTCCACGACGCGCTTCGAGAGGCCCTTCTCCGACTTGAAGACGTACTTCTCGGGATCCTTGAACCCGTACTTGTACTCGTCCAGGTTGAGGGCCGCTACAGTCTGGTCGTATGGCATCTCGTCTCCCCTCCTGTCGTCAGCTCGTCGTCGCGCCGGCGGCCACCTCTTCGCCGCGGAAGACGTCGTAGCCTTCGGCTTCGAGCCTCTCCGCCAGCGATCGGTCACCCGACTCGACGATCCTGCCCCGCACCATGACGTGCACGAAGTCAGGTGTGATGTAGTTCAGGATACGCTGGTAATGCGTGATGATCAGGACGCCCATCTTCCCGAGATCTTCCTGGAGGGTGTTGACCCCCCGGGCGACCACCTTGAGGGCGTCGATGTCGAGCCCGCTGTCGGTCTCGTCCAGCACCGCCAGATCGGGCTTCATCATCGCCATCTGCAGGATCTCGTTGCGCTTCTTCTCGCCGCCGGAGAAGCCGTCGTTCACGTACCGCTCGGCGAACTTCTCATCGACCTCGAGCAGCTTCATGGCTGCCTGCAGCTGGTCGTAGAAATCGAAGACCGGGACCTCCTTGCCAGTCCGCGCGACCACCGCCTGGCGCAGGAACTGCGCGATCGTGACGCCGGGGATGTCGCTCGGATACTGGAACGCCAGAAAGACCCCCAGCCGGGCGCGCTCGTCGACTTCCATCGCCAACAGATCCTCGCCCTTGTACGCGATCGATCCGGAGGTCACCTGATAGGCCGGGTGACCGGCGATCACCTTGGCCAGCGTCGACTTGCCGGAGCCGTTCGGCCCCATGAGCGCGTGCAGCTCTCCCTCGTGGATCGTGAGGTCAACGCCGCGCAGGATCTCGTTGCCCTCCACCGAAACCTGCAGATCCTCGATCGTGAGAAGCGGGGTCTTGTCGGTCATCCTACCTCGATGGCTGTCCGGTTCGGTATCTCATCTTCGAACGTCGTTGTCCTTCAGGCCGGGGCCGTGGTCTGCGTCTCCTCCACCGGCCCCCACGTGATATCGATCAGCTCGCGGATCTCGTCTTCGCGCTCCTCGATCAGGTCGCTGAGCCGGATCTCCGAGAGCAGCGCGTCGATCCGCTGACGGAGGGCGTACCACACGGGGCGGATCGAGCAATCATGAGTTTCCGCGCATCGATCGGGTCCGATGGGACGCTCCTTGCAGTTGATCTCGAAGGTGCTGCCCTCGGTGGCGTCGATCACGTCCTTGACCGTGATCTCGTCCGGCTCGCGGGCGAGCTGGAAGCCTCCCGAGACCCCCCGCACCGCCGTCACCAGCCCCGCCTGCCGAAGCCGGCGGAGAATCTTCTCGGTATAGTCGGCGGGCAGGTTCTCGACCTGCGCCATCTCGCGCGCGGCAACCGGGCCGCGCTCCCCGTGACGCGCCAGGTGGAGGCTGCAGATCAGCCCGTATTCGGCCTGGGTCGTGAACCTCATCGCAGGGGGGAACGTACTATTCCGGAGTGAATCGGTCAAGATTCAGGAATGGTTCCCCTACTGATTTGATTCCCGTTCTCAACGGCTCTCAGGAGGACCGAAAAACCTGATGTGTCCCGCATTCGGCAGCCTATCGGTGGGATCGAACCGGGTGCCGACGAGAGCCGCCAGACCGAGCTCTCGATTCTCCGGGGCGATCTGCGAGGTCGGCACGACGAAGGTGACGCGCGATCCCTCGAATTGGAGATCGACCGAGCCCGCCTCGCGGTCGCCCATCACGTCAAAAAGGGTGGCTCCGCCACCGATATCCAGGTTTACGATGAGCTCGACGCCGAGGCCGGTCGCGGGCGAGTTCAAGGGTCGGAAGATGTCAACGCCGCCCTCGCCGCCCGTCGATGCGTCCAGGTCCATATCCAGGTCCACGAAACCGCCGAACGCGTTGGGGCTGGTCAGCTCGGGGCTGACCGGTTCCGCGAACTCCAGACCGATCTCGAGGCCGTGTTCGGTCCGACGCGCGGTCAATCCCACCAGGTCGGGGAGCACCAGGCCAGCGGACGCTGGGGCGGGCCACAGATCCCCTTGCGGATCATTCACTTCCAACTGGACAATGCCGGGCTGGTCCGTGGCGTCGACATCGTAGGGTCCCACCCCCTCGCATCCCGGCAGAAACAGGAGAAGAGCGAGGACGCAGTGGCGCGGTCGGAGCAAAGGGGGGCGCATGGCGATATCTCTCTGGGCTGCAATAGGTGAGCGGCCAGAGCACATATACCCGGGGAGGGGGAGGGGGTTTCCTGCCAGCGATGATCCCTGGGGGAGGAATTTTGCGCCTTATAAATCGAGGCGGCTGCCGGCGGACCTGCTCGTGGGTCACCGCAACTGTGCTCGGTTGGCCTGGACCGGGAGGGTGGCAGCGAGACAGGCCGCCGCATCCGCACCCCTTGTACCCCCCCTGGAGAGGGGCGACTCGTTCGCCCCTCTCCTTTTTATCCACGGGGACTCCCCCCCCCGATCGCGGGCCCATCGTCTCCATCGTCATCGTCTCCATCGTCATCGTCGACCGCCAGCGGGCGGACGTCCTGGACGCGGGGCAGGAAGCACGAAGGGGGCGATCGCTCGCCCCCTCGTCCCTTACCGCGAAACCGGCTCGCCGGGTCCGCGCGATGCGGTAAACGGCTACTGGCTTACGCCGGCGCTGCCGTCGGTGGTGACGTGGAACGGGATGACCATCCCGGCGACCGCGTGACCTGGGACGTAGCAAATCATCGCGTAGTCGCCCGCCTGGTCGGCGGTGAAGCTGATCGTGGCCGTGCCGTTGGGCGGGGTGCCGGTCGTCGTGGCGTCAGGGGTGATCGCGCCCGCGAACACGGGCTCCGGGGCCTCGAACGTCGCCGGATAGCTTTCCATGGCCTCGTCGATCCCGAGCGAATGAGGCTGGTTGGGATCCGAGTTCGTGAAGTTGATCGTCACCTGGAAGCCCTGGGGAACCGAGATCGCGCCGCTCCCCGCGTACAGGCCGTTGAAGTTCCAGCGGTTGTTCGCGTCGCCCTCACCGGCGTCGATCTCCATGGTGACGGTCATGGCCGTCTCATCGACGGTCATCCATGCGGGCGTCGACAGCTCGCCGGCGGCGGTGGCCTCGCCCATCTCGTCCATGGGCTCGTCCATCATGGCGGTCGTGTCGGTGGCAACGGTCTCGTCCGTCGCCGCCTCGTCCGCGCCACCGCCGCAGGCGGCGAATCCGAAGACGAGGAGCAGGGTGGTCAGGGAAGCGGAAATGCGCATTGGTCTCACTCCCAAATGAAGTTTCATTGGATGGCGGAGTTTCGATCGAAACGACGCAATATAACGTCCCCGCGTCGCGGCGACCCGGGCGGGAGCGGCAACCGCGGTCCGGCTATCGTGACTCGCTGGTGTGGTCGTGAACGATGACCCAGCGGCCGTCGATCTCCTGGAACACCAGCGTGAAGACGCCGCCCCGCTCGCCTTGCCCGGTCTCCAGCGACCAGCGACCGAGGACCCACGCGTTCCAGCGATCCAGCGGATGGACCTCGAGATCGGAGAACGTGAGCCGGCCCATCGTCTCGGGACGTTCCCCGTACGCGCTCCGGTAGCGCTCCAGGGTCGTCTGCCAGCCGCGCTGGACCCGACCTCCCGAGGTGAAGACCAGATCCGGGCTCTGCCAGTAGCCGTCCATGAAACCGTCCAGGTCGCCCTGGTTCCAGGCGTCGACCTGTTCGCGCAACACGTCGACGATCTCCTCCCGGGCATCACTGCGGCCGTCACCCCCGACCGTGACGCACCCCGCTCCGAGGACCACCGCCAGCACCGCCATCCGCCCGGCAGAGCGGATCAACGAGCCTTCCGGAGGTCTGGGCCCTGCAGGTCCGGCTCTTCCGGGCCCGCCGGCACGGGGATCGCCCCGAAGCGGTGGCCTTCGCTGACCGGCACACCGGTCACGCGCGCTGTGGGGGCCTCGGCTTGCTCCCCGGCGATCTCGTAGGCCCCGGGACGGAACTTCGGCCGGGGCCCCGTGCCGGCGAGCAGCCCGACCAGATGGCGGACGAGCGTCGTCACCCGCGTGAGGCCCTCGTAGTCCAGCAGATCGGCGTCGTCCGACGCCCTATGGTAGTCCTCGTGGACCCCCGTGAAGAGCGCCAGCACGGGCACCTGTCTCCGGTAGAACGCGGCATGGTCCGAGGGCCCGTGCCCTTCCGCCATCAGCCGGATCGGCAGGTCCGCTTCGCGATTCGCCCGCTCGATGATGTCGGGCCACGCCTCGCTCGAGCCTACGCCGTAGATGATGAGCTCGTCTTGCAGGCGCCCGATCATGTCCAGATTGATCATCGCCACGAGATCGGCCAGCGGAACGACCGGTTGGCTCGCGAAATGCGCCGAGCCGAGCATTCCTTCTTCCTCCGCCCCGAATGCCACGAAGACGACCGTGCGGGCCGGACGGTTGGGACCGGATGCGAAGTGCTGGGCGAGCTCGATCAGCCCCGCCACGCCGCTCGCGTTGTCGTCCGCCCCGTTGTGGATTTCGCCCGGGACCGGCTCCAGCGAACCCGGCCCCCCGAGCCCGAGCCCGTCGTAATGCGCCCCGACCAGGACCGCCTCATTCGACAGGCCCGGGTCGTACCCCTCCACGATCCCGATGACGTTGTGGGTCGTCCGTGTCCTGGGCTCGAGATCGGCGCGCAGGTTCACCACGGCGTCGGAGACGATCCGGCTGCGGGGCTTCCCCGCAGCGTCGATTTCGCGTTGCCACGCTACCAGGTCCCCATCGCCGGTATGGGCGATACGCTGACCGACCGACTGGCTGATCGACAGCGCCACGATCCCCAGGCTCCCCGGCTCGGCATCCATCTGGAAGGGGATGAGCCGGTCGATCTCGTCGGTGGCCGGACCGGTCACGAACAGGATCGCGCTCGCCCCGTGCGCGGCGGCGGTGGCGGCCTTGTAGCGCTCCGAGAGGAAACGCCCGAAGCGTCCGGCCGGATCGTCGCCCTCGGGCCCGTAGCGGAGGACCATGACGACTTTCCCGCGGACATCCAGGCCCGCGTAGTCGTCATACTCCATCTCGGGGGCGCTGATGCCGTAACCGGCGAACGCCACCGGCTGCACGATGCGGTTCGCGCTCGAGCCGGCCAGCGGAAGGAAGTCCCGTCCCGGCTCGAACACCATCACCCGGCGGTCGCCGTGCTGCAGGATGAGGCGGTTCTCCGGACCCAGCTCGACGCCGATCGCGAAGTCGAAGGTCTGCAGGTAGGCGGGGTGGCTGGACGGGGCCTCGAGGCCCGCCGCCTGGAACGCCCGAACCACGTAGCGGGCGGCCCGCTCGGCGCCCGGCGTGCCGGCGCGCCGTCCCGCCAGCGCGTCGTCCGCGAGATGGGCAACGTGGCCCTCGAGCTCGCCCCGGGTGATCAACGGCGAGCCCGTGGCGGAACCCGACGAGCCCGTGGCGGCCGCGCTGGCAACCTGGGCCGCGGACGGGCGGGATGATCCGATGACGATCGCCGCCGCGACGGACAGGATCGCGATCGCACGCTGAGGGATGGGTCGATGGACGCGCTTCACAGAGGGTAAATATGGGACACGGGGCCCGGGTTGGCGAACCCGGGTAGTGGGTCAGTTTGAATGACCCGCCCGCTCCCGGTCCTCAAGGAGTTCCACAATGTCCTCAATCTTCCACAGGTGGTCGGTGACGCCCGCCGCCATAGCCGGAGTCATCCGCAGGCTCCGGTGTATCCGGCAGTAGTTGTAGAACATGAAATGCAGGGCCACGGCGTGCGCCAGGTTCTCGACCGTCTTCGAGAAGGCGTTCGTTAGCCGGGTGAAGCGCCGCATGGACATACGCATCGTCAGGTTCTGGCGTTCGACATAGGACGTGCTGATCCGCTTCGGATCAGGGTTCCCCTGGATCGTCTCAACGTCGATCCCGATGCACTTTGCCGGGACTGTACCGCTTCTGCGGCTCCGGGTCGCTCCCGTAAATCTTCTGGAGCATGGCGTAGTCCACGCCCGCCCCGAAAGCATCCTCGACAGCGTTTAGGTACATGGAATGGCCGTCCGTGGTGACCTGTGCCCGCCCGGCGAGCCGGGAAGCCAGGTCCTGCATAAAGTCGGTCGCCGTCCCCGCGTCCCGCGACCCGATCCGCCAGGTCGGGACCAGCTTTGAGTCGGCGCAGATCGCCATGAACGTCCAAACGTCGCCGTAGCCGAACGTCCGCTTGTATTCGTCCCGTAGGTTCTTCTGCTTCGCCTAGCAGAACGACCAAATCTCGTCGCATTCCAAGACGTTGCAGCGTAGGTCCCGGAACTTTTCGTCCTGGTACTCGGCGCAGACTGCCCCTAGGTCGCGGAGGAGCTTTTAGGACCGTTCCCTTGGCGGTATCGGTCATCCGGCAGGTCGCCCGGATCGAATTGCCCTCGACCAGGCTGGCAACGATCTGACATCGCTTCTCTCGGCTCAGTTTGTTCATGCCATTATCATACCTGACCGCTCAAGCATTGTCAAGGGTGCAATCCTACTCAACCCGTCCACTTGACGGGTGGTCTCAGCCGTGGTAGGATAGGGGAAGCCCCCAGGGCCGGGTACGATCCGGCAACCTCCCGCTTAGCAGGCGGGCGCTCTCTCCGATTGAGCTACCTGGGGGATTCTCAGCCAGTATGCGCCCCTGCTGCAGCAACAGCAGGGGCGTCTTTTTCTATCCCGGCCCTCCCTTCTGATTCTTCAACCAGGCTCTCACATCGCCAGAACGGTAGACCACGCGACGCGATCCGAGCTTGATCCAGGGTGGGCCCTCCCCTCGACTCGTCCAACGAGCCAAGGTAAAGGGACTCACCCTCAGAATCCGAGCTAGATCGCCGCGGGTGAGAAGTGTGTCGGATTCCTGTGGTAGCGGATAACCCATAGCTCCCCATAACAAAAAAGGAGGAGAAACCGGGGCCCATCGGGCGGATGGGGTCCCGTTTCAATCCTCCTGGTCCTAACCTCGCCCATCGGGCCTGATAC
>JBOHRW010000059.1:0-2143 GCA_050732935.1 Gemmatimonadota bacterium
TTGATCTGCTTCAACGCAGGGGAGAGACCGGAATGACTAGTCCGACAAGGATGGTCGGAGCGGCGGTGCTGATCGCGCCGCTCGGCGTCATCGCCCTGAGCCTGCAGGCGTACAGCGCCCGAGCGGCCGACATCGTCGACACGCTCGAGGAGCAGCAGCAGTTCAGCAGGTTCGCCGAGGCAATCGAATCGGCTGGCCTCGCGCAATCGCTGCAGGGCGAGGGCCCGTACACCGTCTTCGCGCCGACCGATCAGGCATTCGACCAGCTGCCGCGGGGCGCGGTCGACAGTCTGCAGGAGGATCAGCTGAAGGCCCTGCTGCAGTATCACGTGGTCGAGGGCGAGGCGATCGAGGCGGAGGACGCGCTCGGCCAGCACACCAAGGTGGATACGCTCGCCGGCGACAGCCTCTCGATCGACGGCACCGGTGAGATGGTGCTGCTCGTGCCGGCCGGACTCGCTCTCGCCGGGTCCGGGCAGCAGGCCGAGACCGAGACGCAGGTGAGCGAAGAGGGCGACATGCCCGCCAGCGAGCACCAGCAGCAGGTCATGGCGACCAAGCCCGGCACGGAGCAGCAGCAGACCATGCCGCAGGACACCGCCATGCCCGCCTCACCTCATCAGGAGCAGCTGCTGAAGGGCAAGCAGGGCGAGCAGCAGTCCGCCATGGGTGAGGATCAGTCCCAGTCCGGGCAGCAGGCCGAGACCGAGACGCAGGTGAGCGAAGAGGGCGACATGCCCGCCAGCGAGCACCAGCGGCAAGTCATGGCGACCAAGCCCGGCACGGAGCAGCGGCAGACCATGCCGCAGGACACCGCCATGCCCGCCTCACGTCATCAGGAGCAGCTGCTGAAGGGCAAGCAGGAGAAGGGGATGCTGCGCGAGGCGACCGTGGTCGAGCCGGACATCATGGCCGATAACGGCGTGATCCACGCGATCGACCGCGTGCTGGTGCCGCAGGCGGTGCTCTCGAAGCTCGAGGGCATGCCCGGTCAGTAGGGTCGGCAGAACGAGCCAAGCGGCTCTTTCTGTGCGGGGTCGGCCGTATCTCCTGCCGGCCCCCGGCTTGCCGTTCGCTCTACTCGATGACCAGCTCTGCCATGGTGCGCGCGGGCTCCTCGATCCGCGGCTCGCGGCCGCCGCGCAGGATCGAGTTGCCCTCGTACAGCGTGCGCTGATCGATCGAGGGCGGGCTCAGCCAGTCGTCCTCGCGCATCTGGCCGCTCTGGCCATAGGCGTCGAGCGCGTTCTGATAGCAGATCAGGCGGACCTGCTCCTCGGGCACGCCGCGCTGCAGCGCGAGCCTGGCGGTCTTGGCTACGCCCAGCGGCTCCGAGATCCCCCAGTCGCAGGCCGAATCGACGATGATCCGCAGGGCGCCGTACTGGCGCACGATCTCGACCATCCGCTCGTTGCCCATCTTGGTGCTCGGGTAGATCGAGAACGCCGCCCAGTAGCCGCGGTCGAGCACCTCGCGCACGGTCTCCTCGTTGTTGTGGTCGACCACCACCTGCGAGGGCGGCAGGCCGTGCTCCTCGA
This sequence comes from Gemmatimonadota bacterium, assembly GCA_050732935.1. Taxonomy (GTDB): domain Bacteria; phylum Gemmatimonadota; class Gemmatimonadetes; order JACCXV01; family JAHWKZ01; genus DASRVA01. Next base: position 1,539 of record JBOHRW010000059.1, read on the forward strand.
CCACATCCATGGAGCGTGTGGTGCCACGCTTCTTGTCGCGGTGCGGCGTGTGGATCATGACCGGCAGCGCCAGCTCCTTGGCGAGCTCGAGCTGCAGGCGAAAATACTTGTCCTCGAGGTCCGTCTGCTCGTCGTAGCCGATCTCGCCGATCGCCACCACGCCGTCCTTGAGCGCGAACCGCGGCAGGATCTCCATCACCCCTTCGGCCAGCTCCTGGTTGTTCGCCTCCTTGGAGTTCAGGCCGATCGTGCAGTAGTGCCGGATGCCGAACTGCCCCGCCCGAAACCGCTCCCAGCCGACGATGGTCGAGAGATAGTCGATGTAGGTGCCGACGTGGGTCCGCGGCTGGCCGATCCAGAAGGCCGGCTCGATCAGGGCGACCACGCCGGCATTGGCCATCGCCTCGTAGTCGTTGGTGGTCCGCGAGATCATGTGGGTATGCGGGTCGATGAGCATCATGGCTCGGGCCTCCGCGCGAGAGTTCGAGCGCTCACGGCTCTTGGGCAAGACTCTGCCAGGAAAGCTGGCCTCCTTCAACCGCGGCCGCCAGGTCCGGGGCCGCGGCAAGCAGCTCCTTGGCCCTGGCGTCGGGGCAGGCGTGCAG
>JBOHRW010000060.1:0-11867 GCA_050732935.1 Gemmatimonadota bacterium
CGCGCGAGGGGAGACCAGCCGGGGGCCGCTCGCCGGTTCGACGTCGGTCGCCGTGTCGATCGCGGCCGTACTCAGCCCGGCCGACGGATCCTTCTCGCCGCCCCCGCAGGCCAGCCCGAGAAGCGGAAGGAGGGTGACGAGGAGCGTGGGCGGGCGCGGCAGCGAGGTCTCCAGGGAGCGGGTTGGAGGAGCCTCAGCCTAACCGCGATCCGGCGGGTTCGCAATCTCTGCCGACCGGTCACCTCCTGGTGCAGGGGTCGCCCGATGAGCGCCTCATTCTGGTGCGCCCGCCCGCTGACCATTCTCGCAGCCGGTTCGGCAACCCGCTGTCCTCCAAGAGGTTGACGGCAGGTTGGTGCTACTTCATTTATAGTGGAACGCCGGTTGCCCTCCGCTCCGCATGCAGCGCGGGAGGCCAGGAGACGGACATGAGCAACGGAGTGCCAGTCTATCCCGACGCGCAACCGATGCCGGAGGTCGCCGCAGCGGTGGAGGCCTTCTACCGTCCCGGCGTTCCCCACGACCAGCGGATCGAGACAGCGGTCTTCGAGACGCCGGCCGAGTTCGAGGAGGTGTATCGCTTCTACGGGCCGCGCATGGAGCCGGGGAAGTGGGGCTGGCGGCGCAAGAGCTACGCGCTGCAGCACCAGACGCAGACGCTCCGCTTCATGCGTGCCAACATGGTCAACGGCGAGGTCGAGCGGGGCGAGGCGGCGGAGAGCGAAGCCCCGGCGACTGCCGAATCGCTAGAGCCGCTGGAGCCGCTGTTCGGTGAGTCCGAGCTGTCGACGGAGGAGTTCGACGCGCGCCTCGGGCGGCTCAACGAGAAGTACCCCGAGGCAAAGATCGAGATCGCCGAGGGGAGCCGGCCGATCGACGGGGTGGACGGACAGGTCCGGATCACGATCGAGCGGCCGTACCTCGACCTCGGCCGGATGGAGCTGGTCGACCGGACCCGGATCGTGCTGGTGAAGGTGACCGAGCGCGGATGACACCGGGGCGCCTCCTCGCCCTGGCCCTGACGCTGATCGCCATCCCCGGCCTCGGGCGAGCCCAAGAGGCGGATCCGGCGTCCGCGCCACCGGCCGGTGCCGACAGCCTCCCGCGCTTCGAGGCGGCTCCGATCTCGGTCGAGGTCCCGCGCCCCACTTTGACGGCGGGCGGTGCGAGCGCGGCCGTCCTCGGCCTCGACTGGCGCGGGTCACCGTCGACAACGTGGGGGACACGGCCGTGTACGATCAGTGCGGGCTGCCGCGGCCCGGCCGGACCCTGCGCCTGGAGCTCCGCTTCCGCTAGTACGAGCCTGCCGGGGACCTCGTCTCAGGCGCGCCGGGTGACGAACGCGACCACGCGTGTCCAGCCGCTGCCCGGGTAGTCGGGATGCACCTGCACCGCCAGGTCCAGCTGCTCGCCGCTCTTCGTCGCCTTGAGCCGGTGGATCTGGTCGAGCTGGCTCTGGTCGACGATCTGCCATCCCTCCCCCCGGAGCGCCTGCCGATACCAGTCGTACACCTGGCGCGTGCCGCGCTCGACGACGAGCGTCGCGCTCGAGTACGTGCCGCCGCTGGGGAGCGGATCGACCCGGCCATCCACGACCAGCGACTCGGGCGGCCGCGGCAGCGCGGGAAAGCCGGGCGGCAGCTCGACGGTCGTGAACTCCCGCGGCCGGGCCTCTGGCGAGGTGAGGCGCACGCCGGTTGCGGAGTCGACGTAGGTCGTCGTATCGCGGACGTCGTCGAAGACGTCGCGCCGCGGCTGAGAGTCCGCCGGTTCGTCGCGGTCGCAGGCCGCGGTCGCGGCGAGCAGAACGAGGACACAGATCGCGGCGCGCATCGGAACTGCTAGGCTAGGCGAGCGGCGACATGGGCGTCAAGCCGGATCGAAGGGCCCTTGAGGAGGCTCCCGACGCAGGGCCGAGTTCGAGCCCTACTTCCCGGCTTTCCAGGAGGTCGTGCCGAGCTGCAAGCCCCACTCCTAAAGCCCGCCCCGCGAGCAGTGCGAGGCGCTTTTCAAGAACGATTCCTGAAACTTGACCGATCACTCGCAGGCCGAATACGGGCTGATCTGCAGCCTCCACTTGGCGCGCCACGCCGGGCAGGGGCCGGTGGCCGCGCGCGAGCTGGCCGTGGTCGAGGGGCTGCCCGGCGACTACACCGAGAAGATCCTCCGCCGGCTCCGGCAGGCGGGCCGACTCTCGATCCCTGCTCGCTCCTCGATGGGCGAGATCCCGCCGCGCGGCCGTCCGCCGCTTGATCTCCCGGGCGAGGAACGGCCGGATGAGCTCGGGCCTGGTCGAGAGCTCCTGGATCTTGCCGATCACCGCCCTTTCCTGTCGGGCGGCGGGAATAATAGGGCTAGGCGCAAGAACGGTTCTCTACCCGCCAGGCGCGCACGTAGTAACGGTAATCGTGCTTGGAGGCGTTCCCCGGACGCTGGACGAACATCGAGGCGCCACAGCCGCAGCGCGTGAGGCCGACCAGCAGGTTCTCCGAGGCCACCCGGCCGCGGCGGGGCTTGCCGGCGACCGCGGGCGCCCGCTCGGGAAGATCTTTTTGAGGCGGTCAATGTGCGGGAAGTTCCGGCTTACCAGCAAATCAACGGCGGCACCAATGGCGATGCCGATGTGGAGAGCGTCGGCCTGAAACGTGCGCGGGACGATCTTGTGTGCCAGGTACTCTCTGCCAAGCTCGACCGCATCATCTGTCTCGGGGAGGGCTCGCGACTGCTTCACCCCCGCCCGGCAATAGACCGCGATCAGCCGCCTAGGGTACACAGAACCGTATACTTGTCGTTAGGTGGCTTGCGATAGGAGAACGAGATGACACGCTCAAGTCCACGCGCTGTTCTGCCGATCTTGGCACTTGTCGCTGCGGGTTCGGCGTCATGCAGATCCTCTTTGAATTCGCGGCCGGAGCCCGACTTCGTTCGATCCAATTCTCAATCGGAAGCTGATCTCATTCGCGCAACTGAACGCGAGCGCGTCCGCGCATTGGCGGAGGCAAACATGGAAGTAGCACGTCGGCTTCACGCGGACGACTTCCAGCTAATTGACCCCTTTGGCGATTCTCTCTCCAAAGAGCAGTACCTCGGAGGCATTGCTTCGGGCGAGCTGAGGTCACCCCGATTGGTGTGTAAACGACCTCAGGCGGCGACCCTCTCCGGCGCGTTGTTGACTCGAACTCCGTCGTCGTATTGTGCCCCGACATAGACGCCGGCAAGAGCTCCGGCGCGTTGAGCCGGCGGAACATTTTCTCGGCCACGCACAAGACTTTCCAGATCTGTGCTGTCGCGTTGGCGACCTTCTTGTAACGCTTGCCGGCGGTGGTGCGCAACCGTACGACGGCGAACGGCGACTCGACGATGTTGGTATCCCGCATAAAATGACTTGAGGTGCTTCCTCCCGTCTGGTGCGTGTATGCGTCACAGGTATGCTGAGAGCATCCGGGACAGGGGCCCCTGGCAGCACGCAGGGAGGGCAGGCCGCTCTCGTACGATGAGCTGTGATCTCGGGTTAGTATTTGGCCGCCCCTGCGACTGGCCCGGATGCGCTGCGAGCGCGAATCCGTAGGTGTCGTGTTGCCCTCCTAGCTGCCGGACTCTGGGTTGAAGGGGGCAAGATGCGTTTCATCGGACTGGACGTGCACCGCACGTTTGCCGAGGTGGCGGTCGTGCAGGGCGGTCGCGTGCAGTCGCGGCGGCGAATCGAGCTCACGAGCGAGGCTCTGAGGTCGTTTGCCGAGCGTCTCGATCGGCAGGACCAGGTCGTCTTGGAGGCCACCTGTAACACGTACGCGATCGCTCGTTTGCTGCAGGGCTATGCCGCACGGGTCGTGATCTCGAACCCGCTCCAGACGCGGGCGATCGCGGCCGCCAAGGTCAAGACCGACAAGGTGAATGCGGCGGTGCTGGCCAAACTGCTGGCTTCCGGGTTCCTGCCCGAAGTATGGCTCCCCGACAAATCGACGGAAGCGTTGCGACGGCAAGTGGCACGGCGAAGCCAGCTCGTGCGACATCGGACCCGCCTGCTGAAGAACCAGATCCACGCTATCCTGCATCGCAATCTCTTGCGCCGCTGCCCGGCGGCCGATCTGTTCGGTCACAAGGGACGGGCTTGGCTTGAGCGCCAGTCCTTGCCCGAGGACGAGCGGGTGGCGGTCGAGAGTCACTTGCGAGCGCTGACTTCGCGGACGAACAATTAGCGGCCATGGATGGACGGCTGGCGGCGGTGGCCCTGGCGCGGGCCGATGTGCGGCGGCTGATCACGATCCCGGGGGTGGACGCTGTGGTCGCTCTCGGAATCGTGGCCGCCATCGGGGACATCCACCGGTTCCCGTCCCTCCAGAAGCTGATCGGGTACCTGGGGCTCGATCCCCGGGTACGACAATCCGGGCTCTGTCCAGCACGCTACGGACGGATCAGCAAGCAAGGACGGGCCCATGCCCGTGGGATGTTGGTCGAAGCGGCCTGGGCCGCCGCAGACTCGACCGGAGCGGAAGGAATGAGTCCCGAGGAGGTCGAGGCCGAAGCCCTCAAGCTGCCCATCCAAAATTGGCGAGGGGTGCCGCTGGGTACTGACGCGACGTTTCCCCTACGCGGTTCGCCTGCGCCGGGCGGGCGAGGGACCGCTCCTGCGGGCAGCCCTACATCCCCGCCGCCCGGCTGGAAGGGTCGGGCATCCGGCCGTTCCTCAACCGGGGGATCCGGCAGCGGTCGCCGGCCACCTCGCCGGCTTCGGGTACTACTTCGAGCAGTTCGACGCGGGGCAACGCAAGGCGCTGGTCGAGGCCGTGGTCCAGGCGGTCACCGTTGAAGGGCCCGCCCGGGCACGACTCAAGCTCGATCTGCCGATCCGACAGATGGGGGCGTTCGACCGCCCCGGTTCAAAATGGTGTCTCGTATGGCGACCCCAACGGGATAAAGACCCTAACGGGGTTCCGGCCGAGTTTGCGATCGCTCTTTGACCGCGGCCGCACCGCGGCAACCAAAGCAGCCCGACGGGCGTTTGGAAAACGCTCTCAATCGATCCGAGTGCGGCGTTGGCGTGGAGCGCCAGCGCTCTAGGATTCGGCGCGCCGGTTCGCCCGTTCGAACGACCGGTGCACCGTGCCGAGCCAGCTAAAACCTGGACACGGCAACCCGGAGACGTCGCGCCCGGGCAGCCGGGTCAGGTGACGAGCATGGCTCACCTGCCGGCTTAGAGCATTCGCTGAGCCCCCGGCTCAGAAACGAAGAATTGATTTCCCTTGAGGAAGATCCTCACACGAAGGCGAGAAACAGAGGCGCGCCGATTGTTGAGCTGGCGGCCAGAGCTCAATGACGACCGAGTGTACCAATACGTCGGGGTCGTCTCCAAATCCGCGTGGCCTTTACCCCGCGCAACAGGAGAGATGCGCGATCTCGCGCTCGAAAGTCTGCGCGGCGAGCTTCAGGCCCTCGACCTCGGTAAGGTAGGGAAACAGAATCTCGGAAAGATCAGAGACGGTGAGCTCGAACTTCACGGCGATGACCGCCGTCTGGATCACCTCGCCCGCGGCCGGCGACAGGACGTGGACCCCGAGGATCACGCCGTCTGATTCGCGCGCCACGATCTTGATCATTCCACGCGTATCGCGATTGGCGAGGGCGCGCGGGACGTGCTCCATGGGGAGTCTTCGTACGACGACCGCCTCGCCACGCTCGCGCGCCTGACGCTCGGTCAAGCCGACCGAGGCAACCTGAGGGTCGGTGAAGGTGACGGCCGGCATGGCGGAGAGATCGAGCCACCTCTTATCGCCCTCGATCGCGTTCTCCGCGGCGATCGTCCCGGCTCGCGCGGCGACGTAGACGAACTGTGGCAGCGGGGTGCAGTCCCCCGCCCCATAGACCCCGGAGACGCTCGTTCGCAGGAAATCGTCGACGACCACGAAACCCCTGCTGTCCGTCTCGACCCCGGCCGCATCCGAGTCGAGCGCCTCGACATTCGCACGCCTCCCGGTGGCGACGAGAAGCTGGTCACCCTCGAACGTCCGCTCCGCGCCGTCGATCTCGGCGACGAGCCGGATCGTGTCTCCACGCCGCTCCACGTTCCTCGCCATCGCGGCCGTGTGCACTTCGATGTCCTCGTCCGCGAACGAGGCGGCGAGCGCCCGGCCCAGATCGGCATCTTCGTTCGGGACCAGCGTGGGAAGCGCCTCCAGAAGGATCACGCGGCTCCCCAGTCGGGCATACATCTGGGCGAGTTCGGACCCTACGGCGGAGCCGCCGATCACAAGGAGCTGACGCGGCACCTCATGCGCGGCCAACGCCTCGACGTTGGTCCAGTACGCGACATCGTTCAATCCTTCGATCGGCGGCGCCCAGGGATGAGATCCGGTCGCGATCACCACGCGATCGGCTTCGATCTCGCGGTTCTCTCCAGCAGCCAGGCGGACCGACACCGAGCGCGGATCAAGAAATCGCGCCTCGCCTGCCAGCAGCTCGACAGACGGGTACACCTCGAGGACGTTTGAGTACCTCTCGCGCCGCAGCCGCCCGACGAGGTCGTCCTTTTGCGCCACGAGACGCGCCATGTCGATCACGCCGTTTCCCGCCGGGACGCCGGCGTACGGGTGGTGCGTACGGAGGCGCTGGGTCTCGGCCGCCTTGATGAGCGTCTTGGACGGGACGCAGCCAACATTGACGCACGTGCCACCGATCGTGCCGCGCTCGACCATCGTGACGCTGGCGCCGAGCTCGGCGGCCCGGATCGCCGCCGCGAACGCCGCCGAGCCGCCACCCAGGATCACAATGGATGTCGTCATCGGCCCGGGCGCGTCAGGTCCCGCCATTCGGCCGGTGGTGGATCGTGGGGCGGAAGCCGATCGCCTCCACCGCGGCGATCATCCGATCGGGAGAGATCCGCTCCGGATCGTACTCTACCACGGCGCGGCCCGAGCCGGTCTTCTCGTCGTACGATGCCTCGGCTGCGTGCACCCCGTCCATTCGCTCCAGCGCGACCTCCGTGGCCGCTGCGCATCCGCCGCACGTCATCCCGGCGACTTCGAACTCCACGGTTTTCACGGCGGTCGATCGGACGGTGGTATCGAGCAACGGATCCGAGGGACGCGGGGCTCTGGCATCCCCGTCGCGGCCACACGCGGGGCAGAGGAAGCCGATGAACCCGATTACGCTGACGATCGCAAAGACCGGAAGTCTCCAGGATGTCATCTCACCTCTCCTTCAAAGGACCCAGGTCGACCAGGTAGGAAACGCCGCGAACACGACCGCGATGATCGTTCCGATCCACAGGAGCCTCTTGCGGCGCCGGAGCTTCTTCTCGTGCTCCGCGTCCGCACATCGCGGACCCGGGCCGTATACGGAGTAGAAGCCGAGGCCGAGAAGTAGAGCGGTGACGCCGAGGAGCCAGGGCCGAAGGGGCTCGAAGGTGCCCGCGAGTCCCGCGCCACCAATCCCGAAGGCGACGTACAGGAGCGGTCCCGTGCAGCAGAGGGACGCGGCGAAGCCGGCGCCCACGGCGCCGAGGATCGAGAAGAATGAGCGGTTTTCCACCATTTTCTCCTACGTGTGACGCAGGTACTGATCGAGCGCGGACTTGAGGCTATGAAACGCTTCCTCGCCGCCTTCCGTACGCACCCTCTCGAGCACGCAGGTCTCCATGTGTCCCTCGAGGAGCTGGCGGGCAGCGCCATTCACGGCGTTCTTGAGCGCCGCCAGCTGGATCAGGATCTCGTCGCAGCTCTCGTGATCGGCCAGCATCTTCTTGATGCCTCGAACCTGGCCCTCGAGCCGGCTCAGCCGGTTCTGGAGCGATCGTTCGACTTCGCGGTCGAGGTAGATCGTTTGTGCAACCGTCGCCATGGTCGACCTCCTCAGAGAGGGCACGGGACGATTATACCCCATGGGGTATATAAAGTCAACCGAGAGACGACCCTCGAGGCCGACGCGCATCAAGCGCAAGAGTGGCCAGGAGCTGTAAATTCTCGATCATCAGAATGACGGGACCTTGTTCGATCCCGTAGTGGCCGACTGTCCGGCGCAAGGCGGTGGAGGCCGCGTCCGCGGTGAGTCAGGCCGAATCGTCAACGGGGGCCACGTGGAGGGAGGCGGGCCGGCGCATGGGCCGGCCCGCCATCGAGCGAGGGTCACGTCAGCTCTGTGGGGCGCAGGGGTTCGCCTTGCAGGGATTCGCCTGGCCGGCGCACGGGTTCCGCCCGCCACACGGGTTCGGTGCCGGCTCCAGCCGGCTGGCGCAGGGATTGGCAGCGGGGGTCGTGTTGAAAGTGCGCCCTAGCTGAGGGTCGGTCGAGGCCGCGAGCGCGGCCGGGTTCGCGGTGCCCTCGAGCAGCGCGACGTCCTTGACGATGATCGCGCGATTGTCGCCCTTCTCGATCAGCGTCCCTGTAGCCCGAACCCTCTGCTCGGCGTATTGGACGACCGTTGGATTCTGATCATGGCCTGGCATGTCGTCGTCGACGAGCTGCCACAACCTTCCCTGGTCATCGAGGACATTGAGGGCGATGCCGAGCTGGTTGGCGCAGATCTCCGCGCACTGGCGGTGGCTTTCGCCCTTGAGCCCTTGCGCGAGGTAGCACGACGTGTCGATGACGTAGCCGACGACCTCGCCCTCGCTCGCGTGCGCCGGAGCCGACGCATCGGCTGCCGGGTTGACCGCGGTAGTGCCCGCCTGGACTTCGGCGGAGTCTGTGTCGCCCGTCCCCTGGCATGACCAACCAAGGGCGACGATGCCAACGAATGCCAGCCGACGAGTGTGATGAAGCAGGTCCATACTTTTCTCCTCTCCTGGGTAGCGGTCGCTCGAATAGAGCCCTCTTTCTTTGAGACACCGGCCGCGCTCGGAATTCTTCCGGACAGCGGAAGAACTGTGTTCCACCCGGTGTCTATTCTTGTGCATGGGACGTATCCCGGCCCCATCGTGCCCCCGCGCCGTGGTGGCCATCGCCGCCGTGGCGATCGGCGCTTCGTGCGGACGTGGCGAGCCGCTCTCCGAGGAGACCCAGGAGATCGGTCGGGCGGCGGCACCGAGTAAGCCCTCTCCGGAGGCCGCCGCCCACGCCGAGTGGGCGGGACCGCGGGTGTTCGACGTACCGCTCTACCCCGGCGCCGACGAGGCCACCACCCTCGTAGCAGCGATGCGGGCCGCGTGGGTCGCCGACGGCGAGCCCACTGCGCTCTTCCCGGCCCGCTTCGGCGAGCGGGTCTTCGAGACCGCGGATGGGTTCGAGCAGGTGCGCGCCTTCTATCGACCGCTCACGGACCACATTTTGATGGACCACACGATCGAAATCGGTGGCCATCACCACGGCCAGAACCTCTTCACCGCGATCGTGACCGCTCCGGACGGAACGCTCGTCAAGCTCACGATCAGCCGGCCGTTCTTCCGCTATCCCGACCGGCTTCGCATCGATCGCACCGTGATTCAGATCGGTCGCGTGGGGAGGAGGACCTGAGCCCGAACGAGCTTAGAGTCGGGATCTTGTTCGCGACCGTGATCGTCGCCTGCCGCGGCGAGCCTGTCCGGGAGACGGAGACCGATGAGGTCGCAACGTTCTTGGCAGGCCACTGGGTGCGACCGGTGCCGCTTCAGGGAACCCCGCCACAAGGTCCCGGTTGGACCGCGCTCACCGTGGATCTCGAACCCGGCTCGTGTGCCGCTTGCCACCCGGCGCAGCACCGGGACTGGGTGACCAGCTTCCATGCCCGAGCCTACTCTCCCGGCCTCGAGGGTCAGCTCATCGCCTGGCTCGATGCCGATCCGGCGACCGTCGCCTCCTGCATGGCGTGTCACGGGCCGCTGTCGGAACAGCTGCGCGCGCTTCCCGCAGGGGACGGCTGGACGCTGAACTCCCATTTCGATCCCGAGCTCGAGCGCGGGGGTGTCGTGTGCGCCGCATGCCACGTTCGCGCCTGGCGCCGTTTTGGACCCCCCCGACGTGATGGCTCGCGGAGCCCGGCGCCGGCAGGGACCCCCCACCAGGGCGCTACCCGGACGCCGGCTTTCGAAGACAGCCGCTTCTGCGCGGCCTGCCACCAGTTCGAGCAGCCCGCCCCCAACGGCAAGCCGCTCGAGAACACCCTCCGCGAATGGGAGGCGACGCCGTACGCCGCCCGTGGCGTCAGCTGTCAGACGTGCCACATGCCCGATCGCCGGCACCTGTGGCGCGGGATCCACGACCCCGAGATGGTTCGGTCGGGCGCGACGGCCGAATGGATCGTGCGCGGCAAGCCGCGATCACACGATTTCGAGATCCGGCTCGGACTCGCCAATACCGGGACCGGTCACCACCTTCCAACCTACGTGACCCCCGCGATCGATCTGGAGTTGGCGTTCCTCGACACACGCGGCGACACGCTCGCGACGCGCCGCACCACGCTCCGTCGCGATGTGGTCTTCGACGGCGCCGAGTGGGTCGAGCGTGCCGACGACCGGATACCCTACGGCCAGCGCCGTGAGATCGCGTGGCAGGGTCCCGCACCGGCGGGCGCGGCGCGCGTCCTCGGGCGCATCCGCGTCCGGCCGGATGCATTCTACGAACGGTTCTTCGTCGAGCTCCTCGAGCAGACCCCTGCGGACGATCCGGCGCGGCCGCACCTCGAGGAGGCGCTGGCACGCGCGCGCGAGAGCCCCTTCGATCTCTGGTCGTACGAGGAGTCTCTATCGCGGTGATCGGTCGCATGCCGCACCCACCAATCGTCAGCAACAAAGGAGAATGGACTTGACGGCGACACGGGAGGTTCTGGTTTCGCGCTGGACGATGCCGATCTTGAGAATCGGTATGGGGGTGTTCCTCATCGCCTGGGGTCTCGACAAGCTGCTCGCCACGGAGGGATCGATCGGGATCTTCTCGCACTTCTACGGGATCGACGTGGGCGGGGCAGCGCTACGGTTTGCCGGCGCCGCGGAGGTCCTGCTCGGCCTGGCCCTCGCGGTGGGGATTCTGCCCCTCGTAGCGGCCTGGACCCAGCTCGTCGTCAACGCGATCTCCACCGCCGCGAGCTGGAAGCAGATCCTCGACCCATAGGGCATCCTGGGCCTCACCGAAGGCGGATCCCACCTGTTTCTCGCTTCGATCGTCGTCATGGCCGTCTCCGTCGTGCTCGTTCTCAACGCGCGGTCAAGGAACCCGATCCCCAACACGGAGGAGTGAACCATGAATGACGTGCTGTTTTCGGCGCTCCTCGACAACTCGGATCTGGCCCTTCCTCCTCCGAATCTGGCTCGCCATCCTCTTCGGCTGGAGTGACTGGTCGCATGTGACCAAGCCGCTGCGAGCGGGCGAAGAGCATAGAGATGTCCCCCGGCGCGACCTTCGTGGTCGGCGCGGTCGAGGTCATCGCCTCCGTTTTGCTCGTGATCGGACTCTGGGACCAGGCCGCCGCCGGCGCGCTCACGATCGTCATGCTGGGTGCGATCTACAAGAAGGTGTTCGCGTGGAAGACCGGATTCTGGGGCGGGCAGTCGATGGGCTGGTACTACGAGGTCCTGTACATCCTGTGCAACGTCGTGATTGTCACGACGGGCGGTGGCTCGATCGGCATCACCTGATTCAGTGTTCAGTCTGCTCGGTCCAGCCGGACTCGAGCTCAACGCCCAAGCCGTCGGCTAGACGGTTGACGAAGGCGAAATAAGCCGTGACGGCTGCCGTGTCATGGATCATTCGGTCGTCGAAGCCATGGACCCGCAGGGCCTGAACATCCTCTAAGGATCTGTGACAAAACAAGTGATTAAGATGATCGAGAGCCAGCGGGACGGATCGTGTAGTTCCACTCGCCGTGGAAGGCGTGCGGCTGGAGCTGGACCTTGGCCATCTGTTGGTCGGTGATCTGGACGCCGAGGGGATAGAAGCCGTGGTCGATCTCGGAGCGGATCC
>JBOHRW010000061.1:0-9485 GCA_050732935.1 Gemmatimonadota bacterium
TGCTTCTAATCGACATTGTCGTTTAGCACCGTTTCTCGACGTATTATATGGGAAACGTCACAAAATGACAACGCCAGCCATTGAATTAAAAATGCCTACATATGACTAACTAAGAACAGCACTACTAGAGCGTGGGCTAACACTGCCACGCCATCAGGAAGCTGATCGCCTGCCCCGAGTGCCTCTCCCACTTCGGGTCCTTCCTGAGCCAGTCGTCATCCACCAGCCCCTCGTCCATCTCCAGGAGCGACCAGCCCCGGGACAGGGCGGCCTTCACGTGGTCGCTCAGAAGATGCACGTAGCTCCGGATGGTGACGGGCTCGCCCGGCGCGCGTTCGAAGTGGGTCGGTACACCGGCCATCAGGAACTGCGGGTGGAAGCCGACGATCACGAACGTGCCTCCGGCACGGGTCACCCGGGTGACTTCCTCGTACAGGAGACCCAGGTCGGCCAGATGCTCGTCCGCCAGCGACTGGATGCAGAGGTCGTAGGCCTCGCCGGGGCAGCCGGTGTCGGTGATTTCCGCCAGGCGCAGGGTCCGGTACGCCCCCTTCTCGCGCGCCCGCTCGAGCATTGCCGGCGTGATGTCGACTCCGTCGATCTCGCCCGCGCCGCGTCCCTTCAGCCACGCCCCGATGCGACCGGTCCCGCAGGCCAGGTCGAGGACTTCCCGCTGCGCCGACCAGTCGACCGTCTGCGACCTTTCCAGCAGGCGCAGGTCCATCTCGTCGTGCACCGTCTGCTCGTACGTGCGGACCCACTCGCCGTACCCCTCCCGCACGTCGATGATCGGGTACTTGCGTTTGTCGTAGAGGGCGTGGTCCATGGGCACTCTCAACAGCAGCGAGGCCAGACAGGCCTCAGCGTGTCCCGAGCTACGGCGCTGTCGCCAGCGAAGAGCTCGATCGCGAGTTCGAGAGACAGCACCTCCCCCGCGTAGTCGAGCTCCTGGATCTCGGTGAGCGGCACCACGCGGCGGCCGCCGCCCTGGGGCGTCGTGAGCGACACGTCACGCGAGAGGTCACGGAACCTCGATGTCCCCGTGCAGCCGGCCTCCTCGGGGTAGCAGCCGACACAGCGCTCGTCCTCGGTCTCCTCGATCCGCGTCGCGATGTGCAGGGTGTAGGTTGCCTCGTCCGACCCGCTGACGACGGCGTAGAGCTCCTTCGACGACTCCCACACGGGGACCGAGTCGCTGGCCCCGCACGGCCCTTCGAGCCCCAGCGGGTCGAAGCCTCCGTAGTACTCGGGGGTGTCCTCGAACACGACGCAGTATGCCGCCTCCGATTCCCGCCACTCCCCAGCCTCGGCGGGAGCGACGAGCGTCACGTCGGGACTCGTCGCGCTGCAGTGGTTCGCGAAGGCGATAACCGGCCGAACAGCCGCCGTCTCCGTCGTGTCGCTCTCCGAGGCCCCGGGTCGTCCGGAGCCGGCCTCCTCCGGCTCTCCGCATCCGAGGACGAGGAGGGGGAGAAGGGAGACCAGAACGGCGCAAGACGCGTGGCTCTCCGTCATCGGACCTCCCATCGGTGCCGAGAGCTTAGATATCCGCGGCGAGGGGGCAAACTCGCGAAAGCCATGGCCTGGTCTTCACGTCCGTTACCGGGTCGCCGCAACGACTACCGCAGCTTCAGTGCGTGACCTATGCTTCAGCGTGTGAAGCAGGTCAGGCGGCAGACTGTGGACAAGGCCGCGCGCCAACCTGGAGCGCCCCCTCCCCGATACTCCGACAAACCCGTCCGAAACCGGGGCGAGCTTCCTCCAGTCCTTCAAGGCTTCGCCGCTGTCGACCCGTGGTGGTGGCCGCTGGTCGCACTCATGGCAGCCTGGACATGGCATTTCACCCGGATCTCGCTCGAGGTCCACCATGGATTTGGCACATCCGCCTACGATCTCGGGCTCTACGTGCAGGGGATGTGGTTGCTATCGCAGTTCCAGACACCCTTCGTGACCCTCATGGGGCGCCACCTGTTTGGCGACCACACCTCGTTCATCCTCTTGCTCCTGGTCCCCCTCTACTGGGTCGCGCCGTCAGCGGATACCCTTCTGACCGCCCAGTCTGCCGTCATCGCCATGGGAGCGATTCCGGTCTTCCTGTACGCTCGCCACCGCCTCGAATCGAGCGGCCTCGGTTTCCTGTTCGGCGCGGTCTACCTTGCCCATCCGGCGGTCGGCTGGACGAACCTCGAGAACTTTCATCCCGACTCCTTCCTGGGCTTCTTCATCGGGATGGCGGTCTGGGCCGCGCTCTCTCGCCATTGGCGAACCTATGCCGCGTTTGTGGTATTGGCCCTGCTCGTCAAGGAGGACGTGTCGCTGGTTGTAGTGCCGCTCGGCATCTGGGTCGCGCTCCAGCGCGATCGGCGAATCGGACTGATGACGATCGTCGGGAGCCTCGGATACATGGCATTTGCCATGTTCGTGGTCATGCGGTCGTTGATCGGTGTCCCGACGCGAAACCTGTGGCGGATCCCGTTCGGCGGAATCACCGGTCTGATCACGACCACGATCTATCGTCCCGCGGAGCTTCTAGCCCACCTGAGATCCGATGGCCGGCCCTGGTACATCTGGCAGATGTTGTTCCCGTCGGGCTGGGCGGCCTTTCGACTCCCTGATGTCGCCGCGATCAGTGGATTGGTACTGTTCACCAATGTGCTGTCGACCTTCTGGTACCAGCACCAGATCCAGTATCACTACGCGTTGGTCGCCGTCCCAGCGCTCACCCTCGGCGCCGTCCACGCCATCGGGGCGTCGTGTGGGCTGCGGCGCAGGGTTGTCGTCGGCGCGGTCGCGCTGACGGCGCTGTGGTCGTCGATCCTCTGGGGTCCCCTGCCCTGGTCGAGGAATGAGCTGGCTCACTGGGCCCCGTCGCATCCCGGTGCCCAGGCAGCCCGTCGGATCGTCATGCAGGTCCCGGAGGAGGCCGTGCTCTCGGCGCATCATCTGGTGGCGTCGCACCTGGCCAACCGCTCGCTGATCTACATGTTCCCGAACCCCTTCCGCGTGATCCTGTACGGACCCGACGATCGCCTCGCAGGCCGCCGTCTCGAACCGCAGGCGAGGCAGGTCCAATACGTGGTGCTCCCGGTCAACCGCACGGAAATCGAAGCGGGCGACTGGGCGGCGATCGAAAGCGCCTTTACCAGGGTGTCCGCGAACGAATACTGGGAGCTCTATCGGCGCGACGCCCCACTGCCGGAGCCACCACCCGCAGGGGAGTAGTCGACGCAGCCGCCCTTGACCGGTGGTGTATCGACGGCCGTTCCCCCGCCCTAGAAGATCTCTGGCTCGCGCCAGGTCCCGTACTCCTCCCTCATGAGCTCGACGATCTCGCCCATGCTGGCGTAGGCGCGGACGGCGTCCAGGACCGGCTCCATCAGGTTCTCCTCGGCGCGGATCGCCTCGCGGAGACCGTCCATGGCGGACTTCCATCGCTGGTCGTCACGCTCCGCGCGGAGCTTTCTCAAGCGCTCGATCTGCTCGCGCTCGTAGCGCGGGTCGATCCGGAGGATCGGGATCTCGAGCTTCTCGTCCTTTTCGACGAACTGGTTGACGCCGACGATGATCCGCCGCCTGGCGTCGATCTCCTCCTGATACCGGCTCGCGGCCTCAGCGATCTCGCGCTGGAAGAACCCCCCCTCGATCCCGGCCACGACGCCCCCCAGGTCCTCGATCTGCCGGAAATACTCCTCGGCCTCGCGCTCCATCCGATCGGTCAGGGCCTCGACGAAGTAGGAGCCTCCGAGCGGATCGATGACGTTGGGTACGCCCGACTCGTAGGCGATCACCTGCTGTGTCCGCAGCGCGATCTTGACCGCCCTCTCGGTCGGGAGCGCGTACGTCTCGTCCATCGAGTTGGTGTGAAGGCTCTGAGTCCCGCCCATGACCGCGGACAGTGCCTGAAGCGCGGTCCGGACGATGTTGTTCTCGGGCTGCTGCTCGGTCAGCGAGCAGCCGGCCGTCTGGGTGTGGAACCGCATGAGGAGAGACCGGGGGTCCTTCGCCCCATAGCGCTCCTTCATGTGCCGCGCCCAGATGCGCCGCGCGGCGCGGTACTTGGCGACCTCCTCGAAAAAGTCGTTGTGGGCGTTCCAGAAGAAGGAGAGCCGCGGCGCGAAACGGTCCACGTCGAGCCCGGCCGCGATTCCCTCCTCGACGTAGGTGAAGCCGTCGGCCAGCGTGAAGGCGAGCTCCTGGACGGCGGTCGACCCCGCCTCGCGGATGTGGTAGCCGGAGACCGAGATCGGATGCCACATGGGTGCCTTCTCGGCGCACCATTCCATCATGTCCACGATGATCTTCAGGTGCGGCGCGGGCGGGAACAGCCACTCCTTCTGGGCGATGTACTCCTTGAGGATGTCGGTCTGGAGCGTGCCGCGGAGATCCTCGCTCGGGATGCCCTGCTCCTCGGCCACCGCGACATACAGGGCCAGGAAGATGATAGCCGGCCCGTTGATGGTCATCGACGTGGAGACCTGGTCCAGCGGGATCCCGTCGAAGAGGGTTTCCATGTCGGCGAGGGAGTCGATCGCCACGCCGCAGACGCCTACCTCGCCCTCGGACATCTCGTGATCGGAGTCGTAGCCCATCAGGGTTGGCAGGTCGAAGGCGACCGAGAGCCCAGTCTGGCCGTGCTCGAGCAGGAAATGGTAGCGGCGGTTGGTCTCCTCGGCCGAGGCGAAGCCGCCGAACTGGCGCATCGTCCAGAGCCGGGTCCGGTACATCGAATCGTAGACGCCCCGCGTGTAGGGATGCTCGCCGGGGAAGCCGATGTCGCGGTGGAAGTCGTTGTCCTCGAGGTCGCGCGGGGTGTAGAGCGGCTCGACCTCCATCGACGAGGTGGTCGTGAAGTCGATGTCGCGCTTGGGCTGAGCCTCCCGGCGCTCGCGCCACGCGGCCTCGCGGGCGGCCAGCCGTTCCTCGCGCGTTCCAGCCTCTCGAATCGATCGGTCCTTCTCGACGACCGGCTTCATCCTCGCTCCTTTCCGGTTCCATCATCTTTGCGGGCCGGCCCGAGCCCGATATCGGTCACGATCTCCTCGGCCAGCGCATAGGGCGATTGTCGTCCCGCCACAATGTCATCGAGCGCCGCCTCGAGCCGCCGCTCGGCGCCCTCGTCCAGCCACACCCGCCGCTCGAGCTTCCGTGCGACCAGGTCGCGCACGCGCTCGGCCGCCCGCTCGCAGCGCTTGCGGTCGAAGGCACCGCTTTCGAGCCCGAAGGCGCGGTGGCGGTCGATCGCCTCCCCGAGATCGTCCAGCCCCTCTCCCTCGATTGCCACCGTCCGGACGACCGGCGGATCCCAGCCCGAATCCCGCCGTGTCCGGAGGCCCAGCGTCGAGCGAATCGCCCGAGCGAGCCGGTCCGCCCCCGGCCTATCCGCCTTGTTGACGACGAAGACCTCGGCGATCTCCATGAGCCCCGCCTTCATCGTCTGGACGGCGTCGCCGGATTCGGGCACCAGGACGACCACCGTCGTGTCGGCGGCGCTCACGATGTCGCGCTCGGTCTGGCCGACCCCGACCGTCTCGTGGATGACGACGTCGAAGCCGAAGGCGTCCAAGAGGTCCGCCGCCTCCATCGAAGTCGTGGCCAACCCGCCCAGCCGGCCGCGCGTGGCCATCGAGCGGACGAAGGCGCCCTCGTCCAAGGTCAGTTCCTGCATCCGGATCCGGTCGCCCAGGAGCGCGCCGCCGGTGAACGGGCTCGACGGATCCACGGCCAGGATCCCCACCGTCTGTCCCCGGGCGCGACCGGAGAGCGCGTACTTCTCGGTCAGCGTGCTCTTGCCCGCGCCCGGGGGCCCGGTGAAGCCGATCCGGAACGCGTCGCCGATTCCGGCGTGGGTGGCGTGGAGGAGAACCTCGAAGCCCGGCCGCTGATTCTCGATCCAGGAGAGGCCCCGGGCCAAAGCGCGCCGGTCACCCGCCTGCAGCCGATCGATCAGGTCCGCCAGCGCCGGCTCCTGCGATCTCGTCACGGTGGTCATCGATGCGCTCCACGGAGGTTGCGCCGGGCCGGCTCTTGATCAATCATGGCAACGACTTAGGTCAAGATAAGGGGTCTGCGACTCCACGAACAACGACGCCCGTCAAGCCCTGCGTGCTCGATTGGATTCGCCAAGTCAAATGTTGTATGGTACTAGAGAATGGGTTTGTCTCGAATCTGCTCCTTGCTGTTGATCTCAGTGACCTGTCTGCTCCGCTGCGACTCCGTACCCACCGTCGTCGATCCACCGCTGGTTGATTGCACCACCTTCCCCGCGGTCGCTGGCCCGCCCTCTTCGTACGTTCTTTCCGCTCAAGCCCGTACCGTTCTGTTCCAGAAGGTACTCGAGTGCAGGACGCCGGAAGTGCCGGGTTCCAGCAACTTCCCCACCGGTACGGTCCCGAAGGGCGAGGGAAGGATCGTGCAGCCGGAAAAGGCAGGCGCCGAACCCGGCTCGTTCGTGCTCTACGAACTGAGTCCTTAGCCGAGCTCCGCCGCGAGACGATGTTCACTCGGCTCAGGTGATCTTCTCCTCCTCCCGCGCGGCCGGAAAGAGGACGTTGTTCAGGATCAGCCGGTAGCCCGGCGAACGGGGATGGAGGGCCAGCTCCGTGGCCGGATCCCCCACCGCGTGCTGCGGGTCCTCGGGATCGTGCCCGCCCAGAAACGTGAACGTCCCCTGGCCGTGGTCGCCATGCACGTATTTGGCAAGGCCGTCCGCACTCGTGGCCAGGACCACGACGCCGGGCTTCAGCGTCTCCTCGCGAAACGAGGTCGTCAGGCCGTACCAGTCCGGGAAGGCGAAAGCGTGGTCCTGGGTCAGCATGGCCGCCACGGGATCGACCGCCGGCGAGAAGCGCGCCAGCTCGACCGCGCCCAGCGGGAGCCGGCCGGGCGTGTTGACCTTGTGGCCGTCGATGGTCGAGAAAGGGCCCATGGGGGCGGTCTCGATCCGGTAGTCTCGGAAGGCCAGCGTGCGCGACGGATCGGGGGGGCTGCCCCCGAGGGTCACGTCCAGCGTCTCGGTCGAGGCGCACATCGCGAACAGAAAGCCCCCGCGCTCGACGAACGCCCGGACCGCCTCGGCGACGGCACCCTTGAGCGCGGCCACGTCGGGAAACCCGTGTCGCTCCGCCGTCCCGGTATCCAGCCGCACCGCCTCCCGGTACCAATCGCTCGAGCGCACGCCCAGGCCGTACTTGCCGTACTGGCCGGTGAAGTCCTCGTGGTGGAGATGGAGCCAGTCGATCCCGGCCAGGCCCCGGCCGAGCAAGGCGTCGTCCCACACGATGTCGTAGGGGATCTCGGCGTACTCGAGGGCGAGCCGCACGGCGTCGTCCCAGGGAGCGGCGTAGGGCGGCGCGTAGACGGCGATCCGCGGGGCCACCTCCAGGCGTACGGCGAAGGTCTCGCCCGCCGCTTCGGCGCCGCGGACGGTCGCCACGTCCAGGGGCTCGGTCATGACGCCGCGCGTCAGGCACTCGTCGAGAGCCGGCGGATGCTCTATCGCGAATGCGCCACCCCGCCAGTTGAGGAGCCAGTCCGCCTGCCCGCCGTTCCGGAGCGCCCGGTAGACGACCCCGTAGGCGCGGAGCGGCTGGGGCTGGACGTCGTCCATGGGGATCAGGAAGGCGGCGGCCTGTCCACCCCGCGCCGCGGATGAAGCGACGCGCAGCGGATCGATCGCCGCCCCGGCCGTCCCCACCACCAGCGCTCGCAGGAACTCGCGCCGCCTCAACGCCTTCGCCCAGGCTCGGGCTCGCTCAGGAGACGCCGCGCCTCGAGGTCGTGCGGGGTCCCCGGATAGCGCTCGACGACCTGGCGCCAGAGCCCGCGGGCGCGCTCCTCCTCTCTCGCGGCTCGCGCCCAGCGTCCGGCGGCGAGCAGCAGCTCGGCTCCCTCGGGTCCCGCGCCCCGGGCGGCCGCTTCCAGGGCCCGGCTGGCTTCAAGAGGCTCATCCGCCTGGCCGACCGATTCGGCGGCCAGACCGGCCAGGAGCGCCGACGCCACACCGGTCGAGTCCCCCGACTGCCCCGCCGTCCGCGACACGATCATCGCCAGCGAGTCGAGGCTGGCCGACGCCACTCGGGGATCGGCCGGAGCGACGACCAGGATCCGACCGAGAATCGCCAGGACCTTCGCGCCCGCCCCGGCCCTTCGAAGCGACTGGACCAGGCGTACGCGACCCAGGGCCGCCAGAGCCTCGGGACGGGGGGCCGCGCCGACGGCCGAGGCCCAGACCCCGGCCGCGCTGTCGGGCTGGCCCCGCGCGAGCTGGAGATCCCCGCGGAGGAGCGCCACGCGGGTCGGCGGGAGACCGGCCGCGATCGCGCGCTCGAGCGCCCGCCGGACGTTCTCCAGGTCGCCGGAGCGGCGCGCCTCCTCGAGGTCGGCCACGAGCGATTCCGTGACACCCGACGCCGGACTTCCGATCGTCTCCGGCACGGCCCCCGGCTGTGCGACGGCCCGGCGGAGCCAGTCGGCCTCGTCGATCGCGGCGTTCGCCTCCAGCACCCGGATGAACGCCGCCAGGGCCGCAGAGGCACCAGGATGTTCCGCCAGGTGGCGTCCGAACACGGCCGCGACCGAGTCGGGGTCGATTCGCGCCCGGAGCGAAAGGGCGCCCCAGTAGACCAGCGCGTGCTCCCCGGCCCGGCCCTCCACTCGCAGGCTGTCCAACCAGGCCCGGAGCTCGGGGAGCGTGCCCGCGCGTGACGCCTCGGCGGCCAGCCCGGCCAGGATCGCCGGGTCGTCGCGGGCCGGATCGAAGGCTCCGAACGGATCGTCGGACGGGGCGCGCTCCTGCGCCATCGACGATCCGGCCAGCACGGCCAAAGCCACGAGGACGCCCACTGGGACCCGCCCGCGGATGATCATGGCGCCTCCTCCGGCTGCCGCACACCCTCTTCGGCCAGGCGCTCCAGGTAGGCGCGCGCCGACTCCACCGCGTCGTCCGGCAGCGCCTCCCGCCATGCCGTCAGCGCCGCCTCGGGGTCGAGCAGCGGAGCCGTCACCCGTCGCGGGAGGTCCGGCGGATACTCGGGCAGGAAGGACCCCGCCGTGCGAGAGCGCCGGCGCTCGCTCAGGCTCCGGTCGACCATCCGCCCCAGATCGGCGAAGCGTCGTGACAGGCTTCTCAGCTCGCTCTCCATCCGCGCGCCGGGGAGCCCCCGCTCGAGACGCCCCGTCACTCCGGCCACGGCCTCCTCCAGGGCCCGCAGGGAGACCGGATCGACGCCGGCCTCGACGAGCTCGTCGGTGAGATCGTCGAGCTGGCGTCCGATCTCCCGCTGATCTGCCGCGGCGTCGGGGTTCCCGCCCTCGCCCGAAGCTCCGGAGGCCAGCGCGTCGGCCAGGGCGCGCTCGGCCTCGGCCATCGCCTGGAGCTCGACCGCGGCCGCCGGCGAAGAGCCGCTGCCCGACGCCTGGCCTGCACCGGAGGCCGAGGACGCCCCGCCGGCCGGCAGGAACAGCGCCCGGGCGAGACGGGCCAGGGC
>JBOHRW010000062.1:0-13070 GCA_050732935.1 Gemmatimonadota bacterium
CTCCAGGTGCGAGCGGGCCTGGACGCCCGTTCCCAGGATCGCCAGATCGCCCGCGTCCTCGCGGGCCAGCGCGCGGGTCGCGACCGCGCTCGCCGCGGCGGTCCGGATGGCAGTGATCGAGCTCGCGTCGATCACTGCCAGGAGCCGCCCGCGCTCGGCCTCGAAGAGAAGCACGGTGCCTTGGTGAGCGTCCAGATCGGTCCCATGATTGCCGGGCATCACGCTGACGACCTTGATCCCCATCGTGCGCGGCCGCGTGAGGTGCGCCGGCATGAGCCCGAGGAGTCCGCTACGGTCGGGAAGCCATATCGCCTGGCGGAGCGGCACGATCGCCTCGCCCTCCGCCAGCGCTCGCAGCGCCTCCCCCACGACCTCGATGCACTCCTCCATCGGAAGGAGCGCGGGGACCTGGTCCTGGGAGATGATGCGGGTCATGGGGTACAGCATCCCGATATCGTGAACCGATGCTGGGCGCGCGGATTGCACGCTAGGGTGCTCAGATGATCCGCCAAAGTCAATCGTCGAACAGTCGACATTGGCCCTCGGCTCCGGTTGACTCAAGCATGATATCCGTGCTATCATGATACACTGATGATCCTGTCGTTCAAGGGCCGGGGGACCGGTGACGTCTTCGACGGGGGGGACACGAAGACCGCGCGGGGAAACTGTCCGCGTGAGCTATGGGACGTCGCGGCGCGCAAACTGGAGCTGCTGGACTCGGCGCAGGACCTGAGGGACCTGCGAATCCCGCCAGGAAACCGGCTGGAGAAGCTAAGGGGCGAACGCCGAGGGATGCACAGCATTCGAATCAACGACCGGTATCGGATCCGCTTCGAATGGACCGGCACCGGACCGCGTGACGTCGAGACCGTCGATTATCATTAGGAGCGAGCAAGTAATCCGCATTCCGAGTCACCGCGCACCCACCCATCCGGGCCAGATGTTGCTCAAGGAGTTCCTCGAGCCGATGGGGCTGACCCAGCGCGAGCTGGCCGATGCGATCGGTGTCCCGTACCAGAGGGTAAACGAGATCGTGAACGGCCGGCGCGGGGTCACCGCGAGCACCGCCCTGCGGCTGTCCAGATACCTGGGGACGACGGCAGGCTTCTGGATGAACCTCCAGCAGCGTTGGGACCTCTTCTTCGCCGGGCGGGAAGAGGCGCAGGAGCTCGAGGCGATCGCGGTCCGTAACAGCTGATCTGCTCGGCGTCCTGGGATCGGTCGAGCTCCAGCGCGGCCTTCCGCATCCCGGTGATCGTGCTCGCGTCATGCTTTACCCTCAGGCCCCGAGCGCCTGCAGATACACATACCGTCTTCCCACCCGGCGTTTTATCAGGAGCCCGCGGTCGGCCAGCCCCCGGAGATCGGTCCTCGCCGTCTGATAGACGACATCGTGACTCGTTTGGTGGGACCCGATCGTATAGCGCGCTCCGGGATGACGCAGAGCGTTACCGAGAAGGGCGAGCTGGCGGTGGTTGAATCCCACCGAGGGGCGTAGGAGTCCCTCGACTTAGGATGGCGAGAGAGGCAGGCGCATGGTTCTCCGGGGCTCAAGTACTAATGAAATACTAATTCATTCAGATTGGTAGCGAGGAGTTTCGTTGACATCGGGTCTGAGGCACCAGGTTGCATTCGACTCTCTGAGTGGAAGTCCAGATCCTCTCGTAGTCGTCCGGGTTGTGACGCTGGGCGAGCCGCAGACGCAAGAGGTTCGACACGCCACTGAGGGACCAGCGCACACCGACGTCGGTTCGACGATTGAGCTCCCGCATCTCGCGCTCGGCGAGCGCTGTCGTGCGCTCTTGGGAGGGTGTGGGATAGAGCACGTAGGGGGCCGAGTTCTCGAGGAACGCTCGGGCCTTGGGACAGGCTCCGAGGCGACCCAACAAGCGCTGGTACGCCGCGGCCGCCGGGGCCGGCTCGAGTTTCAGGATGGTGGTGAGCTGGCTGGAGAGCTGCCTTCGCGGTTTCACCGCTACACCGTCGCGCCACAGGGCATAGCTCAGCCCGTGCGCCAGATGCCACTCACACTGCTGGTGTCGCGCTCGCGGGAAGCGCTCGCTCACCAGCCGGTGCAACCCGCGCTCGCGATCGGTGACCACCAGCTTTGGTTGCGAGGTCGTGGCCAGGGTCTCCTGCCAGTGGCCCGCGCCGGATCCGAAGCCCACCACCCGCTTGATCGCCCGCGGCCGACGACCCTCACGCGTACGGCCGATCACCTGGAAGACCACGCTGATGTCATCTCCTCCCCACCTCTTCTCGCCAGAGGCCACCATCGTCCCGTCGGCCACCAGCACGGCGGTCGGCTCGGCCGCGGTGAAGCGCACCCGGGCGCCATGGCGCTGCACGGCGCTATGCAAACGCCGCTTCGAGAGCGTCGCCCCGAGCCACGCCGCCCCGAGTCGAACCGTCTGGCCGTAGCTCAGCTCGGTCACCCAGTCCACCAGCCGCCGCTCGAGTTCCTCGAGAACCCGCTGACGAGGAGCCACACCCAACAACTCCAGATACGGGCTCCACGTCTTGCGGCACGTCGAACACGTCACCTGGCGGAGTTCGAAGATGATCTCGCCACTGCTCGTCCGCAGCTTCCGTCTTCGCGACCCGCGCCGCAGAACCGAGCCCGATCCCGTGTGGACCACGCCGCAGCCCGTACACACCAGCTCCGCTTCGCCGGTGAAGACCCGCTCCAGATGCTGCTCCTGGACCGCCATCAGCACGGCCGTGACCACCTGGCACGACAGCTCGTGCTTCACCTCCGCCGCCCAGATCGCCAGATCGTTGATCTCCACGCCCGCGCCCATTACGTTCATACGCAGGTGGAGCTCCGTCTCCACTGGAAGCATGGGGCACCTCCTTCACTTGCAGGTGGGTTGGTGCCTCATGCTTTCTCTTTGCCCGCTCTATGTCAACAAAACTCCTCGCTACCATTGGAATGACACAGCGACTCTTGGGACTGGGTTCCCTCAACCGTTATCTTTCGCGGTGGAGGGGTGGCCGAGCGGTCGAAGGCACCGGTCTTGAAAACCGGCATGGGGTGAAAGCTCCATCGTGGGTTCGAATCCCACCCCCTCCGCCATTCGGCCCCTGGTGAGGGGGATGGCCAGTGGTGAGGGAATGGCCGCGCGCGTCACGCTTTTTGACACGCTGCCAGCAGGGAAGGTAGTTTTTCGAGCCTCCAGGCCGGCCCGAGCAACGCGGTCAGGAGTGTAGAGCGGAGAGGTGGCCGAGCGGTCGAAGGCGGCACCCTGCTAAGGTGTTATACGGGTAATCCCCGTATCGAGGGTTCGAATCCCTCCCTCTCCGCCAACTACTGACCGGCAACCACCCGAACAGTACACTTCAGGAGCAGAGCTCCTCGATCTCGGCGCGGGCGTCGTGGACGGCGCAGCACATGGTCCACAGCTCACGCTGCTCGGCGGCCGAAAGCCGGGCGGTGACGTACGTCTCGTAGCCCCTGGGGAAGCACTCGGCCATGATCGCGAAGATCTCTCCCGGGGGATGGCCCTCGAGGGCCGGATAGGGAAGATCCGGCGGCTCGAGCTTCTCCGGCACGACGACCATCTGGTCCAGGTCCCGCTGTCGGGCGCTCCGCCAGAGCAGAAGGGCCAGGATGGTCGTGCATGCCAGGCCGTGCAGCGCGAGCAGGGCGAAGACGAAGAGCTCGATCACCCGTGCAATATTTCACCCTCGGAGGAAGGGGTCAACGAATGACAGACCACTCCCACGGCTCGGTCCGGGTCCGCTTCGCTCCCAGCCCGACCGGATTCCTCCACGTGGGTGGGGCGCGCACGGCCCTCTTCAACTGGCTGTGGGCGCGTCACGCCGGGGGGACGATGGTCCTTCGCATCGAGGATACCGATCTCGATCGCTCCACCCGCGAGATGATCGAGGCCATCCTGGAAGGGCTGGCGTGGCTCGGGATCGACTGGGACGAGGGGCCGTACTATCAGTCGCGTCTCCGTGAGCGCCATCAGGCCGCGGCGACGGAGCTGCTGGAGTCGCGACACGCGTACGCCTGCTTCTGCAGCCCCGAGGAGCTGGCGGCGGAGCGCGAGGCAGCGATCGCCAGGAAGGAGTCGTATGTCTACAGCGGCCGCTGCCGGGCGATCGACCCCGAGGCGGCTCGCGCGCGCCGGACGGCGGGGGAGCCCCATACGGTGCGCTTCAGCGTGCCGGCGGGGGAGACCACGTGGGAGGACGTCGTCCACGGCCCGACCCGCTTTGCCAACGAGACGATCGGCGACTTCATCATCCTGCGCTCCGACGGCGCTCCGGTCTACAATCTCGCGGTGACCGTCGACGACCGGGACATGGCCATCACGCACGTAATCCGCGGGGACGACCACATCTCGAACACGCCGAAGCAGATCCTGCTCTACCGGGCGCTCGATGCGCCGGTACCCGTCTTCGTGCACGTGCCGCTGATCTTGGGGCCCGACAAGCGCAAGCTGTCCAAGCGCCACGGTGCGGTCGCGGTCACCGCGTACCGCGACCTGGGCTATCTCCCGGACGCGTTCGTGAACTTCCTGGCGCTCTTGGGGTGGTCCCCCGGAGACGATCGGGAGGTGCTCGACCGAGGCGAGCTGGTCGAGCTCTTCACGCTGGACCGGATCACCGGCAAGAGCGCGATCTTCGATGTCCAGAAGCTGGAGTGGCTGAACGGCCAGCATCTCTCCCGCATGGGCGGGGAGGAGCTGGCGGAGCTGGCGCGACCCCTCTTCGTGGAGGCAGGGGTGACGTCGCCCGAGGAGGTCGAGCGGCCGTGGTTCACGAGCCTCATGGACCTGGTCAAGGTCCGCTCGCGGACGCTCCGGGACCTGGTCAGCCAGGGTCGGCCCTTCTTCCCGGGCTCGGTCGAGTACCGCGAGGACGCGGTCCGGAAGTTCTGGAAGGACCCGGCGGCGGCGCACGAGGCCCTGGGGATCGCGGCCGAGTTCGTGGAGGGGCGCGACGCCCTGGACGACCTGGAGGCGATGGAGCGGGACCTGCGGGCGCTCTGCGAGGCGCGGGGCGTATCGGCGGGGAAGGTCATGCAGGCCCTGCGGGTGGCCCTGACGGGCGAGCGGGTGAGCCCGGGGATCTTCGAGACAATGGCGCTGATGGGACGCCCGCTGGTGGTCGAGCGGATCGCCGCCGCCCGCGAGCATCTGGCCGCCGGAATCGCGGCCGGTCGGAGCGGATGAGCGGATCGCGGCGGACGGAGCGCATGGCGCGGCTCGATCCCCGGCCGGAGATCCTCGACGGGCGCGTCCCCGAGGTCCGCGCACGGGTCGGCGCCTGGCTCGCCGAAGCCGGCCAGCCGGGCTACCGGACGGACCAGGTCGTCCACGCGATCTATGCCGATCTGGCCGGCTCGTGGGCCGCCATGACGACGCTTCCCCTGGCCCTCCGGGAGCGCCTGGAGGGCGCCTTCCGCTTCCCGTCGATCGCGCTCGAGGAGGCGCGTTCCTCGGCGGACGGAACAACCAAGCTCCTGTGGCGGCTGCTGGACGGGGAGGCCGTGGAGTCGGTCCTGATCCCGACCCGTTCGCACGACACCCTCTGCCTCTCGAGTCAGGCCGGGTGCGCGCTCGCGTGCTCGTTCTGCGCGACCGGCAAGCTCGGCTGGCGGCGCGACTTGACCGCCGGGGAGATCGTCGACCAGGCCCGCCAGCTCCTGGCCCGTCGTGGCCGGGAGGACCCGGGGGCGAACGTGGTCTTCATGGGGATGGGGGAGCCGCTCCTGAACTGGGAGGCCCTCACCACGGCGCTCGACGTGCTCATGGATCCGGAAGGGCTGGACATCGGGGCCCGGCGGATCACGGTATCGACGGTCGGGGTGCCAGCCCGCATCGTGGAGCTGGGCGAGCGTTACCCGCAGGTCAAGCTGGCGGTCTCCCTCCACGCCGCCACCGACGAGGTGCGCGACCAGATCGTGCCGCTGAATCGCCGGCATCCCCTGCGCGAGGTCCTGGCGGCGTGCCGGCTGTGGGCGGAGACGACGGGCAAGCGCTTCACCTTCGAGGTCGTTCACCTGCCGGGGGTCAACGACCGTCCCGAGGACGTCGCGGCGCTGGCCCACGCGGCACGGGATCTCCCGGTCCAGATCAACCTGATGCGCTACAACCCGATCCCGGGCGCGGCGTATCGTCGGCCACGGGGGCGGGAGACCGCCGCGTTCAAGGACGCCCTCCAGCGCGAGGGCGGGATCACGGTGACCGTCCGGCGAAGCCGGGGGATGGACATCGAGGGCGCCTGCGGACAGCTCCGTCTGGCCCACGAGCCGGCGGCCGCCGGGACGTGACCCCCACCGTCGGCATCCTGAAGCCCGGCTCCACCTACGCCGACATGATCCTGCGCTTCGGCGACTATGACGCGTGGTTCACGCGAGCCCTCGGGTCGAGGGTCCGGACGCGGGTCCACGGCCCGGACAGCCGGCTTCCCGATTGCGATTCCGCCGACGCCTGGATCATCACCGGAGCGCGGGGCTCGGTCCTGGAAGACGACGATCGGGTCGACCGGCTTCTCGAGTGGGTCCGGGGCGCGGTGGAGGAGGAAGTCCCGCTGCTCGGGGTTTGCTACGGGCATCAGGCGGTGGCGTCGGCCCTCGGGGGCCGGGTCGAGCGGCACCCCGCCGGGTGGGAGCTGGGGACGGTGGAGGTCGAGCTGACCGAAGCGGGCCGGTCCGACCCTCTGTTCGCCGGATTCCCATCCCGCTTCATGGTTCAGACGACGCACGAGGACCAGGTCGTCGAGTCGCCCCCCAGGTCCACCGTGCTGGCCCGGAACGACCACAGCCCCTTCCAGTCGCTGGCGATCGGGCCGGCGTGCCGGACGGTCCAGTTCCACCCCGAGGTCGACGCGCCGATCGCCCGCGACTTCGTCGACCGCAGGGCCCATCTGGTGGAGCGGGCGCCGGCCGTCGCCGAGGCGCCGCTCGGGGGCCGGGTGCTCGCCAACTTCGTGCGCAGCTTCGTGCCGGAGGCGATCCCTGAACATGGCCCGCCTTCGGATGCCTAGGACTGTAGGGCCGGCGGCCGACCCTACCGGCCGCTGGACGGCGCTGGCGATTCTCGCCGTCGCCGAGCTATTGGCCATGACGACCTGGTTTTCGGCGACCGCGGCCCTGCCGCAGCTCGCCGGGCGATGGTCGCTCTCGGCGACGGGCGAGGCCTGGCTCACGATCGCCGTCCAGATCGGGTTCGTGGCCGGGGCGCTCGTCTCGGCGTCCTTGACCCTGGCCGACATCCTGCCCCCGCGGCGGCTCGTCCTCTTCGGTGCGATCGGCGCCGCAGCGGCAAACGTGCTGCTGCTCGGGGCCGACGGATGGGCGCCGGCTGTCCTGCTCCGGCTGGCCACGGGCTTCTTCCTGGCGGGCGTCTATCCGCCCGCTCTCAAGTCGATGTCGACCTGGTTCCGGCACGGACGGGGGGTCGCGCTCGGCGTCCTCGTGGGCGCGCTCACGCTGGGCTCGGCGACGCCGCATCTGGTGAACGGGCTGGGCGGGCTGGATTGGCGGGTCGTCATCGTGACCACGTCGGTCCTGACCCTCGCCGGCGGCGCGCTGGCCGAGCTGGCCGGTCGCGAGGGACCCTTCCCGTTCCCGCGGGCCGAATTCGACCCGCGTCAGGCGGGACGTGTGTTCGCCAGTCGCGGCGTTCGCCTGGCGACCTTGGGCTACTTCGGCCACATGTGGGAGCTCTACGCCATGTGGGGGTGGTTCGCCGCCTTCTACGGTGCGGTCCTCGCCGGGCAGGGATTTGGGGCTGAAGCCGGGCGGTGGGCCGCGTTCGCTACGTTCGGCGTGATCGGGATCGGGGCCGCGGGCTGCTACGCTGGAGGCGTCCTCGGCGACCGCTGGGGGAGGACGCGAACGACCGGGGCGTCGATGGCGATCTCGGGCGCCTGCGCGCTCTCGATCGGCTGGCTGGTCGACGCCTCACCGGCCCTGGTGCTGGGGGTGGGGCTCGTCTGGGGCTTCGCCGTCGTCGCCGACTCGGCCCAGTTCTCGACGATGGTGACCGAGGTCGCCGACCAGCGCTATGTGGGGACGGCGCTGACCCTCCAGCTGGCGATCGGTTTCACGCTCACCGTGGCGACGCTTTGGCTGGTGCCCTTAGTCCGCGATGCGGCCGGGTGGGGTTGGGCGTTCGCGCTCCTGGCGCCCGGCCCGGCGGCGGGTCTCGGGGCGATGCTGCGGCTGAAGGCGGCCCCGGAGTCCGCGGCGATCGCCGGCGGCCGGGGGTAGCCGGCCCGGGCCTCAGGCGGTCGGGACGACCGGCGGCTCATCCTGGTCGTACCGCGTCCCGCCTCCGAGCACGCGCGCCAGGCACCAGACGGTGACGCCGAGGATCAGTCCCCAGGCAGCCACGAGCATGATCCAGCCACCGATCGTCATGCGCGACCTCCCTCCACCGCGCCATGCCGGCGCCAGGCGGCGCGGATCATCGCGCAGATCGCCACCAGCACCGCCACTATGAAGAGCCGCGCCCCCAGGACGAACGGGCGTGCGCTCTCCTCGATCCCGCGCATGAGCGCCGTGTCGATCGCGTTCTGGAGGCTCCAGTAGATGAGGATCCCGATCATCAGGACCGGGGTCACCCAGGCCAGGACGAACTTGAAGATCCGCGGGATCCGGATGTCGGCACCCTGGTTGATCTCCTCCCATCCCCGCCGGATGCCGAACACCCACGAGAAGAGGATGATCTCGATCGTGCCGAAGACGAAGAGCCCGAAGGTCCCGGCCCAGAAGTCGAGCTGGTCGAGGTAGCCGTGCTCGATGAAGAGCACGACCGGCTGGGTGCAGACGAAGAGAACGATCGCGAGCCAGGCCACCGCCCGCCCGCGGGACATCTTGAACTCGTCCTCGAGGAAGGCGACGACGACCTGGCCCATGGCCAGCGAGGAGGTGATGCCGGCGATGAAGAGGAGGAAGAACCAGAGCGCGCCGAACACGCCCCCCGCCGGGATCTGCTGGAAGATCACGGGCAGGGTCACGAAGCCCAGATTGAATGCCCCGCCGGCTGCGAGCTGGGTCGTCGCCGCGACGCCGAAGAAGGCGACCGCCGCGGGGATCGCGATCGTCCCGCCCAGGATGACCTCGGCCGTTTCGTTGGTGGCGGCCGTGGAGAGCCCCGAGAGCGCGATGTCATCGTTCTTGCGGAGGTAGGAGGCATAGCAGTGGATCGAGCCGATGCCGAGGGAAAGCGTGAAGAAGATCTGTCCGGCGGCCGCGAGCCAGACCGCCGGGTCGCCGAGGGCCGATAGATCCGGGTTCCAGATGAAGGCCAGGCCGTTCAGGACCGAGTTCTCGGGCTGGGAATGATCAGGGGTCCCGAGGAGCAGCACCCGGACCGCGAGGATCGCCGCGAAGAGGAACAGCACCGGCAGCCCCCACAGCGCCACCTTCTCGATCCCGCCCTTCACGCCGCGGTAGAGGAAATAGAGGTTGGCCGCCATCGTGACCAGGAAGAACCCGTACGCCATCGTCGGAAAGACGAAGGCTCCCATGTCGACGTTACCGAACATCCCCGTGGCGTGGAGCTCCGCTCCCTGATAGGCGCGCAGGAAGCCGCTCATCTCTTCGATCCCCTGCGGCCGATCGAGGGCGCCGGTCAGCGACAAGACGGAGTAGCCGAGCGACCACGACTCGACATAGGTGTAGTAGACCATGACCACGAACGGTATCAAGATCCCGACCGCTCCCACGTACTTGGCGATCGGGTTCCGCCATATCGCGTTCAGCATGCCCGGGGTCGTGCCATGGCCGCGGACGCCGCCATAGCGGCCGATCGACCACTCGACCCACATGAGCGGGACACCGAGCAGGACGAGCGAGATGAAGTAGGGGATCATGAAAGCGCCGCCGCCATTGTCGACGGCCTGGACGGGGAAGCGGAGGAAATTGCCGAGACCGACCGCGTTGCCGGCCATGGCCAGGATCAGGCCGATCCGCGTACCCCACTGCTGGCGTGCCCGGACCCCGCCAGGCGGGACGGGTACATCCTGCTTGGACATGCCGGATTGGTCTCCTGAAGGCAGGGGTTGTCGGATGGCCCCGTCGCGAGGATCGCAGCCAGACGAATGGCCTCGAATTCTATATGGTTTTGAAAGGTGACGTCAAATGTCAGGCAGGCGCTATACGGGCTCTGCTATCGCGGTCACCAGGTCCCCTAGCCCGTACCGGAGGGAGAGCCGGCGCAGGCGGGGCTTTTCGAGGACAATGCGTAGCGGACGGGCGAGGTGCGGCACCTCGGCTTCCAGGAGCCGCGTTACCTGACGCACGGTCACGCGCTTCCGCGTGGCCCCGTACCACCTGATCACCCAGCCGTGCCGATCGAGCAGGAGCTCGAGGGAGCGCCGCTCGAACAGCCAGACGACCGTCGGCGGCGAGACCTGCTGCCACCGGTGATCCAGGAGCTGCGCGACCCGGCTCGATCGATCCCACGTCTCGATGGCGAGCCGGCCTCCGGACCGGATGGCCGCCCGGGCCGCTTCGAGCGCCAGGTCGGGTCGCGCCAGGTGCTCGAGCACCTGGTAGAGCCCGATCGCGTCGAAACGGGGCTCCCCGGGGAGCGGGTCCAGGTCGGACCACACCTCCAGACGGAAGCGCTTCGCGGCGTGGGCTCGTGCGCCGGCGGCGACCTCCACACCGGCGACATTCCACCCCGAGTCCCGCGCCTCGGCGAGCAGGAAGCCGTGCGCGCATCCGATGTCGAGGAATGACCCCGGGGGCCTCGCGCCGTGCCGCTCCAGAAGTGCCAGCCTGTCACGGGCATTGTCCCGGTGAAGGGCCTCGTCCCCGGCGTAGTCGTCGTAACCGCCCGTGACCGAGCCGGTGAAGTAACCGTCCCCGAAGAGCGCTTCGAGGCCGTCGCCGGATGGCAGCGGATCGAGCCGGCCGAGCCCGCAGCCGGTGCAGGCGACGTAGCTGTGTCCGGCTTTCTCGAAGAGGGGTCGGGTGGCCTTCTCCCCGCAGGCGATGCAGCCCGTCGTGGGTTGCAACGGATTCACCATCGATGGACGGCTTGAAGCACGTTCCGTGCCCGTTGTCGGGCCCCATTGCTGGCGGTAGCTTTGAACTCCCTTCCGATCCTCGTGTGGGCGGCTAGCTCAGCTGGTTAGAGTGCCTGCTTGACATGCAGGAGGTCAGAGGTTCGAGTCCTCTGCCGCCCACCATTCAAGTCATTCACAGTCAACAACTTGCACGATCGCCGCCGAGGTGAGTTCGGCGACGTGCACCGGATCGTGCACCGACTTCGGGATGGCGTCTAGGCGGATTCCCGTGAAGGAGATCCACTCTTCCAGCTTAGTGGAACGGTCGACGGATTGAACATCCGCTAGTCCTGCGCCAAGTCCCAAACCCGAACAGCCGAAAGGGGGCGCATCCGGGGAAGCCGGGTTGGCGGGGGCGTTGCGTATGCAACGGCCGTGACAAGAGCGATCCGTCGCCTCTAGCTTCTGTTAGCCTGTCTGCCGCCAGGGCACATAGATCTCATCATCACCCTTCCAACCGCGCCAAGCTCGTTGAGCATAGCGGCCGTTATGGCCTTGTATGACGAGGAGTAGGGTAGTTTTCAGCAGACCGCGGAGGCGGTAGCCCGTCGCGCCTGAGGTCTTGGAGACCGATTGTTAGCCGGGGCGCCGTCTCCTATGAGATCGTGACGAGTCCGAACAGTTGTTGGGGCCATGGGAGCCCGGATCTGCAAGGTAGGACGGCGCACGATCATTCCCCCGGCGATCAGGAGCGAGCGATGTCGGAGTCTTCCGCCTACGTAGGGATCGATGTCTCCAAGTCGGAGCTTGAGGTGGCCGTGGGAGGAGAGGCGTGGACGGTCGCCAATGACGCGTCTGGGATCGAGACGCTTCTCGCAACGTTGAGCCAGCGGGCGCCCACGCTGGTGGTCCTGGAAGCGACCGGAGGGCACGAGACGGCGGCGGTCGCGGCGCTGGCCGAGTCTGGGCTCCCGGTGGTGGTGGCGAACCCGCGGCAGGTACGTTGGACGGGCCACGGGTCAGCTCGCCAAGACGGACCGCATCGATGCGAGGGTGCTCGCGCTTTTCGCCGAGCGCGTGCGGCCCGAGGTGCGGGCCCTGCCGGATGAGGAGGCCCAGGAGCTGACTGCCCTTCTGGCCCGTCGCCGCCAGCTGATCGAGATGTTGGTGGCGGAGAAGAACCGGCTCAAGATGGCGCCCAAGGCGGTGGCGAAGGGGGATCCGGCAGCACATCGAGTGGCTCAAGCGGCAGCTCAAGGGCGTGGACTCCGACCTCGAGCGCCGGATCAAGGAGAGCCCGGTGTGGCGCACGAAGGAGGATCTGCTTCGGAGCGTGCCTGGGATCGGTCCGGTCGTCTCGCGTACGTTGATCGGGGAGCTGCCCGAGCTCGGACACCTGAGTCGGAGACAGATCGCGGCGCTGGCCGGCGTCGCACCGCTGAACCGGGACTCGGGCACGTTGAGGGGCAAGCGAATGGTTTGGGGAGGTCGTCGGTCCGTACGCGTGGCGCTGTACATGGCGGCCCTGACTGCAAGTCAGCGGAACCCCGTGATCCGCGAGTTCTATGAAAGGCTCAGAGAGCGCGGGAAGCCCCCGAAAGTCGCTCTGACCGCCTGCACAAGGAAACTGCTCGTGATCCTCAATGCGATGGTCCGAGACGGTGCCTCATGGAACCCCGCGACCCTCGCTTCGGATGCCGAACTCGCGCACAGTTGCTAACAACGGCATGCGGTTGACGACGCTTCGCGCCGCATCTGATGCCGAGCGTTAGGCGGACAGCGGGACCTGACACGAGGCGCTGAATGAAGGTCGGCGAATTGATCCGGCTCCTCGAGCAGGATGGATGGCGGCTGGCGAGGCCCCGCGGT
The DNA here is from genome assembly GCA_050732935.1 of Gemmatimonadota bacterium. Taxonomy (GTDB): domain Bacteria; phylum Gemmatimonadota; class Gemmatimonadetes; order JACCXV01; family JAHWKZ01; genus DASRVA01. Next base: position 12,844 of record JBOHRW010000062.1, read on the forward strand.
AGCCACCGGTAGTACAAGAACGCGAACAAGCCGGGTACAGTGACAGTGGCTGGGAAACCGAGCTTGGACGTGCCACCCGGCACGTTGAACGCGATACTGAAGCAGGCAGGCCTGAAGAAGGCCGGGAGTGGTGAATGCTGCGATACATGGTGGTGGTGGAGCGAGGTGCGACAAGTTGGGGAGCTCATGTGCCGGACCTGCCAGGCTGCGTTGCGGTCGGAGAAACC
>JBOHRW010000063.1:0-25027 GCA_050732935.1 Gemmatimonadota bacterium
CCGGAGGAGTGGCCTTGCATCGCAAGAATCTACTCGAGAGGGAGGCGGCAGAGATCGCCGAGGGGGTGGGCTAGTCCTCGATCGCGATCTTCTGGACCAGGCCGTCCGATCGCAGAAAGTAGAAGACGTCCTCGACCGGAGAGGCGGTCACGCTGAAGCCACAGATGCATCCAAGGGGCGGAATGGAGTAGAGCGGCAGATCGAGCTCCGTGTCGATGAAGTACGCCCCTCCTAATGTCCGCGATCACCCCCCCGTCACGGAGAGATCCGCGGGATCGATCCGATGAAGGGAGCACGATCGCGCGACCGCAGGCCGGACCTGCCGTCAGCGATCGATGGTATCTGGCTCGCCGAACCGACATCGGACCCTAGTTGAGAAAAGCGTATTCGGTTCTGAGGGTTTAAAGGGCGTGCGGCGAGTCGCGACGCCGTCTGCCTCACCCGCCAGGTTCGTTCCAGCCCAAGTCCGTGCCGAGCATGGCGAACAACCGCTTGTTCGGGCCACGAAACGTCTCTGCCAGGCGCTGACGGATGGCCGGATCGAGAGGCGTAACCGCGGGTCGCTCATCGAGGTAGCTGTAGTTCAGGAACCGTGGTCGCCACGACGGCAGATCCAGGAAGTTCAGCACGCGGTCGTAGAAGCCCCCGGGATCACTCCACAAGTGCTCGCTGGGGAGCACGAGGAAGCGCTCGCGCGGGAACTCCTGGAACCACCGACTCAGCTGTTGTGCGTAAAGGCCGCGGGCGACATAGGAGAACGCGTGATAGCTGAAACCCCAGTAGCCCGGATCCGACTCCATCCGCTTGCGGTCCTCCCCGATGCGCCTTTCCTCGCTGTCCAATGCTGCAGCAAAGTCCAGTTTCTCCCACCCATGCCGGGTGACATGCTGGTAGTGGGAGAACGCCCGCGTCACCGGGTCCCGCACCAGCAGGATGATTCGGGCATTCGGTAGCAGCTGACGGGCGCGTTGCGCCGCATGCGGGTGAAAGATGTAGTCCGGTGTCGCCTCGAAAGAGATCAGAGTCTTGCCGAGCGCGCGCCAGGTGGTCCTGCGGGCAGCGAGCGGGAAGTGGGAGCGGTACCAGCTCTCTCCCTTGTCGTAAAAGCGGCTGAAATACTGCGTCTCCTTGCGCAGCGAGGGTGCGATGCACGGGTGATAACCTAGATACTTGTAGAACGAGCTCGTCCCGCTCCGCATGGCACCGATCACGAGAAAGTCCGGCAGCATGCGCATTCCCGAGGTTGACTGGCGCACGGCGTGTCGACTCCTCACGATCCGGCGCCGCGTCCGACCGGACAGGTGTGGCTTCAGGGCGTCCATCAGGCGTTGCACGAGAACCTCCGGGTTGAGCCTCAGCGCGGGGCAAGAATCATACGCAGGCCGTTCCTCGGTCGCAGCGTGATCGCGGGCTGGAGCTCGATGGGGTATCCCGCGACGGGGACGAACCGCCAGCGGCGGAGCAGCGTGGAGAGGACGAGCGGGGCCTCGAGCATCGCGAAGCCGTTCCCCACGCAGCCGCGGGGGCCCGCGCCGAAGGGGATCCAGGCCCGCGCCGAAACCGCCGCCGCCCCGTCGGCCCAGCGTTCGGGATCGAACCGTTCGGGCTCCGGGAACCAGCGCGGGTCCCGGTGGATCACCCATGGCGCGACGTAGATCTGGGTCCCGGCGGCGATCCGATGGCCGCCGAGCTCGAGCGGGCGGGTCGTCTCGCGTCCGATCCCCCATGCTGGCGGATAGAGCCGCAAGGACTCGCGGACCACCTGGCGGGCGAAGGGAAGCCGCCGCCCGGGGTCGGTGTGGGGCTCGGCGCGGGATTCATCCGCCAGGCAATCATCGACGTCCGGATGGGTTCCGATGAGATGGAGAGACCAGGCCAGCGCCAGCGCGGTGGTCTCGTGACCCGCGGCGATCAGCGTGATCACGATCTCGCGGATCTCGCGGTCGTCCAGCCCGCCCCCCGTCTCGTCGCCTGCCTCCAGGAGCAAGCCCAGCAGGTCGTCGCCCGGCAGGTCCGAAGCGCGCCGCGCCTCCACGATGTCCCCGGCGATCGCGTGGAGCTCCCGGACGGCCTGGTGGAGACGGGCGTTCCCGGGTGATCGTGCCGCGAGCGGGATCGGGAGCCATCCCGTCAGCAAGCGCTCGAAGCGGTCGGTCAGGGTCTCGAAGGCCCGGGCCGAGACCGCGGCGCGTGGGGTGAGGTCGGCGCCGAACAGCGTCTCCCCGACGATCGCCAGCGTGATCCGCTGGAGCTCCGCGTGGACGTCGATCTCCTGGCCCGGTTGCCAGCGCTCGGCGGCCTCCCCGGCGATCCGTCGCATGACCCCCGCATAGCCCAGCAGCCGCTCACCCCGGAATGCCGGCTCGACCAGCCGGCGCTGCCGGCGCCAGCGCTCCCCGCTTCCGGTCAGGAGACCCAGGCCCAGCGCGACCCCGAGCTGCCGCTCGTCCCATGGCTTCAGCATATCGTCGTCCCGCTCCGTGAAGATCTTCTCGATCAGGTCGGGACGGTTGACCAGGCAGCAGCGCAGGAGTCCCAGTCGGAAGGAGGCGATGTCTCCCCACTGCCGGGCGACCAGGGTGAAGAACCCGAGCGGGTCGCGCCGGAAGTCGAGCGCGCAGCCGAGCAGGGGAAGTCCACGCGGGCCGGGCGGAGATGGCAGATCGTTCACGCCGATCAAGATGAGGGAGAAGGGACCGCCTGGCACCCACCGCGCGTCGTTGCCCTCGTCCACGCACCCGCTAGACTTGGCCTCGATCCTCCATCCTCGAGGCCCGAGGAGCCGACCATGCCCGACTTCGACATCTCCGAGCTTATCCACGACTGGAACCTCGAGGCGGGCGACCTCGTGCGGCCCGCCCAGCCGATCCAGTTCGACGACGAGACGCTCCGGGACGGCCTCCAGTCGCCGTCGGTCGTCGATCCCTCGATCGAGACCAAGATCGAGATCCTGCATCTGATGGACCGGCTGGGGATCCACACCGCCAATATCGGGCTTCCCGGCGCGGGACCCCGGGCGGTGGCCGACGTGACGCGCCTGGCCAGGGAGATCGTCGAGGGCGGGCTCTCGATCGGCGCCAACTGCGCGGCCCGCACCCACCGGAACGACATCGATCCGGTAGCCGCTATCAGCCAGGAGGTCGGGCTCGCCGTCGAATGCTGCACGTTCATCGGCTCGTCACCCATCCGGCAGTACGCCGAAGGCTGGGACGTCGACTGGATCCGGAGGACCAGCGAGGACGCGGTCTCGTATGCGGTGGGTCTGGGGCTTCCCGTGATGTACGTGACCGAGGACACGACCCGCGCCCGCCCGGAAACCCTCGAGAAGCTGTACACGACCGCGATCGAGGCGGGCGCGAGTCGCATCTGCCTGGCCGACACGGTGGGGCACGCGACGCCGGACGGCGCACGGAACCTGGTCCGCTGGGCCAGGCGGCTGGTCGCGGGGACCGGCGCCGACGTCAAGGTCGACTGGCACGGCCACCGCGACCGCGGCTTCGGGCTCGCCAACGCGCTGGCTGCCATCGTAGCCGGGGCCGACCGGGTGCACGGCACCGGGCTCGGCATCGGCGAGCGGATTGGCAACGCCGAGATGGACCTGCTTCTCGTCAACCTGAACCTGCTGGGCTGGATCGACACCGACCTGTCGCCGCTCCCCGAGTACTGCCGGCTGATCGCCGAGGCGACCGGGGTGCCGTTGCCGCCTAACTATCCGGTCGTCGGCGAGGATGCCTTCCGGACCGGGACCGGCGTCCATGCGGCGGCGGTCATCAAGGCCCAGCGGAAGGGGGATGCCTGGCTCGCCGACCGCATCTACTCCGGGGTCCCGGCCGGCCTGGTCGGTCGCCGCCAGGCGATCGAGATCGGTCACATGTCGGGCCGCTCCAACGTGATCTACTGGCTGGAGTCGCGGGGGATCGAGGCCGACGAGGCCCTCATCGACCGCATCTTCGACCACGCCAAGCGCTCGGACCACACGCTCTCGGATGAGGAGATCGAGGCGCTCGTCCATGGAGAGCGAGCCACCTCGCGCTGACCCCAGCACTCTCAGAAAACCGACGGTCGCCTCGGAACTCCGATGGGGATTTGGCGTTCCGGGGGCGAATCGCTGACGATCGCTCTCCCGTGACGGCCTAGAACAAACGGCCCGCCGATTGCGTATTAGCTGCTGGAGACATGATACGGCTGCTACGAATTGCGCTGCTGGCGGCGGCCCTGGCCCCGCTGGCCACGACCCTGCCGGGGGACGTGCCGTGCTGCGAGCTCCGCTACACGGTGCGGCCCGACCCCTCGAGCGGGGCCATCGACGTCATGCTGACGGTCCACGGCTACCAGGGCGAGGCGCTGGTCCTCGAGCGCCCGAGCCACCGACCGCTGGTCGGGCTCCTGACCCAGGATCCGGAGATCGAGGGCGTGCGCCATGTGCGCTGGGACCTGGTCGACGGCTCGCCCCGCTGGACCTATGAGCCACCCGTCGAGGGTTGGCAGGACCCGATCCAGATCACCTATCGCCTGCCGATCACCGCGGAGCGACCCCTCAATGCCTGGAGCGTCGGCCTCGACCGGGATCTCCTCTACGCGCCGGCCGAGGCGCTGTTCCTGCTCCCCGTCATGCCGAGCCAGACCGCGCAGCACGCCCCGATTCGCGTCCGCTGGGAGCTGCCGGCCGAGTGGGAGCTGGTGACGGGCTGGCCCGATCGCTCCTCCTTCTACGGTACGCGCACGCTGGTCAAGTCCGATATCCTGGCGGGCGAGATCGAGCGGCGGGACCTGTACGCCTGCGGGATCGCCATCGAGCTCGGGATCGCCGGGGAATGGGAGTTCGCCCCCGAGGACATGGGGCAGGACGTCGGGGCTCTGGTCTGCGCCGCCAGGCGACGGCTGGGTGCGCCGCCCGTCCAGCAGCTCGCGGTTATGGTCGCTCCCGCTCGATTTCCGGTGACGAGCGGCAACCGCAACGGCCCGCGCGCGGTGGGCTTCGTCCACTGGAACGACGGCCAGCCGCCGACCGCGCGGCTCCTGGCTCATGAGATCGTCCACCTCTGGCAGCAGTTCGACGCGCCGGCGTGGTTCCAGGAGGGCGTAAACGACTATCTGGCCCTCAGGACGGCCCGCGAGGCGGGACTCATCACCGAGGAGACCTTCACCGCGCAGCTCGCCGAGATCGATGCCGCCTATCGCAGGAACCCCCACCACGGTCGGTGGACATTCGCCGAGGAGCAGCTCGAGGCGAAGCCCTTCGGGACCAGCGACGGCTACCTGTCCTATCGCAAGGGCGCCCTCGTGGGTCTCTCGCTCGACCGGGAGCTGCGTCTCCGGACGGGCGGGGAGATCGACATCGCGGCCCTGTGGCGGGAGATGAACGCCCGCACGACGTGGGGCCACGTCCGCTGGACGGACGAGGAGATCGCGCGCCGCGCCGCCGTTCTCGTGGAGGGCGGTCTGGAGCGCTTCTTCGATCGCTACGTCGAGGGTACCGAGCCGGTGCCCCAGTCCGACGTCCTGCTCGCGAACCTGCCGCCCCTGCCACCGCCGCCCGCCGACCGTGGAGGTCTGGGGGCGGTCGCCGCCTTCCTGCAGGCCACGTTCGACTAGCCCCGGGGGAGTGCCGTCGAGGGCTCCCTTTACCCGCGCTTCCCACCCGCCTCGTACTTGAGAACGTGAACGCGCTCGATCGTGATGAGCCCCTCTTCGATCATAGGGTCGATCTGGGGAAGCAGAGAGTCGATAGATTCCGCAGAATCGACGATCTCGATCACGATGGGGAGGTCCTGGGATAGCCGCAGGATCCGCGCGGTGTGGATCCGGCTGTGGGCGCCGAACCCCTCGATCCCGCGCAACACGGTCACCCCCGCACCACCCGCTTCCCGGACCCGGTGGACGATCGCCTCGTAGAGCGGCCGGCCCTCCCATTGATCGCTCTCCCCGATGAAGATCCGGACCAGCTTGCCCTCGCCCTCGATCTTCATCGGATCCTCACAGGGAGCCCAGGCGCAGGCCAACGAGAGCCGCGCCCAATCCGAGCACCAGGTTGGCGGCCATGTTGGCTCCACCCGCCGTCCAGTCGCCGTCCGAGATCAACACGATCGTCTCGTAGGAGAACGTGGAGTAGGTCGTGAACCCGCCCAGAAGGCCGATCGCCCAGAAGGCGCGGGCGAGGGGACCGGTCGCGGCATGATCGAGAATCGACGCCATCAGAAGCCCGAGCAGGAACGAGCCGAGCACATTCACGCCCAGTGTGCCCCAGGGGAAACGCGCGCCCCCTAGGGCCTGGACCCAGCCCGAGAGGAGGTAGCGCAGGACCGCGCCCAGAGCTCCGCCGGCCGCGATCGCCAGGATGACCGTCCGCTCTCCCATCGTCGCTCCCGGAAAAAACGACACTCCTGTGACCCTGCTTCGGGGGCCCCAGGAGTCATCAGCCCGCTGGTTCCGGGCGGTTCCGGCGAACTCCTTCGCCTGCTCGATCGCACCAAGATGGCGCCCGGAGGGGCAATCGGGCAAACGGGAACACCTCACGTCAATGCCGGCCTCCGGACCCCCGAGTAGATTCAAGAAATGCCCACCATGGTCACCCTCATCCGCGGCGACGGGATCGGCCCCGAAGTGGTGGACGCCGCCCTGCGCGTCCTCGACTCGGCCGGCGCCGAGATCGCCTGGGACGAGCGGGTCGCCGGTGTCACGGCGATCGAGCAGGGCAGGCCCGCCCTCCCCGACGAAACGCTCGACTCGATGCGTCGCACGAAGATCGCCCTCAAGGGGCCGCTGACGACCCCCGTCGGCTCCGGCTTCCGCAGCGTGAACGTGGCCATCCGCAAGGAGCTCGATCTCTTCGCCAACGTCCGGCCGGCGAAGACGCTGGTCCCCGGCATGCGCTACGAGGACGTCGACCTGGTGGTGGTCCGGGAGAACACCGAGGGCCTCTACGTCGGGATCGAGCACTACATCGACACGAAGAAGAGCGCGGCCGAATCGATCACGATCGTGACCCGGGACGCCTCGGCGCGGGTGATCCGCTACGCGTTCGAGCTGGCCCGGAGCAGGCCCGACCGACACCTGACCCTCGTCCACAAGGCGAACATCCTCAAGTTCACGAGCGGCCTGTTCCTCGAGGTCGGCCGGGGGATGGCCGGCGAGTATCCGGACGTCACCTTCGATGACCGCATCATCGACAACATGGCGATGCAGCTCGTGATCGAACCGCACCAGTTCGACACCATCGTCACCACCAACATGTTCGGTGACATCTTGTCGGATCTTTGTGCGGGGCTCGTGGGCGGGCTCGGCATGGCGCCGGCGGCCAACATCGGTGACGGGATCGCCATGTTCGAGGCGGTCCATGGCTCGGCTCCCGACATCGCCGGCCGCGGGCTCGCCAACCCGACCGCGCTCATGCTGGCGGCCGCGAGGCTGTGCGATCACATCGGGCAGGCCGAAGCGGGCCGGCGGGTGCGAAGCGCCGTGCAGGGGGTCCACCAGACCGGCGCCTCGCGCACGCGCGACCTCGGGGGTCACTCGACCACCGAGGACTTCACCGAAGCGGTCCTGCGCGCGCTGGACGAGATCGCGGTCGGGGTCGAGGAGGCATAGCGCATCCATGGCTTTCAAGGGCGTCGACTACATGGATCTGGAGGGCGAGCTCTCGACCGAGGAGCGGATGGCGCGCGACACGGTGCGGCGCTTCGTCGACGAGCGGGTCCTGCCGGTCATCGAGGAGGCCTACTTGGACGGCCACTTCCCGAAGGAGCTGACCCCCGGCCTCGCCGAGCTCGGCGTCCTGGGCGCCAACCTTCCGGAGGAGTACGGGTGCGCGGGGATGAACAACGTCGCCTATGGGCTCATCATGCAGGAGCTCGAGCGCGGCGACAGCGGGATCCGCTCCTTCGTCTCTGTCCAGGGGGCGCTCGTCATGTACCCGATCTTCGCCTTCGGCTCGGAGGAGCAGAAGCGGAGGTGGCTCCCCGCCATGGCGAAGGGCGAGGCGATCGGGTGCTTCGGGCTCACCGAGGCCGACTACGGCTCGAACCCCGCCGGGATGGCCACCCGCGCCGAGAGGAACGGGGACGGCTGGGTCCTGAACGGCTCCAAGATGTGGATTACCAACGGCTCGATGGCCGACGTGGCGGTCGTGTGGGCGCAGACCGGGGACGGGATTCGCGGCTTTCTCGTCGAGAAGGGCACGCCGGGCTATTCGACCAAGCAAATGCACGGCAAGCACTCGCTCCGGGCCTCCGACACCTCCGAGCTCGTGTTCAACGCTGTCGAACTCCCGGAGGACGCGATCCTGCCCGAATCGGACGGGCTCAAGAGCCCGCTCTCGTGCCTGAACCAGGCCCGTTACGGGATTGCCTGGGGAGCGATCGGTTCGGCGATGGCGTGCTACGAGGAGGCCGTACGGTACTCGAAGGAGCGGATCCAGTTCGACAAGCCGATCGCCTCCTTCCAGATCGTCCAGCAACGGCTGGTCGAGATGCTGGAGTCGATCACGCTGGGGCAGCTCCTCGCCTATCGGCTGGGGCGCCTCAAGGACGCCGGCAAGCTCAAGCATACCCAGGTCTCGATGGCCAAGCGCCACAACGTGATGGTGGCCCGCGAGGTGGCCGCCTCCGCTCGCTGGACGCTGGGCGCCAACGGCGTCCACAGCGAGTACCAGGTCATGCGCCACATGTGCAACATCGAGTCAGTGTTCACCTACGAGGGGACCCACGACATCCATACGCTGGTGCTGGGACAGGACATCACCGGGATCCCCGCTTTCACGTGAAGATGCATTCCCCACACGCAGACGGAGGTACGAGATGGCCGAGCAGGCCGTAGCCGAGAAGACGCTGGTGTCGGTGGAGAAGGAGGACGGGATCGCTGTCTTCACGCTCGACGATCCGCCCGCCAACACCTACACCCACGAAATGATGCGGCAGCTCGACGAGGCGATCCTGGACGCCCGCTTCGACGAGGAGGTCCAGGTGATCGTGATCCGCGGCGCGGGGGACAAGTTCTTCTGCGCGGGCGCCAACATCGACATGCTGTCGAAGAGCGACCCCACCTGGAAATACTACTTCTGCCTGCACGCCAACGAGACCCTGTCGCGGTTCGAGCACACGCCGAAGCTCGTGATCGCCGCGCTGAACGGTCACACGGTGGGCGGCGGGCTCGAGGTCGCGATGGCGGCCGACCTTCGGATCGCCCGGAAGGGGGCGGGGAAGATCGGCCTCCCCGAGGTGACGCTGGGCGTCCTGCCCGGCACGGGTGGCACGCAGCGCTTGACACGTCTGGTCGGGAAGTCCAGGGCGATCGAGCTCATGGCCACGGGCTCGAACATGGAGATGGACGAGGCCGTCCCCCTGGGCATCGTGAACCGGGTGATCGAGGCCGATTCGACCGAGGCCTTCATGGAGGAGGTCAAGACTTTCTCCCGCCAGTTCACGACCCCGGGGAAGGCGGCCATGGCGGTCGGGCATATCAAGCGCTCCTGCCAGTCGGGTGCCGAGGTGGCGCTCGAGCAGGGGCTCGCCATCGAGCGCGAGCTTCAGGCCAAGCTCTTCGCGAGCCAGGACGCCAAGGAAGGGCTCACCGCCTACGTCGAGAAGCGCAAGCCCCAGTTCGCGGGGAAGTAGCGGGACTGCGCCGGGATCCGGCACCGGTGCAAGCACGGGGGAAGTCACCTCCTAAGATATTGACCATAGTCGATGACTATGGTACAATTCTCAGATGCTCACGGAGAAGGAGACGATCGCGATCTCCAAGTTCAAGGCCACCTGCCTGGCAGTCCTCGAACGCGTCCGCCGGACCGGCAAGCCGGTCGTCGTCACGAAGCACGGCAAGCCGGTCGCCGAGGTCGTGCCCCCTACGCCCGACCGCCCCATGAATGATTGGCTGGGCTCCATGCGAGGTCGCGGACGCGTCGTCGGAGACATCATCGCGCCTGCAGCCGAGCCCGAGGAGTGGGAGGTCCTCCGGGACTGAAGCTCCTCCTCGACACACACGTCTGGATCTGGGGCCACCTTCACCCGGAACGCATCAAGCCCCAGGTGGGCGAAGCCCTGCGGTCCCCAGAGAACGAGCTGTGGCTCAGTCCGGTCAGCGTCTGGGAGGCGCTCCTGCTGATCGAGCGGGGAAAGATTGAGGTGGACGTCCAACCGCCACTCTGGATCCGGGAGGCGCTCGCAGCCACCCCGATGAAGGAGGCGACGCTCAACAATGAGGTGGCGATTCGGAGTCGGACGGTCGATCTTCCCCATCGCGATCCGGCCGACCGTTTTCTCGCCGCCACGGCGGAGGTCTACGAGCTCACCCTTGTCACCGAGGACGAACGGCTCCTCACGAAAAGGAGCTGGAACGTCCTTCCCAATCGCGCCTAGCCAGACGAAGTATAGCATTTCTGTACAGGAATGAGCATGACGATCCGTATATCCTACACTCAGGCTCGCGCCAACCTCGCGGAGCTGCTGGACAAGGTCACCCGGGACGGCGAGACCGTCATCATCGAGCGTCGCGGAGCCAAGAGAGGTGGCGCTCATCTCGGCGGAAGAGCTGGCGGGGCTGGAGGCGTCCCTGCAGCTGCTGCGCTCGACGAAGAACGCGGAGCGTCTGCTCGCCGCGCTGACTCGCGCCCTGGGCGGCACAGTCGAGCCTTCCAGCGTGGAGGAGCTGCGCCGAGAGCTGGGTGAATCTTCGATCGCCACCGAAGGAAGGATGAGATGAACGAGACGACCATGGCCGCGACCGTCCTGCCCCAGATCCTCACACCTGGAAAGCTCTTCATCGACAACGAGTGGGTCGAAGCCGAGGGCGGTGCCACCTTCGAGGTCGTGAACCCGGCCCGGGCCGAGGTCCTGACCGAGGTCGCGGAAGGCGGCAAGGCGGACGCGGACCGGGCGGTCGAATCGGCACGCCGCACCTTCGAGTCCGACGAGTGGCGGCGCATGGCGCCCCGCAAGCGCGCCCGGATCCTCTGGGACATCGCCCGTATCCTGGAGGAGCGGAAGGACGAGCTCGCCAGGGTCGAGACCCTGCAGAACGGAAAGCCCTTGTTCGAGAGCGGGATCGACGTCGACATGACGATCGAGACGTTCGAGTACTACGCCGGCTGGACGACCAAGATCGAGGGCGGCACGGTCCCGCTGTCGGTCCCGAACCAGTTCGGCTACACGTTGCGCGAGCCGATCGGGGTGGTGGGCGCGATCGTGCCCTGGAACTTCCCGCTCAACCTGGCCTCGTGGAAGGTGGCGCCGGCGCTCGCGGTGGGCTGCACGGTGATCCTGAAGCCGGCCAGCGAGACGCCGCTGACCGCGCTTGTCCTGGGAGAGATCGCGGCCGAGGCCGGTCTGCCGCCGGGCGCGCTCAACGTCGTGCCCGGCAGCGGGCGGACCGCCGGGGAGGCGCTGGTCGCCCACCCCGATGTCGACAAGATCGCCTTCACGGGCTCGACCGAGGTCGGGAAGCACGTCGCGAAGACGGCCGCCGACACGCTCAAGCGGGTGATCCTCGAGCTGGGCGGCAAGAGCCCCAACATCGTCTTCGCCGACGCCGAGCTCCCGTTCGCCGCCAAGGGCGCCATCAACGGGATCTTCTACGGCAAGGGCGAGGTCTGCGCGGCGGGGAGCCGGCTTCTGGTTGAGGGATCGGCCCACGACGAGCTCGTGTCACAGGTCGCCGACGGAGCCGGCAAGCTCAAGATCGGAGATCCTTTCGAGAAGGGCGTCCGGATCGGTGCGGTCGTGAGCGAAAAGCAGATGGAGATCGTGCTGAGCTACATCGAGAAAGGCAAGGCCGAGGGCGCCCGCGTGGTTTCGGGAGGCGGCCGCGCGACGGAGGCCGGCCCGGGCTATTTCGTCCAGCCCACCGTGTTCGACGACGTGACGCCCGAGATGACGATCGCCCGCGAGGAGATCTTCGGACCCGTCCTGGCCACGCTCACCTTCGACGACGTCGACGAGGCGATCGCGCTGGCCAACGACTCGATGTACGGGCTCGCCGCGGCGGTGTGGACACGGGATGTCAAGAAGGCCCACTACGTGGCCCAGCGGCTCCAGGCAGGGACGGTCTGGATCAACACCTACAACCTCTACGACGCGGCGATGCCGTTCGGCGGCTACAAGTCGAGCGGCTACGGACGAGAGCTGGGGAAGGTCGCGCTCGATGGATACACGCAGACGAAGTCCGTCTGGGTGGACCTCCGGATGTGACGGCATCGCCGGCTTCGTACCGCGATCTCGAAAGGTAGATCGCCCGTGAAACGCTATCTGCTCGACACGAACGTCCTTCTCCACGATCCCAAGGCGCTGACGTCGTTCGAGGAGAACGACGTCCTGCTCCCGATCTACGTGATCGAGGAGATCGACCGCTTCAAGCGCCAGCTCTCGCGTCTGGGCGAGCACGCCCGGCGGATCAGCCGCTTCCTGGACGATCTGCGCCAGCGCGGCCGGCTCGCGGACGGGGTGGCCCTGGAGACGGGAGGGACACTGCGCGTGGTCTTCGACCCCGACGAGATCGACGGCGCGGTGGCGGGCGCCAACGGGCACGTCGACACCGCCATCCTCCGGATCGCGCGCCGCCTCCGCGACGACGACCCCCAGGCCCCGCTGATCGTCGTCACCAAGGACGTCAACCTGCGGATCCGGGCCGACGCCCTCGGGCTCAAGGCCGAGGATTACGAGAGCGACCGGGTCAGTCTCGAGGGCCTCTACACGGGCCAGACCGAGATCGAGATCGCGGCGGACGATCTGGAGCGCTTTCGGGCGGAAGGCGCGCTTCCGCTCCCGCAAGGGGAGTATCACCCCAACCAGTACGCCCTCCTCCGCGACGGGGCCGGACCCGGCAACACGGCGCTAGCGCGCATCGACACCCTCGCGGGGCGCCTCCAGACGCTGGTCGAGAGCGGGAACGGCGTGCACGGGATCCGGCCGCGGAACAAGGAGCAGTACTTCGCCCTGGACGCCCTCCTCGATCCGTCCCTGGTCCTGGTGACGATCATGGGTAAGGCGGGCACCGGAAAGACCCTGCTCGCCCTGGCCGCCGGGCTCCAGCAGGTGATGGACGACGGGAAGTACAACCACCTCCTGGTTTCGAGGCCGACGTTCCCGATGGGGAAGGACATCGGTTATCTGCCGGGATCGGTCGAGGAGAAGCTCAATCCCTGGATGCAGCCGATCTTCGACAACCTGGCGCTGCTCCTGGAGAGCGATGGGGCTCGCGCGGGCCGGGGCGGGCGAACGGCGGAGGACCTGATCCGGCGCGGGATCCTGGCCGTCGAGCCCCTCACCCACATCCGGGGGCGCTCGATCCCGCAGCAGTTCATGCTGGTCGACGAGGCGCAGAACCTGACGCCCCTCGAGGTGAAGACGATCCTGACCCGGGTCGGCGAGAAGACGAAGCTCGTCCTGACCGGCGACCCGTGGCAGATCGACACGCCGTACATCGACTCCTCCAGCAATGGCTTCAACCATGTCGTGCACCATTTCACCGATGTGCCGCTCGCAGGCCACGTCCAGCTCGTCAAGGGCGAGCGCTCGAAGCTGGCCGAGTACGCCGCGAACCTGCTCTGAGGATTGTGGATAACAGGTGGATAATCGGTGGAGAAAATCGGCCGGCTCTGTGGACGAAAAGTGGAGTCGATGTCGGCATGCCTCCAACCCCTCGACTCGCAGTCGTTTGAAGCCCTTCGCGTGCCATCGGGGTTCAGGTGAAGGCGCTTAAAGTTGGCCATCCGAGGCACTTGAGCGAACCGATATCGAAACCTGTAACTCCTTTTCCTGCAACAACTTGACATGCCTCTCGCCGTCCACGTATACTTCTTGCGAAGGTCGGATGACGACCTGGTACCTGGCACCGAAACTCTCTCCGCGTGCCCTCCGGGAGGAAACGCGGACGTTCCTCAGACGGGTCACCGGAACAGCGATGTCACCGGACTCGTTGGCGCAAGCTCGGAACGGCGCGATTTCAAAGCGTGTGGAGACGAGACGAGGTGCGGAAAGCGCAAAAGGGTTGTGGCGGCCGTTGGGCTGCCGCGCCCCGTTGCGGATCGAGACCTCGGGAGACCGGCAGCGGTGCCACATGGCGCCGATCGCCAAGTCTGAGGGGGGAGCGGGCGGGAAGCCGTTCGCAACGCAGCGGTGGTCAAGCCCTAGAGCGCCAGAACCCCAGGGGAGCAGCGGGCCGAGGGACGGCTAACCCCCGTTCTCTTGTTCACGGATTCCCGCGGGGAGCAAGGCCCTGAAGCCGGGGCCATCCGGACTTGGATGTGGCACTACGGTGTTACTACTCATCTGGCTGGCTAACGGCAGGAGGGCAACGCGCGCCGAGAGGCGCAGACGCTCCGCGGGAGGGTAAGGCTTCGAAGGGGATAACCCCATGAGCGTTACCGGCCCTAACCGGTCGGAAGGACGCGGGAGATGCAACGCGGCAAGAGGGTGCGAAACCCTGTAGCCGCACCGGAACCGGGACGAGGCAAATCCCGGGCAAGTGGGCTCCCGCATCTGAATACGCTGTAGGGGCGAGAAACTCCAAGGGAGGCGTCGCTGCCCGAGAGGGCACCGACAGCCGACCCGGTCATACTCTGAAGGGGAACCAACCCTAGGAGAGGCGGAGCGGTCGTTTTCGAACGTCCGCACCCGCCGGTGGTCGGGAAGACCCCAAGGTCGAGGCGCCACGCCAACGACGGAGGGGGAGCGTGGAACCAATGACCGCGCTACCGATCGCCGGGATGACCTCTGAAAGGGAGGCAAGCCCCACGAGAGGAGGCGTTCGGTGATGGACCTTCGGGTCCGGGCCGTTCGTGAGCCGGTGTCGGTGATGTCTCCGAAGGGGGCGACAGGGCACCGGTCCAGTCCGACCTTCACTTTGTTTTGCTGTCTCGTGCAGCGCGTCGAAAGCCGCCCGGCAGGAATGTCGGGCGGCTTGTTTTTAAGGGTGCGGGCGGCGCCCTCAAGGCCGGCGCCAGCGAGGTCCTCATGGAGACGGTCACGATCGTCAGTGAGCATGTCCAGCGCGTGGCGCCGTAGAGCCGACCCGGGGGATCCTCGCGATCGTTTGACAGCCTATCCACCGGGACGATATTTCCCGTCCCGTGCAGCCCCGCTACTCCCGCCCTGTCTACCTCTGCGCTCCCGTGCGTACGCCGATCGGCAAGTTCGGCGGCGCGCTCGCGGACCGGACCGCGGCCGACCTCGGGGCCCACGCGGCCCGGGCCTGCCTCGAGCGGGCGGGGATCGATCCTGCGGCGATCGACCTGACGATCGTCGGGAACGGCCGTCAGGCCGGAGTGGGCCCGAACATCGCCCGGCAGATCGCCCACCGGGCGGGCGTCCCCGACGAGGTCCCCGCCTATACCATCAACCAGGCCTGCGCCTCGAGCCTGGTCGGGATCGTCCAGGGCTGGCAGACGGTCGCCTTGGGCGACGCCGATCTCGTTCTCGCCGGAGGAACGGAGGCGATGAGCCAGACCCCCTACCTTCTCCCGCGCGCCCGTTGGGGCTATCGGCTGGGGCACGGCGAACTGGTCGACGGGATGTACCGGGACGGCTTCCTGTGCCCGCTCTGTGGCGACCTCATGGGGGAGACGGCCGAGACGCTGGCCGAGCGCTACGACATTCCGCGCGACGAGCAGGACCGCTATGCGGTGGAGAGCCAGCGGCGCTGGACGGCCGCACGCGACGCGGGGAAATGGCAGGCCGAGGTCGCCCCCTTCCCCGACGGCGGCCTCGCCGAGGATGAGCATCCCCGCCCGGGGACGACCGTCGAGAAGCTGGCCAAGCTCCCGCTCGTGTTCCGTGACGACGGCACCGTCCATGCCGGCAACGCCTCCGGAATCACCGACGGCGCGGCCGCGGTGCTGGTGGCCTCCGAGGAGGCGATCCATGAGCACGGCCTCGAGCCCATGGCCCGCCTCGTCGACTGGGCCAACGTCGGCGTCGACCCGGCCATCATGGGGATCGGACCGGTGCCGGCCGTGCGGAAGCTCCTCGAGCGGCAGGATCTCGATCTCGGCGACATCGACCTGATCGAGCTCAACGAGGCTTTCGCGGCCCAGGTGCTCGCGGTCGCTCGCGACCTCGGGCTCGATCTCGGGAAGGTCAACGTGAACGGCGGCGCGATCGCGCTCGGCCATCCGATCGGCGCGACCGGCGCGCGGATCATGGTCACGCTGCTCCACGAAATGGTGCGCCGGGAGAGCCGGTTCGGGATCGCCACGCTCTGCGTGAGCGGCGGGCTGGGCACGGCGCTGCTCGTGGAGAGGGTGACGGACGGCGCCGGGAAGGGCGGTGGGTCTTGACGTCCGACGCGACGGCGCCGGCCAAGGGGGCCGACCGTGTTCTTACGACCCGCGAGGGCGCGGTCGGTGTGGTTCGCCTCAACCGGCCGGAGAAGCTCAACGCCTTCGCCGGGGACATGCGGGACCGGATCGGGGATGCCGTCGAGGAGCTGGGCGCCGATCCCGCCGTGCGCGTTCTGGTCGTGACCGGGACGGGCCGCGGCTTCTGCGCCGGCGCCGACGTGGACTACCTGCGGGAGCTGGTCGAGGCCAAGAACGAGCGCGACTTCGAGAAGCTGCTCCGGGCCGGGGAGCGCGTCGTGACGGCGATTCGAAAGCTCGACAGGCCGGTCATCGCCGCCATCAACGGGCCCGCCGCAGGCGGCGGGGCCAACCTGGCGCTGGCGTGCGATATCCGCATCATGGCCAACACGGCCTCGATCGGGCAGACCTTCTCCCGGATCGGCCTCCACCCCGACTGGGGGGGGACGTACTTCTTGCCGCGCCTGGTCGGCGAGCCGGCGGCGCTGGAGCTCATGTGGTCGGGCCGCATGGTGCCGGCCGAGGAGGCGCTCCGGCTGGGGATGGTGAACCGTGTCGTCCCCGCCGACCGGCTATGGTCGACGGCACTGGAGTGGGCGACGGAGCTGGCCGCCGCCCCACCCCTCGCCGTGGCCCGCATCAAGCGCGCGGTCTACGCGAGCCTGGACGAGGATCTCGCCGACATGCTCGCCGTCGAGCTCGAAAGCCAACTGGCCTGCTTCGGCTCGGAGGACGTCCGGCGCGGCCTGGCGGCGTTCCGCGAGAAGACGCGGCCGCGCTTCGAGGGCGACTGAGGCCGTGAGCGACCAGCCGATCCGCGTCGTCGCGGTCGTCGGGGCGGGCACGATGGGTCGCGGGATCGCCCAGGTGGCGGCCCAGGCCGGTTACTCGACCACCCTCCACGACGCCGATCCCCAGATCACCCATCAGGCCAGGGCGGCGATCGAGGCCACGCTCGACAAGGGGGTCGCCCGCGGCAAGATCACCGCCGACGAGAAGGCGGCAGCCCTCGAGCGGTTGCGCGTCGAATCCGATCTGGCGAAAGCCGTGGTGGATGCCGACCTGGTCATCGAGGCCGTTCCCGAGCGGCTCGAGCTCAAGCGCGACCTCTTCGGCGAGTTGGACGCACGCGCGCCCGCCAGGTCGATCCTGGGGAGCAACACATCGTCGCTCTCGATCGCGGCGATCGCCGAGGCCACCGGGCGACCCGGGCGCGTCGTAGGGGTCCACTTCTTCAACCCCGTCCACGTCATGAGGCTGGTCGAGCTGGTCGTCGTGCCCGAGACCGAGAGCCGCGCGATCGAGCTCGTGCGCGCCTTCGTGGACTCGCTCGGGAAGCGCCCGATCGTGGTCCGCGACTCGCCGGGCTTCGCCACCAGTCGTCTCGGTCTGACGCTCGGCCTGGAGGCCATGCGGATGCTGGAGGAAGGGGTGGCGTCGGCCGAGGACATCGACCTCGCCATGGAGCTCGGGTACAACCATCCGATGGGACCCTTGAAGCTCACCGACCTGGTCGGCCTCGACGTCCGGCTCGCGATCGCCGAGCATCTGGCGCGCACGATCGACGAGACACGCTTTCGGCCGCCGGGTGTTCTGCGCCGGTTCGTCAGCGAAGGCAAGCTCGGGAAGAAGGCCGGCGAGGGGTTCTATCGCTGGCGGGAGGGGCAGGCCGTGCCGAAGGACATCCGCCCGGTGGAGGAAGCATCATGAGCGGAGAGACCGTTCTGAGCACCGAGACGATGGACGGCGTGCGCATCCTGACCGTGGACCGGCCGGAGAAGCGGAACGCGCTCAACGCCGCCGTGCGCTCGGCGCTGTCGGGGGCGCTCGCGGAGGCGACCACCGATCCCGCCGTTCGGGTCGTCGTCTTCACAGGTGCCGGCGATCAGGCGTTCGTGGCTGGCGCGGATGTCTCCGAGTTCGCCGAGCGGACGCCGCTGGAGCAGCGCGAGGCCATGCGCACACCGACCCTGTTCGACGATGTCTGGAATTTCCCGAAGCCTACGATCGCGATGATCAACGGGTACTGCCTGGGCGGCGGTTGTGAGCTGGCGCTCGCCTGCGATCTCAGGATCGGGGCCGATTCGGCGCAGCTCGGCCAGCCCGAGGTCCGGCTCGGAATCATCCCGGGTGGGGGAGCGACCCAGCGCCTGCCGCGCCTGGTCGGCTATGGGAAGGCGCTCCAGCTCGTCCTGACCGGCGAGATCGTCGACGCGGCATCGGCCTACGAGATCGGCCTCCTCGACGAGATCGTCCCGGCGGTGGAGCTGCGCGACCGGACGCTGGAGATCGCCCGCTCGATGGCGGAGAAGAGCCCGGTGACGCTGGCCCTCGCCAAGCGTGCCCTCAGGGCGGCCTACGAGATGCCCTTGTCGGCCGGCCTCGCTCACGAGCGCGACCTCTTCGCGCTGGCCTTCACGACCGAGGACAAGGAGGAGGGCGTCCGGGCCTTCCTCGAGAAGCGGCCGCCCGAGTGGAAGGGGCGGTAATCGTCCCATAGGCATCGCCGCGGATCTCGTCCTCGTCGTGGTCGCGGGCCTCGCTGGAGGCCTGGTCGCCCACCGCCTGGGACAGCCGCCCCTCATCGGCTACATCCTGGGCGGCGTCCTGGTCGGCCCTTACGGCATCGGTCCCTCCGTCACCGAGATCCACGACATCGAGCTCCTCGCCGAGATCGGCGTCGCGCTCCTCCTGTTCGCTCTGGGGCTCGAGCTCAGGTTCGCCGATCTGGCGCCGGTCCGCCGCCTGGCGCTGATCGGCGGGCCCCTCCAGATCGTCCTGACGTCGGTCGCGGGCTGGGCCTTCGGGGAGGCGATCCTCGGCTGGGATCGAATCCCCGCCCTCTGGCTGGGGGCCGCGATCTCCCTCTCGAGCACGATGGTCGTCCTCAAGATCCTGATGGCGCAGGGGCGGACCGGGTCGCTGGCCGGTCGGGCGATGATCGGCCTCCTGGTCGTCCAGGACCTGGCCGTTGTGCCGATGCTGGTCGGGCTGCCCCGGCTGGGAGACCTGAGCGGGGCGCTGCCCGCGCTCGGCTGGGCGCTCCTCGAAGCGGCCGCGTTCATTGCGGCGATGATCCTGGTCGGCACGCGTCTGATGCCGTACCTGCTCAAGCAGATCGTGCGCTGGGGCTCGCGCGAGCTCTTCATCGTGTCGGTCGTCGCTCTGGGCGTGGGGATCGGGTACGGCACCTATCTGTTCGGCCTCTCCTTCGCGTTCGGTTCGTTCGTCGCGGGCATGGTCCTGAGCGAATCGGAGTTCAGTCACCAGGCGCTGGGCGAGATCGTGCCGCTCAGGGACGTCTTCAGCCTGCTCTTCTTCGCCTCCGCGGGGATGTTGTTCAATCCGTTCTATTCTATGGGTCACGCGGTCGAGGTGGCAGGGACGATCGCGTTCGTGGTCATCGTCAAGGCGGTCGTCGGCGGGGGGCTCACCCGCGCGTTCGGCTATGCGGGGGAGGCCCCCTGGCTGGTCGGTCTGGGCCTCGCCCAGGCGGGGGAGTTCTCGTTCCTGGTCGCCCGCACGGGGACGGCGACCGGCGCGCTGTCGAACGACCAGTACGGCCTCGTGCTCTCCGTGGCGCTGGCGACCATGGTGCTGTCGCCGGCGCTCTTCCGCGGCGCGGGCATGGCATACCGGGCCTGGCGGCGCCTGCACCCGCAGGCCCCGGAAGTCGAGAGCTACGACCTGCCGGAGGAGGGCCTCGAGGATCACGTGGTGCTGGTCGGATACGGCGGCTCGGGACGGGCCGCCGCGGAGGTGATGCGGAAAGTCGGCGTGCCCTTCGTGGTGATCGAGCTGGATCACGTGGTCGCAGAGTCGGCGCGCGGCGTGGCGACCGGAGTCGTCTGGGGAGACGCCTCGCATCCCGAGGTCCTGGCAGCGGCCGGCGTCCGTCGCGCGCGGATGATCCTGATCGCCGTCTCCGAGGCCGTCTCCGTACGCTTGACGGTGGAGCGGACGCGCCGGCTCAATCCCCAGATCCGGATCGTCGCCCGCGCGCTCTACCCCGAGCACCTCGCCGAGCTCGTGAGCCTGGGCGTGTACGAGGCCGTCCAGCCCGAGTTCGAGGCAGGGCTGGAGATGGTCCGTCAGGCCCTGTCGCAGTATGGGGTCCCGAACGAGGACATCCAGCGGCTCAGCGATGCCGTGCGGGACGACCTGTACGGTCCGATGTGGGAGGGGGGGCTGGCCGAGCGGTACCAGGACATCCTGGATGAGCTCGGTCATGCCCAGTCGGCCATCGCCATCAAGTGGGCGACCGTCGCGGGGGAATGCGTGGCCGCGGAGGCGACGCTCGAGGAGCTCGGTGTCCAGGGACGGACGGGGGCCGTCGTGGTGGCCATCGTGCACGGCCGGACGGTCGACGTGAACCCCGGTCAGGAGAGCAGACTGCACGCCGGCGACCGGGTGGCGCTCCTGGGCACCGCCGAGGAGCGCGCCGCGGGTCGGGCCCTGCTCGAGCGCGCCAGGGAGGAGAAGGGCGCGACCGACCCTCGATCCGTTTAGATTTCCGTCGGTTCCCACTGCGCCTTCCACACGGAGTTGGATTGATGGACACAGACGAGACCCGCGACACCGCCCAGGACCCCGCTCGGACCGCGACTGGCGAGCGGTCGGTCCTGGAGAACTTCCGTGACGTGATCTTCGCGCCCAGCGCGACGTTCGAGGAGGTGGGCCGCCGGCCGCACGTCCTCGTGCCGCTGATCGTCCTCATGGCCGCGGCGCTGGTGGCTTCGTACCTGCTGATGCCGCTCTGGACCGAGCTCCAGCAGCTGCGGGTCATGGAGAACCCCGACCTTTCCTCCGAGCAGCGTGAGGCCGCGATCTCGGGGATGGAGTCCTTCAAGTGGATCGGCCTGGTGATCTCGCCGATCGGCTTCGCCGTGGTGCTGGCGCTGACCGCGCTTCTCTTCTGGGGCTGGGCGGCGATCTCGGGGGCGAAGAACGCAGAGTACAAGGTCGCGTTCGGTGCGCTCACCTACGCCAGCGTGGTCGGCGTCATCCAGATGTACCTGCAGGCGGCCGTCATCCAGATCAAAGGGCTCGAGCAGGTGGCCCGCGAAGGCGGCCCCCCGCTCTTCGGGTTGTCCCTCTTCCTCGATCGCGACGACTTCCCGAGCCTGGTGTGGGGTCAGCTCGCGAACCTCAACTTCTTCTCGATCTGGTACGCGGTCCTGATCGCGATCGCCGGGATTCACGCGCTCAGGATGTCTCGTGGCTCGGCGACCACCATTGCCGTGATCCTGTTCGTGATCGGCGGGTTGTTCCTGTCGTTCCAGGGCGCCAGCTGACCGGATGGCGGGCGACGAGCTGCGGATCACGGACATCCACGTCCACATCCAGCCGTGGAACATGCTGAAGCCGGGTGTTCGGGCGCGCATGGCGAAGGGGCGCGAGGACTTCGCCGAGATCGAGGGCATGATGCACGACCCGCAGCTGGTGCTGCGGCGGATGGACGAGGCGGGGATCTCCCGGATCGGGGTCATCAACTACGTGAGCCCGACCCTCATGGGGTTTACGGCGGAGGTGAACCCGTGGGTCGCCGAGCTCGCCCGCCAATCGCCCGACCGCCTGATTCCGTTCGGTGGGGTGGATCCGCGGGGAAGTCGCCCGGCGGAAGAGATCGAGCGCCTTCGCGACCTGGGCGTGCGGGCGATCAAGCTCCATCCTCCCCACCAGGAGGTCGCCGCCAACGCCTACCGGGATGACCTGCCCGGGCTGGCCGAGATTTACGGGCGCGCCGAGGAGCTCGGCCTTCCGGTCATGGTCCACACCGGAACCTCGATCTTTCCCGGCGCCAGGAACGTCTACGCGGATCCGTTGCCCCTCGACGACGTCGGCGTCGATTTCCCCGACCTGACCGTGATCATGGCCCATCTCGGACGCCCGCTCTTCGCCGACGCCTCGTTCTTCCTCCTCCGGCGGCACCCGCGCTTCTTCGGCGACGTCTCGGGGATCCCCCCGCGCGGGCTTCTGCGGTACTTCCCGCGTCTCGCCGAAGTGGCTGACAAGCTGCTGTGGGGGACGGACTGGCCGGGGCCGATGGTCCCCGGGATGCGCGAGAACCTGGACGCCTTCCTGGCCCTCGACCTGGACCAGGATGTCCGCCGCAAGCTCCTGCAGGACAACGCCGACCGGCTCTTCGGGCCGGCCCCCGCGGCGGCCTGAATCGGGAGCCTGGCCGGTCCTCGGGGGTATGTACGACCATGCGGTTCTCGACAGCATGGACGATCGCTCTGGCGGCGCTGCTGATCCCCGCGCCGCTCCCCGGGTCCCAGGCCCGGATCCCGTCTCCCGCGACAGGGCCTTCCGTCCCCGGTGGCGAGGCGCTCCTCGAGTGGATGGGCTGGGAGAGCGGCCAGACCGTCACCTTCCAGGACCCGCGCGGAGAGCGCTACTGCGTCCGCGTGGGTCCACGCCGAGATCTGCGGGGTCGGACCTGGATCACGCTCCAGGGCCTTCCCTGGCCATCCCTCGCCTCCGACAGCCAGATCCTCCTGCCGCACGACGGGACGCTCGGCCTCGCCGTGATCCGGACCCCGGGTCCACGACCCTTCGTGGAGCCGCTACACCACCCCGAGCCTGGCCCGTTGCGCTTCATGGAGGGCATGACCCCCGATCAGGCCCGGGCGCTGGAGCTGGAGGACGGGTGGTACGCGTTCGGCAACTCGGCCGGGGCGCCGACGACGCTGGTCTACGTCTGGTGCGACCTGTGCGCCGACGCGAGGGCGATCGTGCGCTTCGACCGGGGTCGCGGGCTGACCGGCATCAAGGAGACCACCATCCAGGGGACCGAGAAGCTGTTCCTGGTCGACGACGCATGCGATCTCCCCGAGGTGGAGTTCGAGCTCTACGTCGAGCCCGGACCCGGCCGCGAGCCGTGACCGTACCGCCGGGCCGACCGGCCTTCTCCGTGCTGCAAGGCGTTCAACTCAGCCGCTAGCCCGTTTCCGCGTTCCATCGGGATGCCGTCTCGGCGGCGAAGTCGCCGAACGGGCGCGGCTCCCGGCCAAGGATCCGCCGCATGTCGTCGAGCTCCTCGTCGGTGGCCGCCAGCCCCTTCTCCTGGAAGAACCGGTACATCATCGCGAGGTCGCCGACCATCCAGTCGGGAATGATCCCCCGGACCTGTGAGCTCCATGCCTCGAGGTCGTCGCCGATGTACCGGACAGGTCGATCGAGGACCCGGCTCCAGATCTCGGCCGTCCCCTCACCGGTTAAGACCTTCGGCCCGACGACGGCGATCGAGCGTTCCTCGTAGCCGGGCTCGAGGAGCGTCACGATGGCCGCCTCGGCGATGTCGCGGACGTCCACCCGACTCGCGCCCGCATGGCCGATCGGCTGTGGATAGACGCCGTGCTTCAGCAGCGCGTCCCGATACCGGAGGTCGTTCTGGAAGAAGCTGTTCGGGGCGAGGTCGACCCACGGTATGCCCGCTTCGCGGATCACCTGGAGCATCTCGAGCTTGCTCGCGAAGTGGGGGATGTGCGGCGCCTGTCCTGCCCGATGCACGGTCTGCAATACGATCCGCTCCACCCCCGCCTCGCTCGCCGCGCGGATGGCGGAAAGGCCGAGCTCGGTCTCCCTGGGGTGAAGCGGCGTGAGGAGGTAGGCTCGATCGACCCCCTCGAAGGCCGGGGCCAGGCTCTCCGGCTTCTCCAGGTCGCCCGCCACGTACTCCACGCCGGCGCTGCCCTCCTTCTCCGGCGACCGGGTCAGGACCCGGGTGTCGACACCCCGCTTCCGTAGCTGGGACACGATCTCGCTTCCTACCGTACCCGTCCCGCCGATCACCAGCACGCGCACGCACGACCTCCCGGTAGAGGTTTCAGTCGACTCACTGGACGGCTCCGCGACTCGCGACAGCGTACACCGTCGGGTCCAGGACGCCCGCCTCCGCGAAGCCGCGCATCCGTTCCGCGCATTTGTTGCAACGTCCGCAGTGGAGATGCCCCTCGCCGGGATCGAGGCACGAGAACGTGAGATCCAGACGCAAGTCCGCGCCACGGCGAATCACCTCGGTCTTGGAGAGCCCGGCCAGCGGGGTATCGATGGCCAGCGGTCCGTCGAGTCCCATCGCGAGCCCGAGGGCCTCCCCCATCCGGTCGAAGAACACCCGCCGGCCGTCGGGGAAGGGGTTGGCGGCCAGCGGTCCCATCACGATCGAGCGGCATCCGCGCCCCGCCGCCAGCACGCCGGTCTTGGCGAGCAGCAGGAGGTTCCGCCCCGGCAGATAGACCGCCTTGTCGAGTGACGTGGCATCGGGTGCGTCCTCGCCGGTCAGGCTCCAGTGCCGCCCGTAGAGGTCTTCGACCGGCATCTCGAGCAGCTCGAGCGGCTGGAGCGCCTCGCCCGGCAGCGATGGCAGGAACCGGTCGAGCCAGTACATTTCCGCTGTCTCCCATACCAGGCCCGACCGGACGTAGACCGGCAGGACCGGATCCGGGCCCCGGGCGGCCTCGGCCAGCGCGACCGCGCTGTCGACGCCGCCGGAGACCAGCACGCATACGCTTCCCCGTTCCATGGCGTCCCCCAAGCTATCGCGGGTCGGATGGAGGTCCAAGGCAAGGTCGCCCTCGTCACCGGCGCCGGCGTGCGAGTCGGTCGCCGGATCGCGCTCGCGCTCGCCCGCCGCGGCATGGACGTGGCCATCCACTACAACTCGAGCCAAGGCCCGGCCGAGGAGACGGCCGCCGCGGCGAGGGAGACCGGAGTCCGTGCCGAGCTCTTCCAGGC
>JBOHRW010000064.1:0-12277 GCA_050732935.1 Gemmatimonadota bacterium
GTCGAAGAGGTCGCCGAAGAGGAGGGTGAATGAAGCGTCCCTTCGCGCCGCTCTCCGACGATGCGCGGGGGAAGCTCCGGAAGCGGAGGCATCCGGTTTGGATCCCGCCGATGCTGGCGACCCTGACCGACGAGCCCTTCTCCGACGAGGGCTGGATCTACGAACGCAAGCTGGACGGCGTCCGATGCCTCGCCTTCCGGGACGGTGACCGGGTCCGGCTCCTGTCGCGCAACGAGAAGAGCCAGAACGACACCTATCCGGAGCTGGTCGACGCGATCGGCGCCCAGGAGCCGCGCGACTTCGTGGTTGACGGCGAGGTCGTCGCCTTCGAGCGGGGCGTGACGAGCTTCTCCCGCCTCCAGCAGCGAATGAAGATCACCGACGCCGCGAAAGCCCGTCGGTCGGGCGTGGCGGTGTACTTCTATCTCTTCGATCTCGTTCACCTGGACGGGCGGGACACGACGCGGCTCCCCCTGCGAGACCGGAAAGCCCTGCTCGAGCGCGTGGTCCGGTTCGAGGATCCGCTCCGCTTCTCCGCCCACCGGAACGCCGAGGGCGAGGCGTACCTGGAGGAGGCGTGCCGCAAGGGATGGGAGGGGTTGATCGCCAAGCGCGCGGACTCGACCTACGTGCATCGCCGCTCCAGGGACTGGCTCAAGTTCAAGTGCGTGGCGCGCCAGGAGTTCGTGGTCGGCGGGTGGACCGAGCCGCGAGGGAGCCGGGTCGGGCTGGGGGCGTTGTTGGTCGGCACCTATGAGGACGGGGAGCTCCGCTACGCGGGCAAGGTCGGGACCGGGTACGACGACGAGACGCTGCGCGAGCTGAGCGACCGTCTGTCGTCCATGGAACGAAAGACCTCGCCCTTCAGCGTTCCGAACGGGATTTCGAAGAAGGGCGTCCACTGGGCATCCCCGAGGCTCGTCGCGGAGGTCGGCTTCACCGAGTGGACGTCCGACGGGAAGCTCCGCCATCCGCGCTTCCTGGGGCTCCGACGCGACAAGGATCCCAGGGCGGTCGTTCGCGAGCGGCCACGATGAGCAAGTCGAAGAGGCTCGAGCTGGAGGTCGGCGGCCGCACAGTCGAGGTGTCAAGCCCCGACAAGATTCTCTTCCCGGACGAAGAGATCACGAAGGCGGATCTGGCGGTTTACTACGCTCGGATCGCGGACACGATGCTGCCTCATCTGGCGGGGAGACCGATATCGATGCAGCGCTTCCCGGACGGGATCGACGGCGAGGCCTTCTTCCAGAAGGACGTCCCCGACTATTTCCCGGGCTGGATCCGGACGGCGAAGGTGAAGAAGGAGAACGGGAGCCTCGACATGGTGATCGCCGAGGAGGCCGCCACACTCGTCTACCTTGCCAACCAGGCGTGCATCGCCCCGCATGTCTGGCTCTCGCGGATCGACAAGCCGAACCGGCCGGACCGATTGATCTTCGACTTCGATCCTCCCGGTGACGACTTCGGAGCCGTGCGCGACGCCGCTCGGCGGATGCGGGACCTGCTCGAGGAGACGGGGTTCGCTCCGTTCGTCATGACGACCGGATCGAGGGGGCTGCACGTCACGGTGCCGCTGGACCGGAGCGCGGATTTCGACGAGGCGCGCGATTTCGCCCGCCGCTGTGCGGATCTCCTGGTCTCCCGGTGTCCGGAGGATCTCACGGTCGAGCACCGGAAGGCGAAGCGCGGCGGTCGTGTCTACATCGACACGATGCGGAACGCCTACGCGCAGACCGGCGTGGCGCCGTACTCCGTTCGTGCCCGCCCGGGGGCGCCGGTGGCGACCCCACTCGGGTGGGACGAGGTGGGCCGCGCCGAACCGCGCCGCTACACGATCCGGAAAATGTTTCGTCGGTTGGCGCGGAAGGAGGATCCGTGGGCGGGGATCGATCGTGAGGCGGGAGCCGTCAGTAGCGCCTTGAAGCGGCTCGAGGAGATTGAGGAGTAGGGCTGGATGCGCGATCCCCGGCCGAGCGCCTGGGGGTCCCTCCCGACACTGCGGCGGGTTGAGGAGGGGTCGGGGCATCGACGACCGGCAGCACCGTACGCTCCTCGAGATGGGCCAGGATCTCGGCGCGCGACCGCCACACGGGCCGCAGCTCCTTCCGCGCGAAGAAGTCGAGCTGGTCGGTCCGGTGCGGAGAGCCGGACTGGGAAGCGTTCCCGTAGGCGACGAGGGCCCGCGCCCGGACGGAATCACCGAACTCGATCACCGCGACGTACGAGTCCCCGCCGGTTGCGACCCGCCTGCCGTCCTCGGCCTTCCGGTACCAGGCGACCCGGAAGATCCCCAGCCCATCGCCGTCGGCGCCGTTGGCGGGGAGGTCGACGCCATCGCGGCGTAGCCGGTGCACCTCGCCCCACGCGACGTCAAGCGAGTCCCAGCGGCGACGGACGGTGTCGGCGGCCGCGACGAGCGCCTCGCGGGCGACGGCCGGGTCGGCCAGACCGTCAGGGGTGTGAAGCGGATCCTCGGGGCTCCAGGTCTCGGCGAAAGGGCTCTCCTCCGAGCGCTGCCGGAGCTCCTCGTACCACGCCTCGAAGAGGACCGCGCCGCGGCTGTCGGAATCGGTCCCGCGATCCCACGACGCCAGCACGCGGGCGGCGTCTGCGACGAGGGCGGCCGGCTCCGAGTCGTTTCCCGTTCCGGCTGCGGCGCCCAGGAGATCCGGCAGGATCCGGTCGGCGAGCTCCGAGCGGGTAGAGTGCTTGAGACGGACGAGCTCGTCGAAGCCGATCAAACCAGCCTCCCGAAGCATCTCGATCGAGCGCTGGGTCCGGAGGCCAAGGCCTCGCGGGGCGGTGAATGCGGGGAAGCGAGCGGGTTTCAGAACCGGCGGCCAGGTCGAGAACCAGGGCGGATCGTTGGTGTTCTGGACCCAGCCCGAGGGCGGGTTCAGGACCCGAGGCGACTCTTTGTACGGGATGGCCCCCTCCCACAGGAAGGCCGAGGTGTCGCCGGGGACGATTCCCGACCAGAACGAGTAGTCGAGTCCGGGCCGGCGCGGGGTTGCCGCGCCGTAGGCGTAGAGGATGTTCCCTCGACGTCGGGCATGCAAGGTGCACGATACCCTGCGTGATAACCGGCCTCAAGGCCTCGAAGCATGAAGGTTGCACAACTCCACGCTCGGCAATCTACGCCATCCCCCCCCCGGATCGATGAGCATCGATCGGGGGGAACTTGGCAGCGTTTCGCTCCACTCAGTGGTGGCGAGTTCTTTTCCTCTTCCTGGCCATCCCTCGATTACTGAGGTGGGTCAATAACGATGCTGCAGCACGTATTGGTAAAGCAGTCGCCTCCGCACCACGGATCTCCGTCCTCATCGTGCCAGAGCTGGAGACCGCCAGCCCGTACCTCCTTGGTGTTCAGGTCGGCCAAAGCCAGGAGAGAGGCAAGTCCTCCCACCGCGGCTACCTTCTTAGCCCACGACGTCACGCTCGGCTCCTTTCGCTGAGATTTGCGGCCCCTTCCCAAGATTGCGCCCTCGAATCGATAAGCTTATTGATGGCGTCGCGCATATCCTCAGCGTGCCCGGGAGATATTGTCGATCTCCATTGTACCCTCCCATGCGCGACCACATAGATTGACGGCATATCGTCGTTACCGAAAATGTCCTGAAACTCCTCTCTATCAAGGACGATCAGTTCTGCCATCAGCCGCTCATCCTGCAGGAAATACTTCGTCCACAAGGGATGTTCATCCGTTACGACCAACCATGTAGCAGTAAAGCGATCACTGTCTCTCTCGATCCCACGAAGAATCGCTGCGCCCGTCCGGCAGCTGAGTGACAGTGCCTTGTCACTCAAAGCCAAGCCGACACTGAGAGGTGCATCGCTTGCACTTCCCAGCGCGTCAAGAAGAGCCTCGTCACTCGTCGACGAGCGCGCCGTCGATGCAGACTCACCGGAGCACGCCACGATCAGAGCAAACACCGCGGATGAGTGCCTCATGTCAGTGTGAGCTCCTTTGTATGTTCAATTTACCCAGCTTCCAATGATTCGGCGTCAAATAGCCTGGATCCTGAAAGACTAGGACAGACTCATCTGACGATACTGCGAGCAGCTTTGGTGTGTCTCGCAACTCCACCACTGGCTGACCTTCTTGACGGAAAATAGTCATGCTCCAGACCGGATGATTGTCGCGCCAATCACGATATTGAATGATCCAGAAACCATCATCGACCCAGAAGAGGTGCGAAGCGACCGAATACGACTCGAGCCACTTCTGATACTGCTCTGGCGAGGACTGTGCTGGAAAGGACTCTTGCAGCCGGCGGTAATGTTTGAACGGTATATGCAGCTTTGATATCAAGGTGCCAGATATATCATAGTAGTAGAGAGTATCGATCAGCGCGAATAGACCAACTACGTTCTGATCAGACAATGCCACACTCATAATCCCACTGGAAATCGACGCATTCCACAAGTCTGTTCCGTAGTAGGGCGAGGTGAAGAAGCTTCGTACGATTGTTCCCCGGACAAAGTCTATAACGTGCAATAGGGGGGCAGGCGGAGTTGATCGGCCATGTCCGGCGACGACCAATAGGGAATCATTGAATAGCTCTGCGTCATAGACGGGTGCGAGCGGTAACTGTTTGGTCCAAACTACTTGGCCCCCCGTTGTAAACTTTGATAAACGTCCGTTCATATCTATCACTATGAGCGCGGACGAAGTACGGATTGCTCTAACCGGTCTTTCGAACTCCCCTGGCCCGCCACCTGGCCCGCCGAAGTAGTCAACTAGGTGGCCCGCTTTGGAGTATAAACGGATCTGAGCTTCCTTTGAATCAGCGATCAGATATCGGGGGTGGGCAACGGAGTTGAGACTGACTTTAGGTGACACGTTGATAACATCTTGGTTCTCCTCCAAGGTTAAGCTCCCGATCCAGGTTACGACATCATTCAAGGTATTGACGTCTTCTGCAAGATCTTCGTCAATTGAAGCAGGTTCTCGATCTACGGTACTATCCTGAGCGCAGGTGACGATGATGCACCACATGAAGGGAAACAGGACGACGACCATCCTAGTGATTGTCCACCGACTCAATAGCGATTTGTGTCCCTTTCTGGTGTTGGCGGTTTCACGCGAGCGTTTGGTTATCCTGCCCACGCTTAATGCATGGTACAAACACCCGCTAAGTCACGTCAATCCCCAAAAAGGCCTACCCCCCCCCGGAAAATCCGTCGCTCCTCGTTTGCACCTGCAAAGATTAAAGTCAATTCGTTTGCACGTTGCCCCCCGGCTGGTGCTGAGGGGCCCGGGCTGGCGCGGTCGGCGTGGTGGGTATCAGCAGCGGCGTAGTCGGCCCTGCGGGCGCCGTTGGAAGCGATCGCGTGGAAGCACTCGGCGTACGGTTAACCTGGGTACGGCGACGGAGCTGCGCTTTCGACCAGGCAACGGGCGAGCGTGAAGGTGGTTTGGCGGCTCCATCTGGCGTGCGATCTGCCACTGTTGCCGAGTACGTGCGCTCCACGTCCCAGTGCCTTTGGGAGCGGTGGTTCGGGATTGATGAGTGGCGGGTCTTGATACGCCGGGCCGTGAGGACGAGGCTTGGCACGATGCCACTGGCTTCCCACGCCGAACGTCAGATGATCATCGCCAGCGTGATCGTCGCGCTCCTTGTAGCGATTGCGGTTGTCTTCGTGGCGGGCTCCCTCGATCGGCCGCGGCCGCCCGAGTTCGCACCGAGTCCCGTCTCTCCCCAGGAGGTGGGTGCAGACCTCGCGGGTCCTCATCTCTATACGATCGATGCGACCCACGAGCGCGAGTGGCGCTATTTCGACTTCTCCCGTGGCTCGCGCATCGACGATCCGGAGCCGGTGGGTTGGGACCTCGCCTTCCGCCGCATCCGGATCATCGTGAACGGCGGAAAGGGCTTCCCGGGCCGGGCCGGAGTGGTGGACCTCGGGGAGGTCGCTTTCGAACGGATCGACGCGGCGCCCTCTCGTGGCTACCAGGGGACGACCACCGGCCGGGACAGCGTCCAGTCCGCCCTGGAGGAATGGTACGACTACGGATTCACGAGCCACGTGTTGGAGGCGCGGCCGCGGGTCTACGCCATCCGGACGGCGGATGGCCGTTACGCCAAGCTCCAGGTCCTGAGCTACTATTGCCCCGGGGCGCGGGCCGGGTGCTTGACCTTCCGCTACGTCTATCAGGGCGACGGCTCGCCTGCGTTCGTCCGTTCCATAAAGACATCGTCAGCCGGGCGCTGACGCCTTTCCGGCCTATACTCTCCGCCCAATGCGCGGCATCGTGATCCCCAAGCGGAACGGGCACAGCCGGTCCGAGCCTGACGCGATCGTCGTGGGTTCCGGGCCGAACGGACTTGCCGCGGCGCTGGTCCTGGCCGACGCTGGATACGCCGTCCGCGTGCTTGAAGCGGAGGCGGAGTTCGGCGGCGGTCTGCGGACGGCGGAGCTCACTCTGCCGGGGTACCAGCACGACCTCTGCTCGGCGATCCACCCGCTCGGCGTGGGCTCGCCGTTCTTCCGTACTCTGCCACTGGGAGAGCATGGCCTCGAATGGGTTCAACCCGGCGCACCGCTCGCGCATCCGCTGCCGGACGGCGGGGCGGCGATCCTCGAGCGGTCGATCGACGCGACCGCGCGGGGGCTCGGACCCGATGGCGAGGTCTGGCAATTGCTGATCGAGCCGCTGGTGGAGCTATGGCTGGACATCGAGGCAGACGCGCTGGGACCGCCGCGTCCGCCACGGCACCCGATCGCCATGGCTCGCTTCGCGCGGCATGCCCTGCGTTCGGCGGAGGCCGTCGGTCGCCGTTTCCGGAGCGAGAAGGCGGCGGCCCTCTGGGCGGGCCTTGCCGCTCACTCGATGAGAGGTCTGGACCGCCCGCTGACCGCCGGAATCGGTCTGGTGTTGACGATTCTCGCTCATCGCGTCGGCTGGCCGTTCCCTCGGGGAGGAGCCGACCGACTCGCGCGGGCGCTCGCGTCCCTTCTGGCTGTACGCGGTGGAGAGATCCTCGTGGGCCAGCGCGTCCAGTCGTTGGACGAGTTGCGCGCCGCACCGGCCGTGCTGCTCGACGTCACGCCCAGACAGCTTCTGCGGATCGCCGGAGAGCGGCTTCCGGCCGACTACCGGCGGAGCCTGGCCAGGTTTCGTTACGGTCCGGCGGCCTTCAAGGTCGACTGGGCGCTGGACGGCCCGATCCCGTGGCTTGCCGAGGAGTGCGCCCGGGCGGGGACGGTCCACGTCGGCGGGACGGCGGCCGAGATCGCGGTTGGCGAGAAGACCGTGGAGAGGGGCGAGCACCCCGAGCGCCCCTTCGTTCTTCTCGCCCAGCCTACGCTCTTCGACGACGAGCGCGCGCCCGCCGGACGCCACGTCGCGTGGAGCTACTGCCATGTCCCCAACGGGTCGACCGTCGACATGACCGAACGGATCGAGCGGCAGATCGAGCGCTTCGCCCCGGGCTTCCGGGAGCGCATCCTCGCCCGGCACACGATGGGGCCGGCGGAGCTCGAAGCCCGCAACGGCAACCTCATCGGCGGCCATATCAATGGCGGCGTCCAGGACCTCCGGCAGACGTTCGCCCGACCGGTCGTCAGACTGGATCCATATTCCACGCCGCTCCCCGGACTCTACATCTGCTCCTCGTCGACCCCGCCCGGCGGCGGAGTCCACGGGATGTGCGGGTTCCACGCGGCGCGTTCGGCGCTGCGCCGGTCAATGCCCAAGAAGAGCCCCGTTTTCGTTCCCATCGAGCCGTGACGCCGGGGATCGCGTCGCCGTGAAGCGCCGGATGAGGTCCACGGGGCACGCCGTCTTCGCGTGGAGCCCGCTGGTAATGCTACTCATAGCGGCCGTCCTTCCGGCGGGTGCCTGGGCCCCGCCCCGAGCGCCTGCCGGTTCGCCGCTGCCGCCCGCCGATTCCCCGCCCCAGTCGCCGGATCTCTATTACGAGGTGGACGGCGATGGGCCGACGATCGTGTTCGTGCCCGACTGGGCGGGCGACACCTCCGTCTGGTTTCGGGTCCTTCCGCTCTTCCGCGACGGGCACCGGCTCGTGCGATACGATCCGCGCGGTCAGGGTCGATCCGAGTCCCCGGAGGACGGCGATTACTCGGTGGAGTCGCATCGCGACGACCTCCTTCGGGTGATGGACGCGCTGGACGTCGAAGAAGCGGACGTCGTGGCGGCGGGGCTGGGCTGCCGGATCGCCATCCAGGCCGCCCTCGCGCGACCTGAGCGGTTCGCGTCGCTGACCCTGATCGAGCCGCACCTGGCCTGGACGAACGACGAAACCTCCTTCTGGGGGCGGTTCCTCCAGGCGTGGGAGCGTGCCGGCCGACCGTCGCTCGGCGAGTACGCCGCGGTCATCGTTGGTCACCGGTTCGACGAGCGGTTCGTGCGCCGCGAGCGGTGGGTCGTCGACTTCTACGACCTCCTTCTTCGTCGCCAGGATCCGGAGGAGCTGGTTGCTTCGCTGAGGGCGTGGCTGTCCTCCGTCCTCGCCCTGCCCGATGCGCGAAATCCAGTTCCGGTGTTCATCGTGCGCGGCGGCGGGCCCGGGGAGGTGGAGCCTCTGGGGGACCCTCGCATCCGGGCCGCCTTTCCGTACACGCGACGGGTCTGGATCGGGGGGGCTGGCCGGACGCCGCAGATCGAAACCCCCCGCGAGCTCGTCGAGCGGATCGGCGAGCGCTGGGTGGCGCTGGGCCGGCGGGATTCGCTGTAAGTGGTGGACTCGATATCGGTTACGTTGTGTAGTACGGGGACGTACTGATGGGCGAAGTAGCTGCTATCCCTGGCTTTGGCTGCGAGGGAGGCGAGCCCATCGTCGGACCATCCCGACGACCCTCCTTTGCGTCACATCCCATTGACCGCTTCACCCGCGCGCCGTTACATTCCTTGTGCTTCGGGATCGACCTCCGATCGAGGTCGCCGATCCTCCCGGATCGTGTCGTGCACCGGGAACTCTCGGGCGGGACAATCTCCCGCCGTTTGACGACTCCCGGCCGGAAGCGTATCTTGAAGATCCCTCGAAAAACTCGTCGGGGCCCGCTCTTTGACAATTGAAGTGTCTGTCCTAATAGCAAAGCCGAAAAACCTCTCTCGAGGATTTTGGTCAAGCTACCAAGGGCGCACGGTGAATGCCTTGGCTCGAGCAGGCGAAGAAGGACGTGGTAAGCTGCGATAAGCCCCGGGGAGCTGCAAACAAGCTTTGATCCGGGGATTTCCGAATGGGGCAACCCCCGCGCTTCATCGCGCGGTATCCGCCGGCTGAATTCATAGGCCGGTGGAGGCCAACCCGGGGGACTGAAACATCTAAGTACCCGGAGGAAGAGAAAGCAACCGCGATTCCGTGAGTAGCGGCGAGCGAAAGCGGAACAGCCCAAACCGGTGTGGTGTCAAGCCTGCAAGCGTTGCCACAGCGGGGTCGCGGGAATTGCAGCGAGGTCGTTGCAGCGATCTCCGGGAGTCACAAAGGTGATCGTTAGCCGAATCATCCTGGAAAGGTGACCCACAGAGCGTGACAGTCGCGTAGGCGAAAACGAATCACCCTCCCGTAGCAGTCTCCCAAGTAATGCGGGACCCGAGAAATCCTGCATGAATTCACGAGGACCATCTCGTAAGGCTAAACACTCGCTTGAGACCGATAGTGAACCAGTACCGTGAGGGAAAGGTGAAAAGGACTCCTGACGGAGAGTGAAATAGAACCTGAAACCGTGTGCCTACAAGCTGTAGGAGGTTGGCCGGCCTTCGGGTCGGTACGACTGACTGCGTGCCTTTTGCATAATGAGCCGGCGAGTTGCTGCTACGTAGCGAGCCTAAGGGGAATTCCCCCGGAGGCGTAGCGAAAGCGAGTCCGAAATGGGCGACTGAGTTGCGTGGCGCAGACCCGAAGGGTGGTGATCTACCCATGGCCAGGTTGAAGCGGAGGTAACACTCCGTGAAGGACCGAACCGGTGAAGGTTGAAAACTTCTCGGATGAGCTGTGGGTAGGGGTGAAAGGCTAATCAAACCACCTGATAGCTGGTTCTCCCCGAAAGATATTTTGGTATCGCCTCGCGAATGAGTGTGCCGGAGGTAGAGCACTGGATGGGCTAGGGGCCCTACCAGGTTACCAAACCCAACCAAACTCCGAATGCCGGTCACATGCTTCGCGGGAGGCAGCTGCTGGGGGATAAGCTCCAGTGACGAGAGGGAAACAACCCAGACCGACAGCTAAGGTCCCCAAGTTCTGGCTAAGTGACAAAGGATGTGGATTTGCACAGACAACTGGGAGGTTGGCTTAGAAGCAGCCATTCCTTGAAAGAGTGCGTAACAGCTCACCAGTCAAGTGGATCCGCGCCGATAATTCACGGGACTCAAGCCAGGCGCCGAAGCTTCGGGTTGTGGCGGTCTGCGGACCGCTGCAGCGGTAGGGGAGCGTTCCATGCGGGCAGAAGTCATGCCGGAAGGCGTGGTGGACTGCATGGAAGTGATGATGCCGGCACGAGTAGCGATAATGAGGGTGAGAAACCCTCACGCCGAAAACCCAAGGGTTCCTGAGGAAGGCTAATCCGCTCAGGGTCAGTCGGAGCCTAAGGCGAGGCCGAAAGGCGTAGCCGATGGGAAACAGGTCAACATTCCTGTACCAGTCTGTGCGCGTTATGAGCTATGGGGTGACGCAGAGGTGAATCCCCATCCGGTGATGGATGTCCGGGTGCAAGGCTGTACGGAGGTCGGGTAGGCAAATCCGCCCGATCAATCCCGAGAGCCGATGCGGAGGGCCATGAGGCCCAAAAAAGGGGAATAAGCTGACTGCCAGGAAAAACCTCTATGCCAGTTCACAGGCTGACCGTACCGTAAACCGACGCAGGTGGGTGGGGAGAGAATCCCAAGGCGCTCGAGAGAACTCTGGCTAAGGAACTCGGCAAAATGACCCCGTAACTTCGGGATAAGGGGTGCCTGGGTGGGTGAACACCTTGCGTGGTAAGCCTGCCCGGGCCGCAGAGAATCGGCCCAAGCGACTGTTTACTAAAAACACAGGACTCTGCTAAGTCGTGAAGACGACGTATAGGGTCTGACGCCTGCCCGGTGCCGGAAGGTTAAGGGGAGCGGTTAGGGTTTCGGCCCGAAGCTGCAAACTGAAGCCCCGGTAAACGGCGGCCGTAACTATAACGGTCAACCTTAGAGGCCGTTACTAAATCCGGCTATATGCTGGGAACTCTGAGAATCCCGCGCTACTCGCTCGTGTGAGTCCGTCCCTCCGCGCGGAACCGCGAAGGAGGGAAGCATGATTCGTGCGAGCAGTGAAAACGCGACGGGTGCAGACAATCAGCAGGAAAGGCCGCTCAACCCCTGGTATGTGACGGGTTTCGTCGAAGCGGAAGGTTGCTTCAGTGTCGGTGTTCGACCTCATCCGAATGTGGAGAGGCCGACACGCTGGATGATGCAGCCGGTCTGTCAGGCGTACCAGCACAAAGATGGGGTCGACATCCTGGAAGCCCTACGGGACTTCTTCGGATGTGGGACGCTGGTTCCCAAGGGTCCGAACAGTAACGTCATCACGTTCTCTGTTCACGGACTCGAGAACCTGGCGACTCGAGTGATCCCCCACTTCCAGAGGTATCCTCTTCAGACGTACAAGGCTTCCGAATTCTTGAGGTTCAGCGAGATCGTTCTTCGAATGAGGAACGGTGAGCATCGAACCTACGAGGGTTTTGTGAGTCTCGCGGAAATCGCGTTCTCCATGAACCCTCACGGAAAGAATCGGAAGTACACGTTGGAGCAGGTAAAGAGCGGAATCCTCAGAGGCCATACGCCGGACACTAGCCCGCCCCCCTTCGGGTGGATCGGGTGAGTGAAGAGATGGTCCGATCTGCATGGCGACATGCAGCTAACACAGATGCCTAAGGTAGGAAGCCCGGGTGCAGGCCCGGGTCTGCCCCTCGCGGGAGAGATCCCGCGAGTGCAGCTGGCTATATGCTGGGAACCCCGTGTATCCGGCGCTACCAGCCTGGCGAGAGCCAGGCGGTGACAATGCGACCGGTGCGGACAATCAGCAGGAAAGGCCGGTGATCAGAAGTCGATCGCCGGAATCCTCAGAGGCCATACGCCAGCCGCCTCGTGAGAGGCGAAGAGATGGTCCGAGCCACACGGCGACGTGTGGAGCACTCGAGCGAAATTCCTTGTCGGGTAAGTTCCGACCTGCACGAATGGCGTAACGACTTGGGCGCTGTCTCGGCCAGAGACTCGGTGAAACTGCAGTATCGGTGAAGATACCGATTACCCGCGACAGGACAAAAAGACCCTGTGCACCTTTAC
>JBOHRW010000065.1:0-3533 GCA_050732935.1 Gemmatimonadota bacterium
CGCACGGGTGTGGATGCGCGATACCGGATCCCCGCCGAGCGCTCGACCGGCGGACAGGAGATCGAGGGGGCGATCGACGCGAGCGGGACGCACGGCAAGGCATACGCCGGGGTCGAGCTGAACCTGCTCGTCCTGCGTGCGGCGGCCGAGGTGGGAAGATCCGCCAGCGGGCCGTTCTTCGGCGTGGCGGTCCGGATCGGTCCGTAGCCTTGGAGCGGGCGACCGTCGACGGCATCGAGACGCTCATGCGGCGCGCCCTCGAGCTCGCCGAGCATGGCGGCGGCGCGACCGCGCCCAACCCGATGGTCGGCTGCGTCCTGGTGGCGTCCGACGGCACGGTGATCGGCGAAGGCTATCACCGGCGGGCCGGCGGGCCGCACGCGGAGATCGTCGCGCTAGCCGCCGCGCGCGAAGGCGGCCACGACCCGGCCGGCTCGCTGGCCGTCGTGACACTGGAGCCCTGCAACGCCCACAACCGCACGCCGCCCTGCACCGTGGCCCTGCTCGAAGCTGGGGTCGAGCGGGTGGCCTATGCCGTCGCCGATCCGCACATCGGAAAGGGCGGCTCGGAGCGCCTCCGCGCCGGCGGCGTCGAGGTGGCGGGCGGACTCCTCGAACGCTCCGGGCGCCGCCTCATCGAGCCCTGGCTCCACTTCGTCGAATCGGGACGCCCCTTCATCCACGTCAAGACCGCCCAGACCCTGAACGCCAGGGTGACGCGCGGCAGGGAGAGCCATCCATGGGTGACGGGCCTCGAGGCTCGGCAGGCCGTCCACCGCCTGCGGCGCCAGTACCGGGCGGTGATGGTCGGGGTGGGGACGGTGATCGCCGACGACCCGCTCCTCACCGTTCGCGACTGGCCGATCGCCGAGGAAGCCGACGGCTGGCCCGAGGTCCAGCCGATCAGGGTGGTCCTCGACTCGAGACTGCGGACACCCCTGGAGAGCCGCCTGGTGAGCTCGGTCGCGGCCGGACCGGTCTGGATCTTCGCCTCCACCGATGCTCCCGCGGAGCGCGAGGCCTCTCTCGCCGAGCGCGGCGTGGAGGTGATCCGTGTCGAGCGCGGCCGCGAAGGCGTCGACCTCGAGGCGGTCGCCGAGGAGCTCGCCCGGCGCGAGGTCCCCGGCCTGCTCGTCGAGACCGGACCGACCCTGGCCACCGCCTTGCTGGAGGCCGATCTCGTGCACCGCTGGACGATGTTCCTGGCCCCCGACTGGGTGACCGCGAAGGGCGCCTTGCCGATGCTGCTGA
Source organism: Gemmatimonadota bacterium (assembly GCA_050732935.1). Classification (GTDB taxonomy): domain Bacteria; phylum Gemmatimonadota; class Gemmatimonadetes; order JACCXV01; family JAHWKZ01; genus DASRVA01. The sequence continues at coordinate 1,252 of JBOHRW010000065.1, forward strand.
CGGAATCCCCCTATATGGGTTTCGAGCTGGCCGGCGCGGAATGGTCGGTCCATGGCCGGGATGCGGCCGTCACGGGGCGCGTTCGGCGGGCGACGACGCCGGCATCTCTCGGGCTGAGGGCCTGAATCCGGGACGAAGCCCCTGGATCGAAACCTTGAGACTTTATTGCCCTCTGAAGAAGAAAGAGATCCCTGCCGACAGCTCGACGTTGTCGATGGCCCCTTCATTGCGAAGGAACACCTCGCGATTCTCCGGTTCGCCGATCCACACGATATGGTCCCGCATGTCGATTCGAAGGGCGAACCTCGAGTCGTATGGGCTGTCGAGGACCTTTAAACCGCCGCCGATGGGGATGTGCAGGAAAGTCTCGCTTCTGATGTCGTTACCCGGCTCCCTCTCGGCCTGCCGGATCGTGGCCCCGCCCAGCCCACCCACTAGGAAGTACTGGACCCGACTGCCACTCCCGAATGTGTAGCCCACTTCGCCGCTGTAGAAGAGGACGTCGTTGACAAGGAAGAGCGGTCCGGGGATGTCTTCGCGATGGGCGTCGAACCCTTGGCGCGCCCAGTCGAAACTCCCTCCCAACGCCAGGCCCGCTTGATTGTAGATGACGCGAGCCCCCATTGCCGGATCGGCCCGGTCCGAAATCTGAGGGTCACCCAGGAACAGCGCGCTGACGTGGATGTTCACCTCAAGCGGCCTGAGTTCAGGCACAATGTCTTGGGCCGCGACTACGGTGGGCGAGCCCAGCAGGGCAACCAGCGCAGGCACCGAGACCAAGCCGCCGGACAGAGCTTCCGATAGCCTCGCGATGAACTTCTCTCCATCCCTCATCCATCGTCTCCCTCGGAGCAGTTCGTGACAGGCCTTTTCAGAGTCCGAAGTACGTCGAAGGTTTCATCACGATCCATACCGGGCTGAACTCGCGGGTTGTAGAGCATCTCGATGAGCGCCTGATCCAGCGGGGTGAGCCAGGTGAGGGAAGATCCTCTCTTGAGTGTGCTGGGACCAAACTGTACATGCCCCAGGGGACCCAAAGAGTGCATGAGCTCGTGACGGATTGTGGCGCGTCTCAGGTCGCCCGTGAGCTCCTGCGCGATCCGGATCCTTCCACTAATGACCTCGTGAAATGAGTTCCAGTCCAGATGCGTGAAACCGGCGAAGTCGTCGATCATGGAGCCCGGGACCGCAAGAAACGACACATTCCAATCCACTTCAACGATCTCTATCACCTCGCGCCCGGCCGCGCAGTTAATATCATGAACGACCTTCCGGAGCGTGGCCTCATCTTCAACCGTGACCTCGCCGGAAGCCTCGAGGGCTATCACAGAGGTCCATTTGGTCAGCGCCCGTTGTCCTGCCCCACCCTCGGGGTCGGCGAAGAATAGATCCAACAGGGTGTCGATTTGGTCGAAGGTGTAGTCACCGGTGATCGGGTCTGGGGTACCGGGAGCAGTCGCGCCCGAAGTGTTCTCGCAAGCGGAAAATGCGATTACCAAGGCAAGGAGAGAGTATCGCTTCAAGTTCCGACCCTTACCGCCTCGAATGTGGAAGTCGCCTGCTGAGAGTCAGACTCGAGTCCCACTACGCCTTCCATTCGGTCATCGCGGAATTCACCGTGGTTAAAGATGTCGTATACCTCGTAGGAAACCGAATCACCATCGAAGAAGCCATTGCGAACCATGTCTCCCGAAAGATCCTCGGGCGGCAGTTCCTCACCATCCGCGCCTATGCAAGTAGTCGTGCCTCCGGTCGCCGAGCCGTCGAAGTGCATCCCATCCTGCTCCAGGTCGAGGACAGCACTTGATAGACCGCAGACCCGACCATCGGGAAGTTCAAGTCCTGTAACGCTGTAAGTCCACCGACCGTCCAGGACGTTATTGAAGTCGATCCCGGCCGGATCTTCCTCGCTGCAGCCAATCAGGAGGAGCGCTGATAGCATTCCGGCGCAAAACAGGAATGCCCGTCCAAGTACGTCCGAGGATCCCGCGGAACTCATGGTCTCTGCTCCCGTCTGGTTTTCACCTATCGAAGCAGCGCACCGAAGGTGGATCGTGTCAACGTTGTGAAAATGGTGCCCGGGCGGCCCCTCAAGGGCGAGACCGCCCGGTCCTTCTTACAGCTCAACCAAGGGGATCGCAGAAGTGGTCGACGTATCCTCCGTCAATAGAAATTCCTATGGGACCTGGGCTTACTGGAGCGCTCCCAACATCCTCATCTTGACCTCCCCCGACGTCGCTGTCATCATCCTCCTCGATCTCTTACTTTTACCGCCTCTGTGG
>JBOHRW010000066.1:0-26001 GCA_050732935.1 Gemmatimonadota bacterium
TCGGCCCAAACCCTGCAGCGGAAGCAGGAGGTAGCGACATGAAATCGCAGAGCGAGCGATTCATCCGGAAGACCCTCCGCGGGTTGGCGAAGCAGCGAGTCGCACGAACACACCCGAATCCGAACGGAGGTGAACCCTTCTGGATTATCGAGAGGGCCCTGGATACCGATGACGAGGACGCCGCTGCAGCCCTCTCTAACGTGCTATATGCGCGGCTGGGTCGAAGTCCTTCATCACGCGATCCCCATAGGTCAACTCGATGACCAAGGCAACCCACCTCCGGGATTGTTCACAAGGGCGGAGCCCATGTATCGGTTGACGAGTGCGGGTTGGGATGTGATCAGGGACCCATGTCTTGCTTGTCGCGACGCTCTTGGTCGCTTCCCTGGCCGCAGTGCTGACCCTGGTCGGCCTATTTCTGGAGTTCTAGGAGAGCGCCGTTCACAACTCCGCCGAGGCAACCACCACCGCGATCATAGGCTGGTATCGTGGGCCAGCGCTGAAAGCTCCGCTCGACCTGGGCCGGGTGCCTTCTGAGGTATACAGCGTGCTCGCTGGCGGCGGCGTCGCGGCAGTCGTGGCCTGGATCTTTTTCCGCCGGACCAGCAAGCAGACCGAGGCCCACTTTCAGAAGGCCAGCACGGAGAGCACGAATATGCGGACCCTTGCTCATTTCCTCGAACAGCTTGGCGCTGACTTCGGCTTGGAGATCACCTTCCACCGCGACCCCTGCAACCGCATCGACCTCGGCCGGAGCGGTGTCGTACGTAGAGTCACGGTCCCGAAGGAGAACGTCATCCTGGGCGATCGCGCCGATGTCGAGGTCCATCGGTCAGAGGGCCAGCCCGGGGATGCAAAGACCAGGTGAGTCGCACGGACTCCCGACCGAGAGGGGGAGGGGTGCCCGATAGCAACTTCATCGTATACGTCGACGAGAGCGGCGATCATGGCCTCGTCTCAATCGACCCAGACTACCCGATATTCGTCCTGCTCTTTTGCCTCTGTCGGAAGGACGAGTATGCCACACAGCTCGTTCCCAACCTGACGAGATTCAAGTTCAAGCACTTCGGGCACGATCAGGTCATCCTTCACGAACACGAGATCCGCAAGGCATCTCCGCCCTTCGCGTTCCTCGTCAACCGGGCTCGACGAGAGGTGTTCATGCAGGATCTGGACTCTCTCGTTCGGGCGGCCCCTGTCACGCTGATCGCCAGCGTAATCAAGAAGAGGAACCTTCAAGATACCTACATCATTCCCGAGAATCCGTACAACCTTGCCATGGAGTTCGGTCTCGAACGACTCGCCATGCATCTGAGGGGCCTCGGGGAGCACCGCACGACTCACGTCGTTTTTGAGTGCCGGGGAAAAAAGGAGGACGCCGCCCTGGAGCTGGAGTTCCGCCGGATTTGCGACGGGAGGAACGCGCTACACGAGAGACTCCCCTTTCAGATCGTCTTCGCGGACAAGAAATCGAATAGCTCAGGGTTGCAGATGGCCGACCTGCTCGCCAGGCCAATCGGCCGGCACGTGCTCAATCCGACGCAGCCGAACCGAGCCTATGATGCCCTAGAGACGAAGTTCAGGCGGCGAGGGGACGGGAAACTTGACGGGTGGGGTTTGAAGTGCTTTCCCTAGAAAGCCGAAGGGCCCCGGTTTTCACCGAGGCCCAGCGCCGACCGGGATTCCCCAGTCCATTTCAACAGCATTATGCAATAATCGGAGCGTCATGTCAACAGTTATTGCGTAAGCCCTACTACGTTTGTGGACTAGCCTCCCTCGCAAGGTATTGTTGTTCAAAGGATTACGGGTCCGGCTTGGCGTGAGGCTATGCAAAATCTGGTACGCGACCGCGGCCAACTTTTCGTCTCCCCATCGCAAGCGCCTGCTACCGGATCATGTACGCGGTGGCGCCTTCACCTGTACGCCAAGAACCGCGCCGACGAAGCGGCCCGCGCCGGCCGGTAGGTCGAGAACAGCATCGAGATCGCATCCGCCAGGTCCGAACTCCTGCCGAGCACGTTCCGGAGCGAACGCTGGACCCGGGCCACGACCTTCGAGATCCCGTCGACGAGCGACCCGGCGGCATCGATGTCGCTCCTCTGCTCGGGGTCGAACCGACCCAAGAAGTCGACCAGGAGCGCCCGCAAGAGCGCCAGCTCGGAGAGGACGTTTAGGGGCTCGGGATCGGCCTCGAAGGTCTCGATCATCCGCCCCAGGGGTTCTCGCTTCACCCCCGAGTACCTGCCATGACGAATCGGGCTAGCCCCTCCGTGCAGGCGGCAGCGGCCCGAACCGGGGTGATCCGTCCCGTGTCCGGCGGGCCGGCGACACGGCCGACCGGTCGTCCGCGCATGCGCCCCACACCACCTCCCGTTGGCCACGGCGCCGCTAGCTTCCATGGGGTACCTCCTGACTTCGCACGTCCGTGGGCTCTCGTCGCGCACTTCTTGAGGTGAGAAGCCCTGTTAGCACCAGATCAGTCGGAGAGTCAGACTCCCGGCGGACCTGGGCGGGTCCTAGGCGTGATTCGTCCACCGGGAGGGCCCCCGGGTCGGCGGGACCGAAGATCTCCGGCCTCCGCGCCCCGCGGGGCCCCGAGAAGCACTCGGCCGGCCGGCTCCCGCATCGGCTCGCTTCCGGTTCGCCCTCGGAGAAACCCTCGGGAAGGCCTCAACCGGTGCACCACTAGGTGCACGTTGCCGAATCCACCTCGGTGGCGACCTTGCAAGTGGTTGTCTATCATCAAGCTGTGTGGTGGGCGGTGCAGGACTTGAACCTGCGACCTCCTGCATGTGAGGCAGGCGCTCTGCCGGCTGAGCTAACCGCCCGGGAAGGAATCAGAAGCTACGCGTGCCCCTCTGGCCCGTCAACGAATCGCGCTTCGCCGCGGGCAGGGTCGCCAGCGTGGATTCACCGGTTCAGATGACCGGACTCAGACTCGGCCGCTGTCCCGTCCCCTGAAACTCCTGGACGCACACCTCGCCGGGAGCGGCGGGGTGCGTGCCTTCGAAGGTGAGCATCGATCCCTCCTCTACATCTAGACGCCGACCGCGGGCCGAGACCTCGAAGATCAGCACCATCGAGGAAACGACCTCGACGCCGTCGATTTCGACCGTGGCCGGGCCGGAGACCTCGAAGAAGTTCTGGCTGTTCAGCCCTCCGGTCAGGAGGGCGTCGTCTCCGAACCGGACCTCGAGGTCGTCGGTTGTTCCGGAGATACTGACGTGGCTGAAGATCGTGTCTTCGATTTCGTCACAAGTATCGGAAGTTTCCACGATCGTGAGATCGAACTCGCCCGTGAACCCCAGGTCGTCCTCCTCGCATGCCAGGACGGCGCCCAGCAGCAGGACGAGGGGCAGGGCCTTCAGGATCGAACGCATGGATGAGACTCCTGTCTCGGGATGAGGATCTGGGCCCGGCTGGATTCGAACCAGCGACCCTCGGATTATGAGTCCGGTGCTCTGACCGCTGAGCTACGGGCCCGATGAATGCAATCTAGGAATCCGGTAAGTCGCCCCGAAGTTTAACTCCCGAGGGCGTTTGCGGCTCCCTGTGTGCGCCGGGGCCCGCTACTCCTCGTAGTACCGCAGGAGCTCCTTGCACTTCGAAGGGTGGCGCAGCTTCTTGAGGGCCTTCGACTCGATCTGGCGCACGCGCTCGCGGGTGATGTTGAAGATCGAGCCGACCTCCTCCAGAGTCCGGGGACAATCGTCGCCGATCCCGAAGCGCAGCCGGATGATCTTCTCCTCGCGCTGGCTGAGGGTGTGGAGAACCAGGTTGACGCTCTCCCGCAGCATCGTGAAGGCAGTCGTGTGGGAGGGGCTCAGCGAGCGGCGGTCCTCGATGATGTCGGAGATCTGGGTGTCCTGCCCGGACTCGATCGGGCGGTCGAGCGAGATCGGCTCCTGCGCCACCTCGAGCACGGACTTCACCTTTTCCAGCGGCAGATCCAGGGCGTTGGCGATCTCCTCGGGCGTGGGCTCGCGACCGGTGGCCTGCACGCGACGGCGGACGTAGCGGTTCACCTTGTTGATCGTATCCACCATGTGGACCGGGATCCGGATCGTCCGCGACTGCTCGGCGATCGCACGCGTGATCGCCTGCCGGATCCACCACGTCGCGTAGGTCGAGAATTTGTAGCCCTTTCGGTAGTCGAACTTCTCGGTCGCCTTGAGGAGCCCCGAGTTTCCCTCCTGGATGAGATCGAGGAACTCGAGACCGCGACCGATATAGCGCTTGGCCACCGAGACCACGAGCCGCACGTTGGCTTCGACCATCTGCCGGCGCGCCGCCATCACCTGTCCCTGGAGCTTCGCGATCTCGGTCAGCAAGGCGTGGTAATCGGCTCGGTTCAGGCCGGTTTCGCGCTCCAGGTCCCGTTGCCGCCATTCCACATTCGTGGCACCGTCCCACTCCCGGAGCCTCTCGATGAGGTACTCGATCTGGGACGGGTGGAGCGGCAGGCCCACGAAGAATGCCCGCACGGCTTCCATCCGCTCGAAAGCCTCCTTGCCCCTGCTCCCCCTCCGCGCGGTGCGCTCGAAGGTGGCACGGCCGTCGCGCCAAGCCGTCTCCTGGTCGCGCAGCGTCTCGACCAGGCGCTGGGTGGCGGACCCACCACCCGATCCGCCGTCGCCGTTCTCCTCCCCACCGTCATCCTCGTACTCGTGGATCAGGAAGGCTTCGACGCGCAGCTCCCCCTCGGCCACGCGTCCGCCCTGCTCGAAGGCGCGCTCGATCGAGGACCAGGTCCGGAAGACGAGCTCGCGCAGCGCCTCCTGGCCGTCGGAGATGGTCTTCGCCACCTCGACCTCCTCTTCAGGAGTGAGCAAGGCCACCTTCCCCATCTCATGAAAGTAGAGCCGGATCAGATCGTCGTGGGGTCGATCCGTGCGCGAGGCGAGACGGGAGGAGCTCCGCTCCTGGGCCTCCTGCCGGAGATCGAGGATCACCTTGTCGATGACTTCCGAGTCGGGGAAGCCTCTCGGTTCGTCGGCGGGATCGGCGGAGGGGTCCGGGGCAGCTGAGGGCATGGCTTCAGGGGGACTCGTGAAAGCGCGTCAAAAGAAAAGAAGTTACCCCCCGCGGACGGACTGTCAACGCGGTCATGAAGGGTCGGCCTTTCAATCGGGTGAGCCGGCGGGACGATGACGGCCACGCTGGATCTCGCGTCTAAGTCGACTCCGGTCGACGGCGTCGGCGAGCGGCTCCCCGGTCTGGTGGAGCTCGGGCAGGACTCCGCGCTCGACGGCCTTGAGCTGAAGTCGCCGCAGGCTGTCGCGAAAGGCCTCGTCGGAGAGCGGGAACCCCTGCTCCTCGCGCCACACCTCGAGCTCGGCCAGGACACGCTGGATGGCCGGATCCTCGTTCGAGGCGAGCCGCTCGCCGGCGGCGGTCGAGGTGTCCTCAGCGAGTCGACGGAAGACCTCGGCGTACGCCGCCACCTGAAAGAACTCTGGAGCCACGTTCTGCTTCGCCTCGACGAGCCAGCGCTCCTCGGCGAGCGCGTGGAGCAGAAGGTAGCGCTCGTCCTGGACCTCGGGGGGTACGATGCCGCGCGGCGAACGCCCTGCGGTCGGGCCCGGCTTGGCCGGACGCGCCGATCCCGGACCCTCGTGTCCGACTCCATCGCGAGGGCCGCGCCGACCAGGCTTTCGATCGGGAACCTCCAGCGCCTCGCGCGGCACATGAAGGCCGGTGGCCACGCGGTCGACGTAGAGGGCGCGCGTAACGGGGTCGGGGACTCGTGCCACGCTTTCCATGAGACGGCGCAGGGCCCGTCGTTTCTTCATCACGTCCGAGAGATCCACCCGCTCGGCGATGAGCGCGATCTTGGCATCGATCACCTCCTCGCTCTTCTGCAGGGCCTCCTCGAAAGCGGCGGCGCCGCCTTCGCGCACGAGCTGATCGGGATCCATACCCGGGGGCATATGCACGATCCGGACCGCAAAGCCCGCCCCCAGCAGGAGATCCGCCGCCCGGAACGCCGCGCGCTCGCCGGCCGGATCGCCGTCATTGGCCAGATAGGCCGTCCGCGTGTAGCGCCGGAGGATGCGGACCTGAGTCTCCGTGAGCGCGGTCCCCAGCGGCGCGACGACGTTCCGGAAGCCCGCCTGCGCGAGACCCACGATGTCGAAGTTCCCCTCGACGACCACGACGACCCCGGCCCGGCGGATGGGACCTCGCGCCAGGTCCAGGTTGTAGAGCATCGACCCCTTGGTGAAGACCGGGGTGTCCGACGAGTTCAGGTACTTGGGCTCCTCGTCATCCAGCCGGCGCCCGGAGAGGGCGACGACTTTCCCGCCGACGGTGCGAATCGGACAACATATCCGGCCCCGAAACCGGTCGTACCAGCCGCCGGTCCGGTCGCTTCGCGCTGCCAGCCCCGCCTCGGCCAGGGTCTCGACATCGACCCCCTGCCTCTTCGCCTCCTCGATCAGGGCCTCCCACGAATCCGGGGCCCAGCCGAGGAGAAAGGTCTCCCACGTCTCGCGGCGGATCTTCCGTCCTTCGAGATAGGCCCGGGCGGGCTCGGCGTCGTCAGCCTCGAGCAGCCGTCGGTGGTAGAACTCCGCCGCGAGCCGGTTCGCCAGGTAGAGCCCGGCGTTGGGATCCGGCCCCCCGGCGGCTTCCGGCTTGGGGATCTCGACGCCGACCCGCTCGGCGAGAACCCGGGCGGCGTCCGGGAACTCGAGCTTCTCATGCTGCATGAGGAACGTGAAGGCGTTCCCTCCGGCCTGGCAGCCGAAGCAATAGTACATCTGCTTCTCCGGGGTCACCGTGAAGGAGGGCGTCTTCTCGGCGTGGAAGGGGCACAGGCCGACGAAGTTCCGGCCGCGCTTCTTCAGTTCCACGACCTCGCCGATCACCTCCACGATGTCGGCCCGGTCGCGAATCTCGTCGACGACATGATCGGGAATCGGCATCTACGCCTCTCCGTCGGGTCCCGTCATCGTGGCGATCGTCACCCCATCTCCCCCTTCGTTCCAGTGGCCCAGCCGGAATTCCCTGACGTACGGATGTCGGTCGAGGAGCTCGGCTACGCGGCGCCGCAGGACACCCGTGCCCTTTCCATGGATAAAGCGCACCACGGGCCTCCCCGTATGGTAGGCGCGCTCGAGCGCGCCGGCGAGCGGAAACCCGATCTCGTCCGCGGTGAGCCCCCGCAGGTCGATCTCCAGCGGTAGCGTCTCCAGGGCGGTCTCGATCTCCTCCGCAGTTTCGGCCGACTCCCCGGGGCCCGCGGTCGCTGCCTCGACGACCGCGCACTCGGTCAGCCGGCACGTGATCCGCACCTGGCCCGCCTGGACGGCGGCCGTATCCTCCTCGCGATCGAGCTCGACGACCACGCCGATGACATCGTAGCGCGGGATCCGCACACGGTCTCCCAGATTCGCCGTCGGGGTCGGCTGGATGCGGAGGGCGGCGTCCCGCTCGACCCGCAGGGACTCGGCGGCCCGCTCGGCGTCCTTAGCCAGCCCGCGCGCCTGGTCCGCGGCCGCCTCGGCCTCGGCCAGCGCCGACGTCCGCTCGCGGACTTTCCGTTGCTGATCGCGGATCTCCCGCCTCAGCCGACCGAGCTGCTCCTCCAGGGCCGTAAGGCGCCGTTCGGCATTCTCCCGCCGCTCTTCCGCCTCGGCCGCTATCCGACGGGCGCGCGCGGTCTCGGCCTCGCCGATCGCCCGGCGCTCTTCCTCCAGCGCGACCCGAGCCTCGCGGTATCGCTTCTCCTCGGCGCTCAGGCGATCGATCACCTCTTCGACCTGCTGGACACCGCTCTCCAGGTTCGCTCGCGCCGCGTGGACGATCGTCTGGGAGAATCCCCACCGCTCAGCCAGCTCGATCCCGAACGAGCGCCCCGGAACTCCCTGGACGAAGCGGTAGAGCGGCCGGTTTCGCTCGAGGTCGTACGCGAGCGAGCCGTTCACGAGCCCCGGGCTGGCGGCCGCCACCACCTTGAGCGCATGGTAGTGCGTGGTCACGATCGTGCGGGCGCCCCGAGCGGTCCAATCCTGGAGCAGCGCGGTCGCGAGCGCGGCGCCTTCGGCCGGATCGGTCGAGGCGCCGATCTCATCGACCAGGATCAGCGCCCCAGGCCCGGCCGACTCCCACGCCTTCCTGAGACGGGTGAGATGCGCGGTGAAAGTGGACAGGTCCTGAGCGATCGACTGCGTGTCGCCGATGTCGGCGATGACCGCCTCGTGCCAGGGGATCCTCGTCCCCGGACCGACCGACGGGACGATGCCCGACTGCGCCATGAGCACGACCGTTCCGACCGTCTTCAGGAGCACGGTCTTGCCACCCGTGTTGGGCCCGGTGACGACGAGGGTCCGGTCCTCCGGGCCCAGCTCGAGATCGAGGGGCACCACCTCCCCGGTCGCCTCCTCCACGCGGGCCAGGAGGAGCGGGTGACGGCCGGCCGCGATGTTCAATCCATCGCCACCCAGCTCGGGCGCGCTCCCGTTCACGGAGAGCCCATAGCGCGCACGGGCCAGGACGGTCTCGGCGTGAAGGGCCAGGCGTGCCGCGTGCTCGAGCTCGACCCGGTGCCCGGCCAGGGCAGCGGTGAGCTCCCTCAGGATCCGCTCTTCCTCGCGCCGTACCGCGAGCTCGGCCTGGCGCAGGCCGTTGTTGCCATCCACCGCTGCGTGCGGCTCCAGAAACACCGTCGCCCCGGAGGCCGACTCGTCATGGACGATCCCCGGCACCTCGGAGAGGGCTTCCCGGCGGAGCGGGACGACGTAACGGCCTTCACGGACCGTCGGCCGGCTGTCGGCCGCGACGAGCACGTGGGGGAGCCCGGCCAGCAGCTGGTTCAGCATGTCGACGAGGCGCTTCCGGTGGCTCCGGACCTCGCCCCGGAGCCGCCGCAGATCGGCGCTCGCGGTGTCGACGAGACGCCCCTCCTGATCGAAGGCGTCGAGAATCCGCCGTTCCAGATCCGGAAGCGCGGGAGCCTGTCGGAAGCGAACTGCCAGCCGGGGCCAATCTGAGGCTCTCTTCCGCAGGTAGGCGGCCAGTTTGCGGACGCCTTCCAGGGTCCGTGCCGCGGAGACGAGCGACGGGCCTTCGACGGTGGCCCCCGGCGCGCCGAGGAGCCGCACCGTGCGGCGCTGGTCGACGACATGAGGGGCCGGGAAGACCGCCCGCTCGCGAAGGATCGCCATCCCCTCGCCGACCTCGGCCAGGGCCCCGCGCGCCTCCTCCAAATCGTCGAGCGGCTGCCACGCCCGCAGGACCTCGGCCGCGTACTCGGCGCTGGTGTGCCCGGCGACCCGCTCCAGGACCTCGCTCCACTCGAGAGCGGATCGCGTCCCTTCGTCGAGGATCATCGCTAGGCGGGCCGGCTCAGGAGAGGCGCTCGCGCACCTTCCGGCTGACCTCGGAGCCCTCCACCCGTCCCTTCACCTGGGGCATCAGGTGGCCCATCACCTTGCCCATGTCCCCGGGACCGCTGGCGCCGATGGCGGCGATCGCGTCATCGATCATCCGGTCGAGCGCGGCTTCGTCGATCGCCTCTGGCAGATACTCGTCAATGATCGTCGCCTCGGTCGCCTCGCGCTCGGCCAGCTCCTCGCGTCCACCCGTGCGGTACTGCTCCTCAGACTCCCGGCGCTGCTTGCGCGCCCGGGAGAGGACTTCGATCACGTCACCCTCCTCGAGCGGACGACCCAGCTCGATCTGCCGGTTCTTGAGGTCGTTGGCCAACATCCTCAGCGTTGCCAGCCGCAGCTTGTCCCCGGCCTTGAGCGCCGCCTTCTGCTCCTCACGGATCCGATCCTGGATATCGCTCATCCTTCGCTCCCGGCTTGCGGCTTCATCCGGGAGGCCAGCGCATGCCGCGGCCGCCCAGCAGATGCAGGTGGACGTGGAAAACGCTCTGCCCGGCGCCGGGATTGATGTTGAAGACGAGGCGATAGCCGTCCTCGGCGATGCCGTGCGCACCGGCGATCTTCGCCGCCGCGCGCACCATGGCGCCCACCAGCTCCTGGTGCCGCTCTTCGACGTCGTTGATCGTCGCCACGTGCTCGCGGGGCACGATCAGGACATGGACGGGGGCCTGGGGATTGACGTCGTGGAAGGCGACCCAGTCGTCCCTTTCCTCGACGATCTTCGCGTCGATCTCCCCGCTCAAGATGCGGCAGAAGAGGCAGTCGGTCATATCCCGGCCTCGTGAGGCTCGGTGACGTTCAGCTTGCTCACCACGTCCACGAGCCCGTGGATGTCCTCGATTTCGAAGTCGGCCCCCGACTCCACCGTTCCGAACGTGTCCCCGTAGCGCGCGAAGACGGTGCGGATCCCGAGCTGCGTCGCCCCCACCATATCGCGCTCCGGCCAGTCACCCACCATCAGCGCCTCGCTCGCCTCCACACCGAGCCTCTCCAGCGCCGTACGAAAGGGGGCCGGAGAGGGCTTCCGTTCGCCGGTGTCCTCGAACGTCACGACCACGTCGAACAGGTGGTGCAGGTTCAGGTAGCAGAGCCGCAGCCAGGCCTCGCGCCGCGGCGCGTCCGAGACCACCGCCAGCCAAAGCCCCGACTTGATGAGCTCCATGAGCGTGGCCGTGACGTGTGGATAGAGTACGAGCGCCGCCTCCCGCGCACGCCGATAGGCGACGATGCCCGAGGCCAGGATCTTGTGGTCCACGTGCCCCAGGTGAGCCTCCAGGAAATCGTCGAAGACCCGCTGGTACTCGATTCCCTCTCGATCGTAGATGGCCTGGATCTCGCTTTCGGCCGCTCCGCGATCCAGGGCCAGCCCGGCGTCGATCATGGCGTCGATCGCCGCGCGGATCGCCATCCGCTTCATCCTCATGAAGTCGACCAGCGTGTTGTCCAGGTCGAAGATGACGGCCCGGATCATCGGAGCCGCATCGGGAAGGCTACTTCAGCGACTGGCCCAGGGCGCGGCCGATCGAAACCTCGCCATTGTCGATCCGCAGGTTGAACCCGCATTCCGGGTTCGTGCACACCCAGGCCTTGTACTTCACGGACGCGCCTTCGCGTCCGTAGTCCGACAGCGGGACCAGGATCCCGCTACCGCACTTGAGGCACGATGGAAACTGCTCGTTCATTCTTCCTCGTCCTCCCCTCACTCCGAAAGGGGCAGCGGCTTTCCGCCCCATGGATAGTTCCGCTCGAACACGTCGGCGAAGTCGAACACCTCGTCGAAGTCGTCTCGAGAGTCCCTCTCGTCCTTGGAGAGGACGCCCACCTCGAGGAGGTTGAACACGATCTCGCCGATGTCCCGTGTCGAATGGATGCGCCAGTGCTCCAGAACCGTTCGCGCCAGCGGCCCGTACAGTCGGAGGCCGAGCTCGCGGCATCCCTCGGCCAGCTCGCGCCCGGTGACATGTCGCCGCTGTGGCAGCCGCTCCACAACCTGCTCGAGGGCGGCCAGCACGAAGGCGTATGCCCTTTCGTCGTAGCGTTCGTCCATCTCGGAGAGACGCTCGCGCGTGGACGTGTCCAGCCGCGCCATGCTCATCGGGACTCGATCGGCACTTCGAGCCGCGCCTTCTTGGGCAGCCGGATGTGAAGAAGCCCGTCGGCATAGGAGACGGAGATGTCTTCGGGTCGAATGGAGGCGGGCACGCGGATCTGGCGCTCGAAGGAACCCACCGGGATCTCCATCTTGAAGTAATGCCGCTTCTCGCAGCACGGCTCCCGTCGAACGCCCTGCACGCGCACCACACCCGTCTCGAGCTGGACGCCGATCTCCTCGGTCTTCATGCCCGGGATCGCCATGGTGATGTGGTAGGCGCGATCGGTCTCGTAGGCATCCGTGGGGGGCCGCCAGCGGACGCCTCGCAGGAGCCCGAAGGCGGGATTTGCGTGGAACCACTCGTCGATGTACACCTCGACGTCGGCGATCAGCACTTCGACGGCGGTCTTCGCGTCCGGATCTTTCTTCATCGCATAGCCTTCAGGTCGGGGCCGCGTCGCTTCGCCCTTTGCGGCGTGGAGCTTCATGGCTTTCGAGGAAGGTAGGAGACGGCCCCGCGGGCCGTCAAGAATGGCTCATGTGCGCGGCGCGAGATGGTCGTCCTGCAGCGTCGCGACAACCGCGCCGGCCGTACTTTCCGCGAGCTCGCGACGGAACGCGACCGCGCTCCGTTCCGGCACGCTGGCGATCAACGTCACCCTGACCCCGTAGTCCGCCGAGCGCTCTCGCGCCTTGTGACGGGCGAGGACCCGCTGCACGGCCGCCGTCAAGTCGTAGGGAAAGCCGATCCCGAAAGGCCGACCACAGCTCGACCTCGCGAAGGAGCCCACCCTCGTGCGCCTCGATGGCCACCGCCTCGGCCGCGTCGGCGTACGCGCGGGTCAGGCCGCCGGTCCCGAGCTTCGTTCCCCCGAACCAGCGCGAGACGATACACGCCGCTTGGACGATGTCGGCCCGCTCCAGCGCCCCCAGGATCGTCCGGCCCGCGGTCCCGGACGGCTCGCCGGCATCGAAGTCCGCGCCTTCGACACGACCGAGCCAGGCGCCGAGATGGGAGCGAGCGGTCAACAGCCGGCTAGACCGAGCCCGCGGTGGCCCGCTCGATCCACTCCTCGTAGAGCGGGAACTCGGCGCAGAGCTCCCGCACGGATTCCCGGATGGCGGACTTGATCCCGTCGTCCGTCGGGGCATCCAGGATGTCGGCCATCCAGCCGCCGATCTGCTGCATCTCGGTCGTCCCCATGCCGCGGGTCGTGAGGGCGGGGGTCCCGACGCGGATCCCGCTCGTCACGAACGGGCTCCGGGTCTCGCGGGGAACGGTGTTCTTGTTGACGGTGATGCCGGCCTCGCCCAGCGCCGCCTCGGCCTCCTTGCCGGTCAGCTCGCCGCTTGGTCGCAGGTCGACCAGGAAGAGATGCGAGTCGGTGCCGCCGGTGACCACGTGATAGCCGCGCTCGACCAGCGCCGCCGCCAGCGCTTTCGCGTTTTCCACGACCTGGCGGGCGTAGTCGCGGAACTCCGGCTCCAGCGCCTCCTTGAAGGCGACCGCCTTGGCCGCGATGACGTGCATCAGCGGACCGCCCTGAATTCCCGGGAAGACGAGCTTGTCGATCGGCTTGGCAAGCTCCTCGCGGCACAGGATGAAGCCCCCGCGGGGCCCGCGTAGCGTCTTGTGGGTCGTGGACGTGACGATGTCGGAATGCGGAACCGGTGTCGGGAAGACGCCCCCCGCCACGAGCCCGGCGAAATGCGCCATGTCGACCACGAGCTGCGCGTCCACGAGGTCGGCGATCTCCCGGAAACGTGCGAAGTCGATGGTCCGGCTGTAGGCGCTTCCGCCCGCCACGATCACCTTGGGGCGGTGCTCCTTCGCCAGCCGCTCGACCTCGTCATAGTCGATCAGCCCCGACTCGTCGTCGACCCCGTAGCTCGCCACCCGGAACAGGCGGCCGCTGAAGTTCACTGGGCTTCCGTGGGTGAGGTGACCGCCCGCCGAGAGGTCCATCCCGAGCAGCGTGTCGCCCGTCTCCATCACCGCCAAGTACGCGGCCATGTTGGCCTGCGATCCCGAGTGCGCCTGGACGTTGGCGTGGTCCGCCCCGAACAGCTCGAGCAGGCGGTCGATCGCCAGCTGCTCGGCCACGTCCACGACCTCGCAGCCACCGTAGTAGCGCTTGCCGGGAAGTCCCTCGGCGTACTTGTTGGTGAGCACCGAGCCCATCGCCTGAAGGACGGCCGGACTCACGAAGTTCTCGCTGGCGATCAGCTCGAGACCCTCGGCCTGACGACGAGCCTCGTCGACCAGGACGTCCAGGATCTCGGGATCGGTCCGCCGCAGCTCTCTCATGCGTGGACCCGCTCGATTTTCTCGACACGCCGCTGGTGGCGTCCCCCGCCGAACGGCGTCTCGAGGAACGTCCACAGGATCTTCTTGGCGGTGGTGGGATCCAGAAGTCGTGCCCCCAGACAGAGCACGTTGGCATCGTTGTGCTCGCGGGCCAGCGAAGCCATCTCCTCGGTCAGGCAGTTGGCCGCGCGGACCCCTGCGGTTCGATTGGCGGCGATCGACATGCCAATCCCCGCCCCGCAGATGAGGACGCCTACCGGGGCGCGTCCTTCCACGACCGCGTCGGCCAGGCGCGCCGCGTAGTCCGGATAGTCGACGGAGTCAGGCGTGTCGGTCCCCAGGTCCTGGGGGGTCCAGCCGAGGTCGACGAGATGGTTCAGGAGGTCCGTCTTGAGAATGTAGCCGGCATGATCGGCGGCCAGCAGGATCGTGCGCTCCGTCGCCATCCTTCTCCCGTCAGGTCGTGGCCGAGGCGGCGGCCGGCTCGGGCCGTCCCGTCTCCGCCTTCTGCCGACGGGCTTTCCGCAGCCAATGTCGGGCCAGCCGCTCGGCGGCGCGATAGGTCGGGATCGCGTCCTCCTCGGCGATCCGATAGACCTTGAGCAGGGTGTCGTAGATGCCCTGCGCCTTGTCTTTGGCGGTCTCCGCGTCGTACCCCACGATCTCGCTGTACACGCTGATCAGCCCACCCGCGTTGATCACGTAGTCGGGCGCGTACAGGATCCCGCGCGCGTCCAGGGCGTCGCCGTGGCGATCCTCGGCAAGCTGGTTGTTGGCCGCGCCCGCCACGATCCTGCAACGCAGCCGGCGCAGCGTCTGGTCGTTGATGACCGCGCCCAGCGCGCACGGTGCGAACACCTCGCAGTCGACGTCGTAGATGTGGTCGTGGGCGATCGGCGTCGCGCCGAACTCCTCCACGACGCGGTTCACGCGCTCCTGGTCGATGTCGGTGATCGAGATGACGGCCCCCTCGGCGGCCAGATCCTCGCACAGATGGTAGCCCACGTGACCGGCCCCCTGCACCGCGATCCGCACCCCCGAGAGATCGTCGGAGGCGAGCTTCTGCCGGCAGCTCGCCTTGATGCCCCAATAGACGCCGTACGCGGTCACCGGCGAAGGATCGCCCGAGCCGTGGGGGCTCGACCGGATTCCGGTGACGTGCTTCGTCTCCTGATAGACGTACTCCATGTCGTCGACCGAGATGCCGACGTCCTCGGCGGTGATGTAACGGCCGCCCAGCGTGTCCACGAACCGACCATGGGCGCGCAGCAGGGCCTCGGTCTTGTCGGTCTTCGGATCGCCGATGATCACCGACTTGCCGCCCCCCAGCTCGAGGCCCGCCACCGCCGCCTTGTAGGTCATCCCCTCGGAGAGCCGGAGCACGTCGATCAGGGCCTCCTGTGTGCTCCGATACGGCCACATCCGAGTTCCGCCCAGCGCGGGGCCGAGCGTCGTGTCGTGGATCGCGATGATCGACTTCAGCCCCGACTCCTCGTCATGGCAGAAGACGACCTGTTCGTGGCCATAATCCTGCATGAGGTCGAAGATGTCCACCGTTGATCCTCCCGTGAATTTCCCGCGTCGATGGCCGGACGTGGCCCGCGTCCGGTCCAGAACGAAGATTAATCCGCGAACAGTTCGTTGGCTATCACGATCTGCTGGATCTCGGACGTGCCCTCGTAGATCTCGGTGACCTTGGCATCCCGGAAATAGCGCTCGACCGGGTAGTCCTTCATGTAACCATATCCACCGTATACCTGGACCGCCTTGACGGCCGCCTCCATCGCCGCCCGGCTGGCGAGCAGCTTGGCCATTGCGGCCTCTTTCCGGGCCGGCTCACCGCGGTCCTGCCGCTCGGCCGCCGCGTGGGTGAGGGCCCGCGCGGCAGTCACCTTCGCCGCGACTTCGGCGATCATGAACCGGAGGCCCTGGAACTCCGCGATCGGCCGGTCGAAGGCCGTCCGCTCCTTCGCCCAGCCGATCGCGAGCTGGAGACACGCCTCGGCGATCCCAAGGGCCTGCGCGGCGATCCCCAGCCGGCCGTGCTCCAGCGAGCCGAGCGCATAGCGGAGACCGTGCCCATCCTCGCCCAGCCGATGAGTGCTCGGGACCTCGAGGTCGTCGAACACGATCTCGGCCGTGTTGGAGGCCTTGAGCCCCATCTTCTCCTCGGTCTTGCCGACGGCGTAGCCCTCCCAGCCCGTCTCGACCACGAACGCCGACACCCCTTCGGCGCCTTTCCCGCCCGTTCGCGCCATGGCCACCACGATATCGGCCGTGCCGCCGTTGGTGACCCAGGCCTTGGCGCCGTTCAGGACGTAGCGGTCGCCATCCCGCTCGGCGCGGCAGGAGAGCGCCGACGGGTCCGACCCCGCATCGTGCTCGGAGAGCGCGAACGCGCCCAGGAGCTTTCCTTCGGCCATCGGGCGCAGGTAGCGGTCTCGCAGATCGTCGGTCCCGTGCTCGAGGATCATCCGGCTGGGGAGCGAGTTGTGAACGCTCATCGAGACCGCCATCGACGGGTCGACCTTCGCGATCTCCTCGAGCGCCATCAGGTACGTCACCGTGTCGAGACCGCTTCCGCCCCATTCCTCGGGGACCAGCATGCCCAGGAACCCTAGCCCACCCAGGGCGTTCACCTTGTCGCGAGGAAAATGGCCGGTCCGGTCCCACTCCTCGACGTGCGGGGCGAGCTCGGCGCGGGCGAAGTCGCGGGCGGTCCTGACGATCTCCTGCTGGATGTCGGTGAGAGGGCGGAGCTCGGTCACCATGGGGACGCCCTCACTGGCTCTCCCGGTAGTCGTAGAAGCCGCGGCCGGTTTTGCGCCCCAGGCGACCGGCGATGACCATCTGCTTGAGGAGGGGGCAGGGACGGTACTTCGGGTCGCCGAGGCCGTCGTGGAGGACATCGAGGATCGCGAGGCATACGTCGAGACCGATGAAGTCGGCCAGAGCGAGCGGCCCGATCGGGTGCGACAGCCCGAGCTTGGCCACCGTGTCGATCGCCTCCGGCTCGGCGACCCCCTCCATGACGGCGTAGATGGCCTCGTTGATCATCGGGAGGAGGATCCGGTTCGCGACGAAGCCAGGGAAGTCGTTCACGGTGACCGGCGTCTTGCCGAGCGACTCGGCCAGCGCGACCACCGTGCCGTGTGTTTCGTCGGAGGTCTCGAGGCCGCGGATCACCTCGACCAGCTTCATGATCGGGACGGGGTTCATGAAGTGCATGCCAATGATCTTGTCGGGACGGCCGGTCGCGGCGGCCAGGCGGGTGATCGGGATGGACGAGGTGTTTGAGGCGAGGATGGCGTCGGGATCGAGCAGCTCGTCCAGTGTCTCGAAGACCTCGACCTTGGCCGCCTCGTCCTCGACGATCGCCTCTACGACGATGTCGGCTCCGTCGGCGGCGCTGAGGTCACCGTGCGGATCGATCCGCCCCAACGCGGCGTCGGCTTCCTCG
This sequence comes from Gemmatimonadota bacterium, assembly GCA_050732935.1. Lineage (GTDB taxonomy): Bacteria > Gemmatimonadota > Gemmatimonadetes > JACCXV01 > JAHWKZ01 > DASRVA01. The sequence goes on from JBOHRW010000066.1 coordinate 17,253, forward strand.
GCGGTGAGCACCTCCTTCTTTACCTGACGGTCCAGGTTCTTCCGGATCGAGGCCAAGCCCCGCTCGAGCGCTCCGGGCACGCTGTCGATCAGCGCCACCTCGTGGCCGTGCTGGGCGAAGACATGGGCGATCCCGTTCCCCATCGTGCCGGCGCCGACGACGGTCACCTTCACAGCGCCTCGATCTCCATCGCGACGGCATTTCCTCCACCTAGACAAAGCGTTGCCAATCCAGTCGTTAGACCGCGGTCGTTCAACGCATAGGTGAGGGTCGTGAGGACGCGCGCACCGCTGGCTCCGATGGGGTGACCCAGGGCCACGGCGCCGCCGTGCACGTTGACCTTATCCCAGTCCCAGCCGAGCTCCTGGCCGTCGGCCAGGGCCTGGACGGCGAAGGCCTCGTTGGCCTCGATCAGCTCGTAGTCGTCGATCGACCGACCGGTCTTCTCCATGAGCTTCCGGACGGCGAAGACGGGGGCATAGAAGAGGAGCTTCGGCTCGGTGCCCGCCGAGGCGTAGTCGACGATCCGGGCCAACGGCTCGAGGCCGTGCTCCTCGGCGTACGCCTCGCTGGTCACGACCAGCGCGCTCGCCCCGTCGTTGAGCCCGGGGGCGTTCCCGGCCGTCACCGTCCCCTCCTTCGTGAAGGCGGGCTTCAGCTTCGCGAGGATCTCCAGGGTCGTGTCCTTCCGCGGGCACTCGTCCATTTCGACAATGGTGGTCCCCTTCCGGCTCTCGATCTCGACCGCGACGATCTCGTCGGCGAATTTGCCACTCTCGATCGCCTCGATCGCCTTCCGATGGCTCTCGAGCGAGAACTGGTCCTGCTCTTCGCGGCCGATCTTCGACTTGTCCGCGGTCAGCTCGGCGTGCTTCCCCATGTGGACGCCCTCAAAGGCGCACCAGAGACCGTCCTTGATCATCGCGTCGACCAGCTTCTGGTCGCCGAATTTCATCCCCTCTCGCGCACCCGGGACTAGATAGGGCGCGTTGGACATCGACTCCTGGCCACCCGCCACGACACACGCCTGATCCCCGGCGCGAATCGACTGCGCGGCCAGCATGACCGCCTTGAGGCCCGACCCGCACACCTTGTTGATCGTCATCGCGGGAACCGTGTCCGGAACGCCGCCATAGTGGGCGGCCTGCCGGGCCGGCGCCTGGCCACTCCCCGCCTGGACGACCTGTCCCATCACGACCTCGTCGATGGTCTCGGGATCGATGCCGCTCCGCGAGACCGCCTCGCGGACCACGATCGCCCCCAGATCGGGGGCCGTCTTTGGCGCCAGGGCGCCCAGGAACTTGCCGATGGGCGTGCGACAGGCGCTCGCGATGACCGCAGTCCGCTGGCCGTTCTCGCTCATGACGATGTCTCCTTTCGATGCTCGATATCGATGAGAAACGCGATGCGTCCGCCGGGGGCGAGCCGCGGGCGCCAGACCATCGTCCGGTCAGGCGCTAGCGGCGCGGGGGCGCGGGAGCCAGCCTGTCAGCCACCGCCACCCGGCGCGCGCGAACTCGCGCTGGAGCCGTCGGCGCAGGGTGAGGTAGCTCTGGCGGCCCATGACCAGATCGGCCAGGACGGTGCGGATCTCCCCGCTCGCGCCGCCCAGCCGGATGACCCGCTCGATGAACGTCGGTCGATAGTACAGGTGGACGAGCCGGCTCGCCTTTGCCAGCTCGTCGCCGAACTCGCCGCGCCATTCGGCGTCATAGCTCTCGGGACGACCGGCCGCCAGCGCGCGAGCCCACGCACGGGCGGACTTGAGCGCGTAGTAGATCCCCTCGCCGGTGATGGCGTCGACGAACCCGCCGGCGTCGCCCACCAGGGCCCAGTCGTGGCCGCCGCGGTCGACGGTCCAGCAGGCGGGGTCCGTGATCGTCGGGATGAACGCGCCGTACCCCTTGCCGCTGCCGGGATCGAGCGACGGGAAATAGGTCTCCAGGAGCTCGATCAGCTTGCGCCGCGTCTCCCGCCCCTGAGTGGTCTCGCCTTCGTCCGCTCCCCACAGGCAGAGACCGACCGACAGGTGGTCGGGACGCGGGAAGAACCAGAGATACCCGGCCGCGTCACGGAAGAACTTGGTCTCGATCCGGTCCAGCCGCGCGGGGATGAAGAGCCCGGCCGCGATCGAACAGCGATAGCCCGGGAAATCCGGAACGAGGACCTCCCGCGTCTTCCCGGCGGCCCCGTCGGCCCCGATCACCAGGTCGACCGCGGTCGACTCCCCCTGCGCTTCCAGCCGCCAGCCGCCGTTCTCGCGCTCGATGTGCTGGATCTTCCGGGGGACGCGCCGGGCCCCGGCCACCTCGGCTCGCCGGCGGACCTCCTCGTCGAAGTCGGCGCGGGCGAAGATCAGGGTCTCGTGCGGACAGTCGAACTCCAGCGACCGGTCCTCCGGGGACAGGAAGCGAAACCGGCTCACGCCCCGACCGCGCGCGGCGATCTCCCCGATCCACGGAAACTCGTCCTGGGCCTTGACCGTAACCCCCCCACCGCATGGCTTCTCCCACGGCGCCCGGTGGTCGAAGAAGGTGACGTCGTGACCCAGCCGGGCCGCCTGCCAGGCGGCATAGGCGCCAGCGGGACCGGCTCCGACGACCCCGATCCTCAGGCGCTCCACGGATCACGCTCCGGGTCGGGTCTCGGCCGGCCGCGGTGGTCCAGAGCCAGATAGCAGAGCGGCGTGTCGGCGTCGTGGACGAAGGCGCAGAGCCACTCCTCTTCGACCGCGCGTGGAAGCAGCAGCTGCTTGGTCTCGAGCGTCGTCACCGGATACAGATCGTACGCCATGATCCACGGGTACAGGAGGTGGTGCGTCGTGGGGACCAGATCGCCCAGGAAGACGACCTTCCTCCCATCGCCGTCATCGACGGCGATCGAGCAGTGGTGCTCGGTGTGGCCGGGGGTAACGAGGACGGTGATCGCGCCGGCGATCGTCGCGCCGTTCTCCATCCACTTCACGCGACCGGCTTCGACGAGCGGAAGGAAGTCGTGCTCGTTGTAGGAAGCCTGGTTCCGAGCGTGAGAGCCGATCGCCTCCTCGTACTCGCCACGGTGGATATGGTACGTGGCCTCGGGAAACGTCGGAACGATCCGCTCGCCATCCCGCCGCGTGGCGCCGCCGGCATGATCGAAGTGGAGATGCGTCAGGATCACCCGGTCGATCGTCTCGACCGGCGCCCCCGCCTCGGCCAGGCGCGCCGGGAGACCTCCGTCCCGATCGAGGCCGTACATGTCGGCGAACTTCTCGTTCTCCTTGCCGCCCGAGCCGACTTCGATGACAGTCCGACCTTCCGGACCCTCGACGAGGAGGGAGTTCATGGCGAGACGGATTCGGTTCCGAGCGTCGGCGGGAAGCTTCTTCTCCCAGAGGACCTTCGGCACGACGCCGAACATGGCGCCGCCGTCCAGCCGCATGAGGCCGTCGGAGAGGACGGTCACCGTGCGCTCGCCCCACCTGAGCGCTGGCCAGGTGAGCTTCGGCGCTGTATCGACGTCCCTCACGAGACAGCTACCTCCTCCAGGATCTCCCGCGCGATCACGATGCGCTGGATCTCGCTCGTCCCCTCCCCGATCTCGGTGATCTTGGCGTCCCGCATCATCCGCTCGACCGGATAATCGTGCGTGTAGCCGTTCCCGCCGTGGATCTGGACCGCTTCGATCGTCGTCCGCATGGCCAGCTCGGAGCAGAAGAGCTTGGCCTGGGCGGCCTCCAGCCGGTATGGCTTCCCGGCGTCCTTGAGGCGCGCGGCGTGGTACGTGAGATGCCGCCCCGCCTCGATCCCGGTCGACATGTCGGCCAGCTTGAAGCGCGTGGCCTGGAACTCGGCGATCACCTTTCCGAACTGCCGGCGCTCCAGCGCGTACTCCCGGGCCGCCTCGAAAGCGCCCTCGGCGATCCCCAGCGCATGCGCGGCAATCCCGATCCGCCCGCCGCTCAGCGTGTGGAGGCACTGCTTGAAGCCCTTTCCCACTTCACCCAGCAGGTTCTCCACGGGGACGTCGACCTCCTCCAGGATCAGCTCCCGGGTATCACTCGCCCGCCAGCCCAGCTTGTCCTCCTTCTTCCCCGACCGGACGCCCTCCCACCCGCGCTCGACGATGAAGGTCGAGATCCCGCGCGCGCCGGCCTCCGGATCGGTCATCGCGGCCACTACGAAGGTCTCCGCCACGCCGGCGTTGGTGATGAAGACCTTGGTGCCGTTCAGGACCCACCCGTCACCATCCCGCACGGCGGTCGTGCTCATGTTGGCGGCATCCGAGCCCGAGGTCGCCTCGGTCAACCCGAAGGCGCCCAGCGAATCGCCGCTCACGAGCGGCGTCAGGTAGCGCTCCTTCTGCTCCGCCGTGCCAAAGTCGTGGATCGGCGAGGCGCAGAGCGAGGTATGGGCGCCGACGGTGATGGAGTGGGAGGCGTCGACCCTGGCCAGCTCCTCGACGACCAGGACCAGGCTCAGCGTATCGGCGCCGGCTCCGCCGTACTCCTCGGGGAACGGAATCCCGAACAAGCCCAGCTCCGCCATCTCGCGGACGGTGTCCTTCGGGAACTCGCCCGACTCGTCGTGCTCACGGGCGATCGGCGCGATCCGGTCGCGGGCGAACTCGCGGACAGTGTCACGGAGAAGGCGCTGCTCGGGGGTAAGGTCGATGCTCACGACATCCGCGCCGCCCGGTGCTCCTCCCTCCACCCACGGATGTAGTCGACGATGTCCTGGGTCCGGGTGCCGGGGCCGAACAGGCGGCCGGACCCCATCCCGTGAAGCTCGGCCATGTCGTCCTTGGAGATGATCCCACCGCCGGTCAGGAGCACGTCGTCGAGGCCGTTCTCCCGCATAAGCTCGAGGATCCGCGGGAAGAGCGTCATATGGGCGCCCGAAAGGATCGAGAGCGCGATCACGTCGACGTCCTCCTGGAGCGCGGTCTCGACGATCCGTTCGGGCGTCTGATGAAGCCCGGTGTAGATGACCTCCATGCCCGCGTCGCGGAGGGCCGCCGCCACCACCTTGGCCCCGCGGTCGTGGCCGTCCAAGCCCGGCTTCCCCACCAGCACGCGGATCTTGGGCTCGTCCATCGCTCCTCCCTTCTCGACCACCGATACTCGCTATCGCAAATTCCCCAAGCACACCCTCGCTAGACCGGCTAGGAATCTACCCCTGATCGACGAGACTGTCCGGGAGAATCTTCGAGCCATTCACCGAATCCGATCGTCCACGAAACTCATTCGTTGCGAGTGTTCGAAAGCTGCTCGATCGCCTCGGACACTCCGCCTGCATCCCTCGGATCACATCGGGCCCAGCGTACCTCGTCTTCGACTAGGTGGCTTAAAAAACGAAAGCGCCTTCCGACCGCCTCCAGCCACTCCTCGATACGGAGCTCACCCGCTAGCAACCCGATATCCTCGGGAAGAAAATCACTGGCATCCCTATTGAAGAGATCTCGCTCGGGGTTGAACGGCCGGCTTCCCAGATCCTCTTCGACGACATCCACGTACACCTTCAGGTACGTCAGCCGTCGCACGAGTTCCTCGTCGAAGGCTCCCGGATGAGCAAACCAGTTCAGGTCATACAGGTCTCGCGCTAAAACCCTGCGTCTGAACGCGGCCAACTTTTCGGCCAATGTTTCTTCGAACGCCATCACGGGAACAGGAACCTGGGTGAATTCGTAGCCACGATGGACCGGAAAGTCGACGGGCAGCATGATCTCTGGCCGAAGCCAAGGGTCACGCGGTGAGACTTCCAGCAAGGCATCGACTCCCGGACTCCCCAATGGAGTCGTGATCGACAACTTTGCCCTCCTCCCCGGCGTGACTGCAACGGTTTGAAACTCGACCTCGAACAACTCCGCCCCATCGAGAGCCTCCAGCGCCATCTGGCCCAGAGCCGGGTCGGAACACGAGAAGTCAAGATCAGTAGAGAATCGCCCCAGGTTGCCGGCTCGATACTTCCGGAGCGCTGTGCCACCCCTGAAAGTGAGACCAAGTTCGAAGAGTCCGGTATCCGAGAGAATCTTCAGAGCATAGTCCTGAGCCACGTCCAGGAGGGCATAATCACGGCCGCCACTGCGTCCTCGATAGTGACGCGCCAGGTAGCCCTCGGTGATCAGATTTCTCCCGTCCTCCTCTGTCTTTGCCCCGAATTGACCTTCACCTCCCGTGTCCTCCGGAAGCGAAGAAGTGAATCCATCACCTCCCACTTTTTGTCGTATCGACCCGACCCATCGCGGCTACCGAGGTAGAATGGTCCGCGCCCAGGAGGTGCCAGTGTGCGCAGGTGATCAGCGATTGCGATTCCTCCGCCCGCCTCGAGGATGTAGCCCGTCCGCATCCAAGTGGATCTCGGTCGCCTTTCCAGCTCGCTCAGCAGAAGTCTGGGCTCAAGACGATCGCAGGCTTCACTAAGCCACTTGCCGATGTTCGGCCAATCCCGGAACGACTGTGGCTGTGCGCCGATCAAAGTGATCAGCGTCTCCATTCTCCACACCGGGAGACTTTGGATCTCAATGAAATCGAGCCTTCCCCACTGTCTCGTGACGCGGTACATCCTGAGAGCGTGTGGCACATTTTCCCCTGATGGGATCGCCAACACGTGCCTGGTCGGAACTCTTTGAGAGAGCCTATGAAGCCAGGCTGCAGAATCATAAGCTACTGCTACCGGAAGTCCCGGTCGTCTGGAAAGCGTCGCCTTGAGTTCAATGAATGGATCGCCCGATCCAATCGGTCCTGCCCTGGATGCTGGAGCGAACTCCCACGCTCCTCGCGTACGAAGCGTAAGGAGCCATCCCTGACTCTGGAGCCGACTTGCGACCTGGCCCGGGTCCTGCTCGAGACCGGCGCGTTCGATCAGGCGCCCCAGCGTTTCCTTCGTAACAATCGCAGGGCGCTCCAATTCCAGTTCCTCGAGAACCGAAGCCAGGCTGGCTGGAATGCTGCGTGTCGTCATTGTCGTCTGGTGTCGCATTTCGATGTATTATAGCAGATACGACACAAAACGACAATTGCGATGAGAGAGCTGAGACTATACTTGCATATAATACTTCCGTATTCCGGAAGGCCTATCCAACACCCCCTTACCCCTGTCGCCACACCATCGCGAAGCTGATCGGCTGGCCCAGGTATCTCCCCCACTTCGCGTCCTTCTTGAGCCAGACCTCGTCGATCAGCCCCTCGTACCATCTCGAGCAGCGACCAGCCATGGCGCCGGGCGGCCTTCACGTGGTCGCTGAAGAGGTGGACGTAGCTCCGAATCGTGACGGGCTCGTCCGGCGCGCGGTCGAAGTGCGTGGGAACACCGGCCATCAGGAACTGGGGATGGAAGCCGACGATCACGAACGTGCCTCCCGACTTCGTCACGCGCGCGACCTCGCGGTACAGGGGCTCGAGGTCGGGCAGGTGCTCGTCCGCCAGGGATTGAATACAGAGATCGTACGCCCCGTCGGCGCAGCCCGTGTTCGCGACGTCCGCGATCCTGAGCGTGCGATAGAGGTCCCGCTTCAGCGCCCGCTCGAGCATCTCCGAGGTGAGGTCGACGCCGTCGATTTCGGCGGCGGAGCGCGCTCTCAGCCAGGCACCCATCCGCCCGGTCCCGCACGCCAGATCCAGCACCTCCTGAAGCGCTGAGCATTCGACCGATCACAACCGGTCGAGCAGGCGCAGGTCCATCTCCTCGTGCACCGTCTGATCGTACGTCCGCACCCATTCCCCGTAGCCTTCCCGCACGTCTACGATCGGGTACCTGCGCTTGTCGTAGATGACGTGGTCCATCGGCATCCTCAGCAGCAGCGGGCCCAGACGGGCACCAGCGTGTCCCGGGCGACGACGCTGTCGCCAACCAGAAGCTCGACCGCCAGCTCGATGGACAGGACCTCACGCTCGAAGTCGAGCCCCTGAATCTCGGTGAGCGGCACCACCCGACGGCCACCGCCTTCGGGCATCGTGAGGGACGCATCGCGTGACAGCTCCCGGAAGGTCGACGCCCCGGTGCAGCCGGACTCCTCCGGGTAGCAGCCGACGCAGCGCTCGTCGTCGGTCTCCTCGATCCGCGTCGCGATGTGCAGGGTGTAGTTTGCCGTACCCGACGCGCTGACGACCGCGTACAGCTCCTTCGACGACTCCCAGGGCGGCACGGAGTCGACGGCCCCGCACGGCCCTTCGAGCCCCAGCGGGTCGAACCCCCCGTAGTACTCGGGGATGTCCTCGAACACCACGCAGGACGGCGTTTCCGACTCGCTCCACTCTGCGGCCTCGGCCGGGGTGACGAGCTCGATATCGGGACTGGTCGCGCTGCAGTGGTTCGCAAAGGCGACCTCCGCGGTGATGACGGCCGCCTCCATGGTGTCGCTTTCGGACCGGTTGGCTTCCCCCGCTCCGCCCTCGCCCGGCGATCCGCATCCGATAGCGACGAGGCAAAAGAGTCCGATGAGAAAGTTGCGTTGGGCCGTCACGGCTCATCCCCGGGAAAATTCATCGCGATTCCGGCTCGATGATCTCGTAGATCCAAGATAGAGTCGCTATGACGACCGGCCAGCCCCGGGTCCTCGACCGGCCGGTCTGGCGACTCTGCGCATTGGAGACTTAGTGTGGTCCCGGACTTGGCCTGGAGAGAGCTCTCCGATGGATAGTGGATTCGTGACTCAGAACACCGACGTGCGTGAGCGCCACGACCGGGATCGAGCCGACGGCGAGCGCCTGGTCGCGGCGCTGCGGCGGAAATGGCCGGAGAGGAATGTCATTACGGGGGGTCTCTTGGTC
>JBOHRW010000067.1:0-2890 GCA_050732935.1 Gemmatimonadota bacterium
CCGGCTCCGTCCGACGCGCTCCTACACCACGCTACGGGACGTGACCGTCGAGCGGGAGGGCGAAGGCATCATCGTCACCTGTCAGCCCTACAGGAAGCCGACCTAGTCGGGCCGAGTAGCCGAGGGGCCTCGCCACGCTCGACGGCTTCCCCCGCCCGCAGCGTTGGCTGCGAGGAGAACGTGCAGTGCCGTAACCGTGCGCCAGTTGTGCGCCAGTGAAGCACGAAACCAGTGGACCTCAGGAGACGCCTGTGGACTTCCCTGGACTGAGCGCTGCGGTTTCCGGAACCGCCGCATCCCGCATCGGAGCGGCTCCCTCAGCAGGAACCGCTGGGTTGAGCGGAGGGGGAGGGATTCGAACCCTTGAGAGGCCAGTGACCTCTAACGGCTGTCGAGATTACGAATGTGACGAGTTGCAGGGTCTTTACTCGTCGTGCGCCCGTTGGTGCGCCAGTCAGCGGATATGCCCTGCCGCCCATTCTCGAGGTCGCGCTCTGGAGGGGCCTACGTCACGCAGGGTGACTTCGAGGCGCAATGGTCTTCCTTGGGCAGCGAGTCGAGCACGCTGGCCGCGGTCGCGGCGCCCGGCCAGGCGAACCACGGTCGAGATACCGGTTGCCCGGATCGGGGGTCGCTCGCTTCCGGAAGTGCGGCGTCCCAGAGCATTTCCCGGACGAGGGCTTGCTCGCTGGCGGCGACGAGGCCGCTGTCGCCGGTCGCGCGGCCGATGAGGAGGGACTGCACCTGCCCGAGCGGCCACGGAGCAGGTGTGTGGAGGGATCCGAGCCCGCCGTTTCGCCCGGCGAAGAATCCCGGGTTGGCGGGGGAGAAGGCGAACTCCACGGTCGCCCGCCAGACCGGGTCGTCAGGTGGGCAGAAGCCCCAGCGGGGCGCGAGCGCGAGCGGCAGGTCGTTGGCGTCCTGGTAGAGGTACGCCCCGCCTTGGAGGTCTGTCGCGTAGGCGAAGAGCGGTCGGCCGTCCGGGCCGGGCACGATCTGCTGGTCGCGTACGGCCGTCGCGACCTCCTTCGCCAGCTCGCCGAGGCGTCCGCCGCCGAGGCCGAGCCGGTCGAGGCTGACGAGCGTCCGCCAGAGGAGGATCTGGTTCGCAGTCTGGTAGGGGAGCTCGAGCGGATCGTCGGCCGGGGTCTCCTCCGTCGCGTACAGGGGAGCGCGGGGCGCGCGTCGGCGCTCGATCGCGCGGAGGACGGGCTCCACTTGGGGGGCGTGACGCTCGAGCGGAGCGGAATCGCTTGTGATCGCCACGTAGTCGCAGAGCTCGAGGAGCGGATAGAGCTGCTGATCGAGCTGGAAGGCCGGGTCCTTGCGTTTCCCCCCGACCAGGTGCGAGCGCGCCCACCAGCCCTCGGGCCGCTCCGCCACGCCGAAGAGCCACTCGAGGTGGCGGCGCACGAGGTCGGCTGCTTCCCGAGGGCCTCCGGCCTCGCGCCAGGCAAGCAGGGCGTGCGCCACGTAGTAGCCGTCCCGCGTCCAGGCGAGCGGGAGGATGCGGTGGTCGGTGACGAGGCAGACCGCCTCGCCGACGGGGGCCGCGCAACAGCCGAGGGCGTAGGTGACTCCTCGCCTTGCCACTTCCTCGAGCCGTCCGAGCTCGCCCGGCCAGCCGGCCCAGCGGGCTCGCCAGCGTTCGAGTTCGCGCGTGAGCGCTGTCTGGGGATCGAGGTTCGCGAGCAGCCGGGCAGCAGCGAGCGCTTCCTCGGCGTCGGTGCCCAGGCCGATCGCGGCCATGCGGCCGCCGGGGCGAAGCCGCGCAGTGAGGCGAGTGCGCTCACCCCGCCGCTCGAGACGAACCTCCCCCGCGAAATCCCCGGAGAGAGCGGCCGACCAGCCGAGCTTGGGGTCGTGGATCGCCACATCGCGTCCGTTCCTGCTCGCCTCCGGCGCGGCCTGCAGTGAGGGAGGTGGAGCGATCTCGGTCAGCTCCGGGTACTCGGCCGGAGCCAGGCGCACGGTGCCGCGCCACTCGAGCGAAGCGCCCGGAGCGAGGACGACCTGCAGCACGCCGCGCGCGCCCCCTGTGTCGTCGGGGTGGGGGACGAAGGTCGCGAGCAGCGGCTTGGCGGAGCCCGGGACCCCCGTAGCCGGGATCGCCTCCTCGAGAAGCCAGGCGGGCGCGCGGCCTCGGCGAACGTGTCCGCGCTCCGGTTGGAGGCCGAAGCCGGCGGCGTTCCGGGCGGAGTAGCGGCGCCGGTGGCGGCGAATGGCCTCTTGGTCGTAGCGCCGCTCGGGTGGGAGCGGCGCGGAGGCGACGAGTGTCGCGACTCCGTGGATCGGATGGCTCTGCGCGACGTAGAGGAGGCGGCCGCGGCCGTCGACGCTTGCCGTGACCCCCTCTTGGCCGACGTCGAGCGGCTTGTACGCCCGCGCGGGATCGAGCCGGCGAGCCCTCACGCGCCGCTAGCGATACAGCTGCGGCCGGCGCAGGCGCAGGGCGGGTTCGCGCTTCCGCTCGCGCTCGATGGCGGAGAGGTCGAGCGTGGCTCGGAGGGCCGTCTGGCTCGAGTCCGCCTGCGCGAGGATCTCGCCGCGCGGATCGACGATGAGGGAGCGGCCGCAGAAGGCTTCGCCGGCGAGGTTCGCGGCGACGGCGAAGATCTGGTTGTCCTGTGCGCGGGCGCGTGTGCGCAGGTCGAGCAGGTGCTCGTACCCGTAGGGGACGGCGGAGGGAATGGCCAGGATCTCCGCTCCCTGGAGGGCGAGCGTCGTCGCGATCTCGGGGAAGGCGTGCTCGAAGCAGATCATCATCCCGATGCGGCCCGCAGCGCTCGGGACGACCACGAGCTCGTCGCCCTCGGCGAAGTGGGAGCGCTCGGGGGGGTACAGGTGACTCTTCCGGTACCTGGCCACTGCGCCGTCGGGAGCGACCAGC
>JBOHRW010000068.1:0-1860 GCA_050732935.1 Gemmatimonadota bacterium
GGCGCTCGCTCCTCAGCAAGGAGCGCGTCCCCCCGTCGCCCCTCGTTGAGGCGATCGTCCAGGGCCTCCAGGGCAAGGCGATGCCGGCGCGGGTCGAGCTCCGCAACACGGTGGGGCCGGATCTGCCCGATCTCTACGCCGATCCGCTGCGACTCACTCAGGTGCTCCAGAACCTGGTGGGCAACGCCATCGAGGCGTCCGCCCACGGCGCGATCGTATGGCTCCGCGGAGAGCGGATCCGGCAGGGCGGGCTGCCCTACGTCCGGTTCGAGATCGAGGACGAGGGGGCGGGCCTGACCGCGGAGGAGGAGAAGCAGCTGTTCGACAAGTTCTGGATGGGCGGGCGGAGCCAGCGGATGCGGCATGGCCTGGGCCTCGTCATCGCCCGGCTCATCGTCGAAGGGCATCGGGGGTCGATCGCCGCTCGCGGGGGGCGCGAAGGCGGGACAGTGGTCGCCTTCACCGTCCCCGTCTACCGGCCGGATCGATGAGGCGGCCGCGGCTCCTGGTCGTCGACGACGACCCCGACATCGTCCGCTTCCTGGAGGTGGTGCTCCAGGACCGCGTGCTGGAGATCGAGACGGTGGGCACCGGCGAGGAGGCGCTGGACCAAGTCGCGGACGAGCCGCCCGCCGCGATCCTCCTCGATCTCCGCCTCCCGGGGATGAACGGTCTCGAGACCCTGCGGGCGCTCAAGCAAGCAGGGACCGAGGCGCCCGTCGTCCTCATCACGTCCCACGCCTCGATGGACGCCACCATCCAGGCGATGCGCGAGGGCGCCTACGACTTCCTGACCAAGCCCCTCCGGTCCGACGCGGTGACCGCGATTGTCGACCGGGTCCTCCGCGCCGAGCCGCTGGACGTCGGCGCGGTGGGCGATGAACCGGGAGAGGAGGAGGCCGAGACGCGCATCATCGGCTCGAGCCCGGCCATGGTTGAGGTCTTCAAGCGGATCGGGCGGGTCACCCGGACCAACACTACCGTCCTCATCACAGGGGAGAGCGGGACCGGCAAGGAGCTCATCGCTCATGTCCTCCACCGGACGAGCCACCGTCGCCAGCGCCCCTTCCTGGTCGTCAACTGCGCCGCGATCCCCGAGACCCTGCTGGAGAGCGAGCTGTTCGGCCACGAGAAGGGGTCATTCACGGGCGCGGTCGAGCGGCGGATTGGCAAGTTCGAGCGGGCCGACGCCGGCACCCTGTTCCTCGACGAAAACGGCGACATGCCGCTCGGGCTCCAGAGCAAGATCCTGCGGGCGCTCGAGGGCCGCTCGATCGAGCGCGTCGGGAGCCGCGCGGCGATCCCCGTCGACGTGCGATTCGTAGCGGCGACCCACCACGACCTGCAGGCGGCCGTCGAGGCCGGCCGCTTCCGCGAGGACCTGTACTATCGCCTGGCGGTCTTCACCCTCCGGCTGCCGCCCCTGCGCGAGCGGCGGGAGGACATCCGGGCCCTCGCCGATCACTTTCTGCGGTGCTTCCAGCGGGATCGCGGCCGCCCCCTGACCGGCGCCTCGGCCGAGGTCTACCGCCGGCTGGAGGCGTACGGGTGGCCGGGGAACGTCCGCGAGCTGCGGAACGTCCTTCAGCGGGCCATGATCCTGAGCCCCGGGCCCACGCTTCGGCCAAGCGATCTGCCGGCCCTGGCGGCGCCGCCGGAGACGGGGGTCGAGGACCCGATCCGGGCGCTCCGCCGCGCCGGGCTGTCGCTCGCCGACGTCGAACGCGAGTACTACCGCGCCGCGCTCGAAGAGACGGGCTGGAACCTGACGCGGGCCGCCGCGGCGCTCGACGTCCATCGCAACACGGTCCGGCGGAAGATCGCCGAGCTGGGGCTCGGCGAGCCCGACACCTCCTCATC
>JBOHRW010000069.1:0-44558 GCA_050732935.1 Gemmatimonadota bacterium
CCCTTATCTGCTCGCGGAGGATCTCCGGGTCTCCTCCCCGGCGCGGCCGACGGACCGGCGGGAAGTCGGCCGCGCTCGTGGGCTCCTCCAGAAGTCGCCGGGTCGTCTCCGCGGCACGGTCGGCGAACACGACCGCCTCGAGCAGCGAGTTGCTGGCCAGCCGATTGGCACCGTGAACCCCCGTGCATGCCACCTCGCCGGCCGCCAGGAGCCCTCCCAACCCGGTCCGCGCCGCCAGGTCGGTCCGCGCGCCGCCGCACGCATAGTGGGCCGCCGGCACGACCGGGAGCCACTCTCCGGGAGGATTGAAGCCGCGCTTTCGGCACGTCTCGAGGATATTGGGAAATCGTTCGGCGAAGCGGTCCGCCGGGATCGGTCCGCAATCCAGCCAGACGTGCGGCCGACCGCTGGCCCGCATCTCGGCGTCGATGGCACGCGCCACGATGTCGCGCGGCGAGAGGTCCCCGGCGTCGCGACCCCGCATGATCTCGCGGCCCTCGTGGTCGCGCAGCACCGCACCCTCCCCCCGCACGGCCTCGCTGATCAGAAACGGCTTGTCCGCGACAGGATAGAGGGCGGTCGGGTGAAACTGGACGAACTCCAGGTTCGCGACCGGCGCCCCGGCCCGCCAGGCCATGGCCAGGCCGTCCCCGGTGGCGATGGCGGGGTTGGTGGTGTAGCGATACGCCTGGCCGCAGCCGCCGGTCGCCAGGTAGGTGACGCGGGCCCGCACGGCCAGCAGTTCGCCGCTGTACCGGTCCATCACGAGGGCCCCCGCACAGCGCCGGTCCGCCCCCTGCCCGGTCGTCCACAGGTCGAGGGCGAACCAGTGCTCTAGAAGCTCCACCCCGGCCTCGGCCGCCGCCGCCAGGAGCCCCATCTCGATCGCTCGTCCTGTGAGGTCGTCGGCCCGTACGATGCGCCTCGCGGAGTGTCCGCCCTCGCGGGCCAGCGACAGCCGGTCGGGATCCTCTCCCCCATAGGTGAAGGCCACCCCGTACTCGATCAGCTCGCGGACACGCTCCGGCCCGTTCTCGACCAGCAGTCGCACGGCGTCCTCGTGGCACAGTCCGGCGCCGGCCGCCAGGGTGTCCTGGATGTGGGCATCGAACGAGTCCGCGGGATCCATCACCGCCGCGATGCCGCCCTGGGCGTAGTTGGTGTTGGCTTCGGAGTTCTCCTTTTTGGTGAGGAGGAGCACCCTTCCGTGCGCGGCCGCCTTGATGGCGTACGACAGCCCCGCGATGCCGCTGCCCAGGACGAGCACGTCCGTCTCGCGGAAGTTCGAAGAGGCGCTCCCTGTCGCTGGTGTGGTGCCGCCGAAGTCTGCAGACACTAGCGCGGCCAGCCGATCGCCTCTCGGACGAGATCCTTGAGCGGCTCCGGATCGGCCGGCTCTAGACGGCGTCTCAGGACGCCTGCCGGGCGATCTCCGAACCAGGCGGGATCTATCTTGACGGCGTCCTTCTCGGTGACCACGAACGACGCCCCGGGGTGCTCGAGCAGAAGAGCCCGAATGTCGGCCTCGCGGTACCGATGATGGTCGGGAAAGGCGGCCACCCGCGTCACCGGAAGCCCGGCGTCGCTCGCGAAGCGGGCCACGGAGTCGGGCCTGGCCACTCCGGCGAGGGCGACGACCTCGTTCCCCGGCTCCCAGGGGACGTCGCGTCCGTCCTTCCAGGCGGCCAGCTCGGTCGTCCCAAGGTCCCGCCAGCCGGCCACGAAGCCAGGCAGATGGGTCCACCAATCGGCAAACGCCCGACCGATCGTCCCGTCCGGCCACGAGCGCTCCCGTGGGTCGCCTCCCACCACGACCCACACGCCGAGCGCGGGTCGCCAGCCGGGGCCCTGCCGGAGCGGCCCCGCGGGAAGGCAACGCGCCGGGGCGGTCAGGTCCTCGGAGGTGAAGACGACGAGGTCCAGCGCCCGCGCCACGCCTCGGTGCTGGAGCGCATCGTCCAGGATGTAGACATGGGGGCGCTGTCTGGCGGCTATCGCGCGAGCCGCGCGATGGCGGTCCCGGGCCACCCCGACCCACGCCCCCGCCCGGGCCAGCAGGGCGGGCTCGTCTCCGACCACGTCGGCCGCCACCGACAGGTCGCCCGGCTTGAGGACCCAGACGCCGGAGCCGACCCGGCCGTAGCCGCGCGTGAGGACGGCCGGTCGGGCCTCTTCGGGGAGCCCTGCCTCGACCAGCCACGTCACCAGGCTCGTCTTCCCCCCACCCCCCACCATGACGTTGCCGACCCCCAGCGCCGGGGCCGACAGCCGCTCACCCGGACGTCTACGCTGGAGCCGGCGCCGCGCCAGCCGGTTCCAAGCCCATCCCACGGGGCGCGCGGCCGTTCGCGCGGCGGAGCCGGTGCGCCCCCCTTCCCCATACAGAGTCCTCCGCGCCCAGCCGTAGAGCAGGGCCTCCTCCGCCACCACGGCGCTGTCCGTAGCTGTCATGGAACGGTCACGGGTGCGCCCGCCGGCTCGGCTACCAGGCCGTCCAGCTCGTCCTCGACGCGCAGGTGCAGCGCCTGGAGGGCGCCTTCGAGGTCGCGGCTCGCCGCCCGCGCAGCCCGGGCATCCGTCGTGGCATCGATCCACAGCGGCGGACCGTAGCGGATCCGGACGAGCGCCCGGGGCCAGGGAATCTCGAAGCGGTCCCAGGACTCGACCCGGCGTCGAGGACGGGCGGCCGCGGCGACCGGCAACAGGGCGTGGCCCGTCCGACGCGACAGCGCCACCGCGCCGGGCAGCACGCGATGGGCATCGGAATGGGCATCGGGGGCCAGGGCCAGATCCCGCCCCTCCCGCGCGTAGCGGAGCATGGCGCGGAAGCCGGCCACCGGGTTGCGGCGCTGCGATCCGAGTATGGGGACGTAACCCAGCGGCTCGACGATGCGGGCCGCCATGATGCCGTCGGGATGCCCCGAGACCAGCACGCCGATCCGGCGACGGGCATGAACGGGGGCCAGCTCCAGCATCCGACCGTGCCAGAAGCAGAACAGGATTCCGCCGCCCGAGCGCGCCTCCTCGAGATGCTGCTCGCCGTCGATCCGGATGTCCCAGGTGCGGGCCAGAGCCTCGATCGTACGGGCCACGAGCGGTCCGCCGCGACTGGCGGTGAAGCGGAGGACGGGACGACTCACCTGCGTTCTCTCCTCATGCCAGCCCCAGCAGCCACATCGCCAGGATCGCTCCGATCAGGACGACGATCATCCACCCGGTCCTGGTCCGTTTTGGACGGTGCGGCGAGACCGCCTTGCGATCCTTCCAGACCCGTAGAAGGCTCATGAACTGCGGTCGCGACGGATTCTAGACCGTCACCCCGCGCTCGCTCCTCTCGATGAAGGCGAGGAAGAGCTCGATCTCTGGATACGGGTGCAGCTCGCTGCGGGCGCGGGCGAGGGCCTGGGTGATGTTGAGCTTGGAGTTGAAGAACAACCGATACGCGCGCTTGAGCTCGGACTTGACGTTCTCGGGGAACCCGCGCCGGTCGAGACCCACCGCGTTCAACCCGAAGAGCGCCGCCGGGTTGCCGGCAGCCTTGACGTACGGGGGGACGTCCTTCTGGACCCGGGAGCATCCGCCCACGAAGGCGTGCGCGCCAATCCGGGTGAACTGGTGCACCGGCGTCATTCCCCCGATGATGGCCCAGTCATCGACGTGCACGTGACCGGCCAGGTTGACCGCGTTCGACAGGATCACGTGGTCACCGACGACGCAGTCGTGGGCGACATGCACGTAGGCCATCAGGAGGCACTCGTCGCCGATCTGCGTAATGCCCCGGGCCCGAGTCCCACGGCTCACGGTGACGTACTCCCGGATCACCGTCCGGTTTCCGATCACGCACGTCGTAGCCTCCCCCTCGTACTTGAGGTCCTGGGGGTCGCCACCGATGACGGCGCCGTAATGGATCTCGCACCTGTCGCCGATCCGCGTGTCGCGCTCGATCACCGCATGGGCGGCGACGCGGGTTCCCGCCCCGATCGTCACACCGGGACCGATGATCGCGTAAGGGCCGATGAAGACGTCCTCGGCGATGTCGGCGCCGGGGTCGACGATCGCGGTGGCGTGGATGGTGGCGGCCAGGGACTTCATTTTGGGACCAGCGAGGCCATCAGGTCGGCCTCCGCGACCACCATCTCGCCGACCCGCGCCACGCCCCGCATCTTGCAGTGTGTTCCGCGGCGACGAACCAACTCGAGCTCGCAGACCAGCTGGTCACCGGGCCGGACGGGATGACGGAAACGCACGTTGTCCAGCCCCGTGAAGTAGACCACCTTGCTCTTCGGATCGTCCACCAGGCTCATCAGCAGCAACCCTCCCACCTGCCCCATCGCCTCGACGATGAGGACCCCCGGCATGACCGGGTGACCCGGGAAGTGTCCCTGGAAGAAGGGCTCGCTGATCGTCACGTTCTTGATCCCCACGACGCGCTTGCCCTCCTCCATCTCGATGACCCGGTCCACGAGCAGGAAGGGATAGCGATGGGGCAGGGTGTCGAGGACGTTCTGGATGTCCATGACCGCGACGTTTCGCCCGTCGTTCCGCGGTCCGGCGCTCGGCCGGCTTCCGTTTCCGTAGTCTCTCTCGATGCGCTGCTTAAGGAGCTGAACCAGCGCCAGGTGCGTCCGATGGCCGGAGCGCTGGGCCACGATGTGCGCTTCCAGGTCCACGTTCAGGACCTTCAGGTCGCCCAGCAGATCGAGGATCTTGTGCCGCACCAGCTCCGTGGGAAACCGCAACCGCTCCTCGTTCAGGATCTTGTCCTCTCCGATCACGATGGCGTTACGCAGGTTGCCGCCCCGGATCAGCCCGGCCTCCTTGAGCGCCTCGATCTCGCGAAGGAAACCGAACGTGCGTGCCGGCGCGATCTCGCGTTCGAAGATCTCGGGGGTGATCTCGAAGGATTCGAACTGGTGGTTGACGAGCGGGTGGTCGAAGTCGATGGAGAAAGAGATTTGCAGCCGGTCCGATGGCAGGAGCGCGATCTCGACGTTGCCGTCCTCGTAAAAGATCGGCTCCTCGACACGATATCGACGGCGGGGTGCGTCCAGTTCCCGGAGTCCGGCCTCCTGCAGGGCCTTCCAGAACGGAAGGCTGGAGCCATCCCCGACAGGCGGCTCGCTCGCATCCAGCTCGATTATCAGGTTGTCCACGCCGCGCACGGCCAGCGCGGCCAGCACGTGCTCGATTGTGTGCACCTTGGCGCCGTTGCTCCCGATGGAAGTGCCGCGCTCGGTGCCGATCACGTTCTCCGGATTGACCTCGATCTCGGGTCGTCCGGACACATCGGTCCTCACGAAGCGCAACCCTTCGTTGGCCTCGGCCGGCACGAAGGTCATGTGGCACTGGTCCCCGGTATGCAGGCCGATCCCGCTGTACGTGACCGGGCGCGCGATGGTGAGCTGTGGCTGGGTCATGAGAGGCGATCCTCGAGCCGCTTGAGGCGCTGGAAGAGCTCGGGCAGGCGGGCGAACAGGGCGTGCGCCCGCATCTGGTCACGATGCGCGCGGGCCGGATAGCCCGAGAACTCGGCGTCGGCCGGCACGTCGCCGATGACTCCGGCCTGGGCGCCGATCCGGGCCCGGGCACCGATCCGGACATGGCCGCTGATGCCGGCCTGACCGGCGAGGATCGCATGATCGCCGACGATCGTGCTGCCCGCGATCCCGACCTGGGCGACGATCATCGCGTTTCGGCCAATCCGGACATTATGAGCGATGTGCACGAGGTTGTCAATTTTGCTCCCTTCTCCGATCACCGTGTCTCCCGCCGAACCACGATCGATGGTCACATTAGCGCCGATCTCGACGTCGTCTCCGATCGTGAGGCCGCCTCTCTGGGGGATGCGGTGATGCACTCCCTGCTCGTCCGCAGCATACCCGAAGCCGTCCGACCCCAACACCGACCCGCTCTGCACGATGCAGCGCCTCCCGAGACGCGTGCCCCGGTGGATGGTGACCCGCGGAAAGAGACGCGTGTCCGCGCCGATCCGGACGCCCGCACCGAGGTACGATCCGGCCCCGACCACGACCTTCTGGCCCAGCTCCACATCGGGGCCGACGACCGCGAGCGGTCCCACGGTCGCTTCCTCCGGCACCGAAGCGGAGGGATCCACGATCGCCGACGGATGAATCCCGCCTTCGATCGTCGGCTCCGGGGAGAGAACGGAGACCGCCCGTGCGTACGCGAGATAGGGATTTTCGCAGCGCAGTACGTTCCGCCCGTCGGCCTCGAAATCACGACCGACGATCAGCGCGCCGGCCTCGGAAGCCATCGCCGCCGTTTCGTAGCGCTGATTGGCTAGAAACGAGAGGTCCTGCGGGCCGGCTTGCTCGAGCGAGGCGATCCCGTCCACGATGAAGTCGGGATCGCCCTCCAGTCGTGCGCCGATCGCTCCGGCGAGCTCGCCCAGCGGAATCTTCGGCATGTCTCCTCCGGGACGCCGCTCCGTGCGCCGTCCAGGAAAGACGGCTCGCGGCGGCTGACCGCGGCTCAGCGGGAAGGCGCCGGCGCGGCCCCGGACGCCTGGAGTCTCTGGATGACCTCGTCGGTGATGTTCAGCGAGGGATCACCAGCGACCAGCGCCCCATCGTTCAGGTCGAAGATCAGCGAGTAGCCGCCCTCACGGCGGGTTTCGTCGATCGCATTGTTCACCCGCTCGATGATCGGTTGCATCAGCTCGGCCTGCCTCTGACCGGCTTCGCCTTCGGGGCCGAACTTGCTCTGGAAGTACTGTTGGATCTCGTTCTCGAGCTGAAGGATCTCCTGCTGCCGTTCGGCCTTGCTCTCCGGCGAGAGGATGACCTCCTGCTTCTGGTACTCCTCGAAGAGTCCCTGAAGCTGCGCACGCTTCGTCTCCAGGCTGTCGCGCCACAAACCGGCGACCTGGTTGAACTCCTCGTTCGCCTCGGTATAGCCGGGGGCCTCCTTGATGATCGCCTCCGAGTCCACGTAGGCGACCCTCAGATCACTCTGCTGCGCGCTCGCGACCGCCGGCCCGAGTAGCAGCATCCCCGCCACACTCAGGATGTGCCATCGAATCATCGTTATCCCTCCTGGTTCGTCATGGACGCCGCGGCCCGGGTCGAAGCCGGACGCCTGGTTCCACAATCTAATGTTCTACCCCCGCGGGGGGTTCAAAGGTCGATCCGCCCACAGCTGCATGAACAACGGCCCCGCGACGCCAGCCACGGTGGCAGGCCATTCGGCGACGCCATACTAGCGGGTGAGGTTGCCGAACTTGAAATGCAACTGCCACCCCGGTTCCGGCTCGCCGTCGGGGTTGATGCGATCGAATCCGTAGGCGTAGTCGAGGCCGAGCGGACCGATGCCGGGGAGCTCGATCGTCACGCCCACGCCCGCCCCCCGCTTCAGGTCGGCGAACGTCACGTCGTTGAACTCGCTGAACACGTCACCGGCATCGTAGAACAGCGAGGCGTATATCGTGTCGCTGATCTTGAAGAAGTGCTCGGCGGTCATGAGCACGAAGGCATTCCCCCGGTCTCTGCCGCACAGCGACGTCCGGATGCCCGAGGTCTCGGTGCCCACGCAGCTCTCCTCGTACCCCCGGAGTCCCTCGCTCGGGTACTGCACGCCGCCGAGGATGTACTGATCGGTCAATGGCACAAAGCGGGTCGCGTTGATCCCTCCCGTCTTGAACGACAGGTTGAGCGTCGTACGGTCTGGAATGAATGTCGGGGCATACCAGGAAGTCTCGAACTCGTACTTCTGGAAGCCCACGTTTCCTCCCAACGGCCCGCCCGCCAGATCCACGCTCAAGCTATGCATCGCGCCCTCGATCGGATGACGTCGCGGAAGTCGGGTGTCCCGAACCAGCGCCAGGTTCAGGCTCGACTCGGTACGCGGGTACTCCCCCGCGAACCGGCTGTCGTCGTCGTCATCGGCCTCGAGGTCGATGTGTTGCCAGCGGTACCCATAGAAGACCCGTGTCGCGTCGTCCCAAGGTATGGGTGTTCCGAAGCGCAGGCTCCCGCCGATCGCGTCCTGACGGAACGACTGGTTGATGAACCGGCGGTCGATATCGAAGAAGGACGCCGTCGCCGACGTTCGGCTGCCGAGGAAGATGGGCTCGGAATAGCTCAGCTCGAGGTCGTTGTTGCGCGAGCCGAACTCCCAGCGGATCCGTCCGGAGCGCGCCCGGCCGAAGAGGTTCGGCTGCTCATACGCCAGAAAGCCGGACAGCCCGGTGCCGCCGCCGACCGCCGCGCCGACGGTGAAGGAGCCGGTCCGCCGCTCCTTGACCTCGAAGGTGAGGTCGATGTCGCCGGTCTCCTGGTCCACGACTTCGGTCGTCGGAATGATCCCCGGCTCGAAGAACCCGAGGCCCTCCAGCGAGAGCAGGCTGTTTCGCACGTCGGTACGGCGGAACCGTTCGCCTGGCGTGACGAAAAGCTGCCGGCGGATCACCGACTCGTGGGTCACGGTGTTGCCCTTGATCGCAACGTGCACGATATGGGCCGGATCACCCTCCTGGATCTGCCATGTCAGGTCGACCACGGTGGTGTCCGGACGGATGCCGCGGGCCGGCCGGATGGTCACGTAGATATAGCCGTCATCGGCGTAGAGGTTGGTCAGGTCCATGTGCGCGATTTCCACCGCCTCCGTGTTGAACACCTCGCCCGGCTGAAGCCGCAGGAGCTGACGCAGATCGCTCTGCGAGAACCGGCTGTTGCCCTCGATCGTTACGTCTCCGACGTAGTACTGCGGGCCCTCCTCGACGACCACGTCGAGCCGCATCTCCCCCTCGCCTTCGTCGACGCGCATGCTGTCGGTCACCACCCGCATGTCGAGGTAGCCGTGGGATCCATAGAACGCCGGCAGCCGCTGCGACATGTCCTCGCGCCACACGCTGCCGTCGAACTCGCCGTCCTGCCAGAACCAGAAGCCCTCGGTCTCCGTCTCCAGAGCCTTACGAAGGCGATCCCCCGAAAAGACCTGGTTGCCGCGAAACGCGATCTGCTTGATGGCGACCTTTTCCCCCTCCTCGACGGCCACGGTTACCGCGGTCGAGTCGGCGTCCGGCCGGGCGGGCCGCAACTCCACGCTCGCCAGATAGAACCCCCGCGACCGGTAGAGATTCTCAACGTCGTACTCGCTTTGGTTGAGACGGCTGGGAATCGCACGATCTCCAGGCCGCAGGCCGAGCACCTCTTCCAGATCGCTGCGCTCCAGCTCGTCGAGCCCCTCGAATTCCATCCGGGTGATCACCGGGGCCTCCTCGACGAGCAGCACGAGGATGACCCCCGTGGCGGCGGGACGCGTGTCAATCGCGATGTCTTCGAAGAGGTTGGTTCGCCACAACGAGCGAATGCCCTGCTGCATGGCCCGGGTCGTGAGCTCCGAACCCACCGTCAAGCCGGAGAGCGCCCGCACGCGCTCGGGATCCAGCGTGGTGCTCCCTTCGACGACGATGTCCGAGATGGTCGGCCCCGCCTGCTGGGCGGTTGCCGGACTCGCTGCGAGCAGGATCGCGGTCAGGAAGACAGGAACGAGACGGGCGCGGGGGATCCGCGGCATCAGCCCACCTCTTCGATCACCGACTCCTCCTCCCGGGGAGCGCCGCCACGAACGATGAAGCGAAGGCCTTCGCCGTCGTCCGCC
Source organism: Gemmatimonadota bacterium (assembly GCA_050732935.1). Lineage (GTDB taxonomy): Bacteria > Gemmatimonadota > Gemmatimonadetes > JACCXV01 > JAHWKZ01 > DASRVA01. The sequence continues at coordinate 9,622 of JBOHRW010000069.1, forward strand.
ACCTCGACGACCACCTCGTCACCGGGCGCGAAGCGGCCCTGGAGCATGGCCTCCGAGAAGGGATCCTCGAGGTGGCGCTGCATGGCCCGCTTCAACGGACGCGCGCCGAACTTTTCGTCGAAGCCCTTCTGCGCCAGGAAGCGCCGGGCGTCCTGGGTGAGCTCGAGCGAAAGGTCACGCTCGTCCAGCCGTTCCAGGACCTCCCGGAAGAGGATGTCAACGATCTGGATGATATGCTCCTCCGTGAGCGGGTGGAACACAATGGTCTCGTCCAGACGGTTCAGGAACTCGGGGTTGAACGTCTTGTCGATCTCGTCGCGCACGGCCTCCACGATCCGCTCGAGCCGCGCTCCGGCGGTCGGCTTCTGGAACCCCAGGGCACTGCCGCCGGTGATGCGCCGCGCGCCGACGTTGGAAGTCATGATCACGACCGTGTTCTTGAAGTCGATCTTGCGGCCGTAGTTGTCGGTGATGTGCCCCTCGTCGAGGATCTGCAGCAGGATGTTGAAGACGTCCGGATGCGCCTTCTCGATCTCGTCCAGCAGCACGACGCTGTAGGGCTTCCGGCGCACTTCCTTGGTCAGGTAGCCGGAGTCTTCGTATCCGACGTAGCCCGGCGGCGCCCCCAGCAGCCGGCTGACCGTGAACTTCTCCATGTACTCGGACAGGTCGATCCGGATGAGAGCGTTCGGATCGGCGAACAGGAACCGAGCCAGGGCACGCGCAAGCTCCGTCTTCCCGACGCCGGTCGGGCCCGAGAAGATGAACGAGCCGATCGGGCGGCGCGGGTCCTTGAGACCGGCCCGGGTCCGGCGGATCGCCTTGGAGATGGCGTTGATCGCGTCCTCCTGCCCGACGATATGCTTGTGGAGCTCCTCCTCCATGCGCAGCAGCCGCTCGGTCTCCTCCTCGCGAAGGCGGATGACCGGAACGCCGGTCCAACGGCTCACGATGAAGGCCACGTCTTCGGTGGACAGCTGGGGACGATCGCTGTGATTGCCCCGCTCCCACTCCAGCTTCTTGCGCTTGATCGTCGACTTCAGCTCGCGCTCGGTGTCGCGCAGCTTGGCCGCCGTCTCGTAGTCCTGCCCCTTGATCGCCTGGTCCTTCTTGGTGACGATCTGCTGGACCTCCTCCTCGAGGGCAAGCAGCTCGGGCGGCGGGACCTGGGTCGCCAGGTGGACGCGGGCGCAGGCCTCGTCGATCACGTCGATCGCCTTGTCGGGCAGGAAGCGATCCGTGATATAGCGCTCGGAGAGCCGGGCGGCGGCTTCCAAGGCAAGGTCGGGAATGTCCACGCTGTGGTGCTCGGCGTACCGCGAGCGGAGGCCCTTGAGGATATCGACGGTCTCCTCGATGGTCGGGGGATCAACCACGACCGGCTGGAAGCGGCGCTCCAGGGCGCCGTCCTTCTCGATGTACTTGCGGTACTCGTTGAGCGTCGAGGCGCCCACGCACTGGAGCTCGCCGCGCGCCAGCGCGGGCTTGAGCATGTTGGAGGCGTCGATCGCTCCCTCCGCGGCCCCCGCGCCTACGAGCGTGTGCAGCTCGTCGATGAACAGGATGATGTTCTTGGCCTGCTTGATCTCGTTGATCACGGCCTTCAGGCGCTCCTCGAACTGGCCCCGGTACTTGGTGCCGGCGATCACCGCCGCCATGTCCAGCGAAAGGACCCGGTGGTCACGAAGGCTGTGGACGATCTCCCCGCTGGTGATCCGCTGAGCCAGCCCCTCGACGATGGCGGTCTTCCCCACGCCCGGCTCGCCGATCAGCACGGGGTTGTTCTTCTTGCGACGGGAAAGGACCTCGATGACCCGTTCGATCTCCTTCTCGCGACCGATCGTCGGATCCAGCTCGCCGTCGCCCGCCAGCTCGGTGAGGTCACGACAGAAGTGATCCAGCGCGGGGGTCTTCGACTTCTTCTCGCTGGAGCGGGATGTCTGGCCGCCGCTTTCCATAGAGCTCAGCTCCCCTCCGAGGAGACGGATGGTCTCGTTACGGGCCATCTCGATGGTGACTCCCACGTCCTCCAGCACCTGGGCCGCGATCCCCTTCTCCTCGCGCAGCAAACCCAGCAGCAGATGCTCGGTGCCCACGTAGGAGTGCTTCAAGCTTCGTGCCTCGGCCACGGAAAACTCGAGGACCTTCTTGGCGCGCGTCGTATAGGGGACCTCGTCGGCCGTCATGTCGCTCTTGCCGAGATCCACGCGCTCCTCGATTCGCTCCCGCAGCTCGTCCAGATCGACGTTCAGGTTGGTGAGGATGGCGGCCGCTACCCCCTCGCCCTCCCGGATGAGCCCGAGCAGAATGTGCTCCGTCCCCACATAATCGTGATGGAGACGGGTCGCCTCTTCGCGAGCCATCGAGAGAACCTTGCGGACGCGGTCCGTGAAGTTGCTGTTCATGCGTCTTCCCCGTCGCCTTTGTCTTCCTCGAGTATCTGGCGGATGAGTCCTGCCCGCTCGATCTCTCGCTCGCGTTTGTCGAGTGCGCGCCCCGCCCGCTTCTCCAGGTGCGCGATCTGGGTCCAGAGGAGCAGATGGTTGAGTTTCGATACCCCTATCCCGGGGAGCAGTTTCATGCTCACCCCCAGCCTGACGGCGGAGAGCAGGTTCATCATCTCGTCGAACGATATGGAGCGAGCACACGTCAACAGGCCGTAGGCTCGCCAGACCTTGTCCTCGATCTCGTCGAGGGCGTCCCGTACCAGGACGACCCGGGCATTCTCTTCGTACTCGATCACCTGACGGGCGATGCGGGACAGGTTCTCGATCAGCTCATCCTCGCTCTTTCCCAGCGTGGTCTGGTTGGAGAGCTGGAAGTAGTTGCCGATCACGTCCGAGCCCTCTCCGTACAGTCCGCGGAAGGTGAGCCCGATCTGGGCCAGCCCCTGCAGAACCTTGTGGATCTCACGGGTCAGCACCAGCCCCGGCAGGTGAATCAGCACCGATGCGCGGAGGCCCGTCCCCGTGTTCGTCGGACAGCTGGTCAGGAACCCGAACCGATGATGGTACGCGAACCGAAGACGACTCCTCAGACCTTCGTCGGCCTGACTGGCGATCTGCCACGATGTCTCGAGCTGCAGCCCCGGCGTCAGGGTCTGGATCCGAACGTGATCCTCCTCGTTGATGAGCAGCGCCACACGTCCACCGTCGCCGATGAGGAGGGCGCTGGCCTCCTTGAACTTCAGCATCTCGCGGCTCACCAGATGGCGCTCGAGTAGAACGGTCAGGTCCGTCTCCTCGAGATCGGCCAGGCGCACGAACTGCCGGCCGCTCCCGTTGCCGACCGCCTCTCCGTGGGCCTCGAGGATCTCCTCGATGACGCGCTCCTGCTGATCGCCGGTGATCGCCTCGCGGAACGGGAAGCGCTCCAGGTTGCGGGCCAGCCGGATGCGGGTGCTGAGGATGATGTCCGCGTGCGGTCCCTCGCCACTGATCCAGGCCAGGCCACCGCCGACCGCACCCAGGAGATCGTTGTCCGGCAGCTTCATTCGTCCTCGGCCTCCATTCGCGCCTCGATCCGCACGGTCTCGCGCTCGGCCTCCAGATCCTGGATCGCGTCCCGCAGCTCCGCCGCTCGCTCGTACTCTTCCTGGTCGATGGACTGTCGCAACTGCCGACGCAGCTCGTGCAGTCGCGCCTCCCGCTCGTCCAGAAGCCCGAGCGCAGCGACCTCGCTGATGCCCACGTGCTCGCTGGAGCCATGGATCTTGCGCAGCAGGGCCCCCATCTCCTTCTCGAACGTCGTGTAGCAGTGCGCGCAGCCCAGCCGTCCCGTCTTGCGGAACTGACGGAACGTGCATCCACATCTCGGGCAGGCCACGTTGGCGCTGGTGGCGCTGGTGAAGATCGGTGCGCCCATCTCCGACAGGAAATCCGACAGTGGAGTCTCCGACGCCGGTGTGGTGGTCTTCAGCCCCCGCGCCCGCGCGCACGCAGGACACAGGTGCAAGGTCGCCGCCTCGTCGTTCACGATCTGCGTGAAGTGTACCGACGCCGGCTTCTTCTGACAGTCCTGACACAGCATGGCTCTCTATCGACAAAGTGGTCCGATCGCTTCCGACTCGATGCAAAACCGCTCAGCCATGGGGTAAACGGAAAGGCCCCCGGCCTCGTTCAATCGGGCGATCCCGCCCACTCGGGACGTGCCCGCACCTGCTCTATCAAGCCATCCTCGATCCGCAGCACGCGATCCGTCCGCTTCGCCAGCTCCTCGTCGTGGGTGGCCACCACGAACGCCACCTTCTTCTCGCGCGCCAGCGAGAACATCAGCTCGTGGAGGTGCTCGCTGTTGGCCCGGTCGAGATTGCCCGAGGGCTCGTCGGCCAACACCACGACGGGCTCATGGACGAGGGCCCGCGCCACCGCTACACGCTGCTGCTCGCCTCCCGAGAGGGCGCTCGGCCGATGCGTCAGCCTCTGCCCCAGACCGACTTCCTCGAGGACGACCTTCGCCCGCCGGCTTGCCTCGTCCTCCTCGACGCCCTGAATGCGCAGCGGGATGGCCACGTTCTCGAGGGCCGAGAACTCCAGCAGCAGATGGTGGAACTGGAACACGAATCCCAGCCGCCGGCTGCGAAGTCGCGAGAGATCGATGTCAGAGAGCCGGTTCAGGTGGCAGTCCGCGAGCACGACCGATCCCGCCGTCGGGCGATCCAGCCCGCCCAGCAGGTGCAGCAGCGTGCTCTTGCCGGCGCCCGATGCGCCCACGACCGCCACGGTCTCCCCCGCGTGGACCTCCAGATCCACGCCCTGCAGCACCCTCAGCGATCCACCCCCGCTGGCGTACTCTTTATGCAAGCGGTGCGCCACCAGGACGGGACCCTTCTGGACCCCCGGCGGGCTATTCATACCGGATCGCGTCCACCGGCGCCATGCGCGCCGCCTGCCTGGATGGGTAGACGGTGGCGGCCAGGCTGATCAGCAAGCTCGCCCCCACGATCAGGGCGATCGAGAGCGGTTCGATCGAGACCGGCAGGGTGTCGATGAAATACACGTCCCCCGGCAGCGAGATGAATCGATAACGGGCCAGGAGGTACGCCGCGGTCAGGCCCACGATCGTCCCCAGACCCGTGCCGACGACCCCGATCAACGCCCCCTGGTAGATGAAGATCCGGCGGATGGCGCGCCCCTGCATCCCCATCGATCGGAGGATCCCGATCTCCTTCGTCTTGTCCGCCACGATCATCGTCAACGTGCTGATGATGTTGAAAGCCGCAACCAGCACGATGAGAACCAATATAATGAACATGGCCCTCTTTTCCAATTTTAGAGCCGAGAACAGCGGCTGATTGAGCTCGATCCAGGTAGTCGCGTAAAACGGGCCCGCGAGCCGGTCGACGATCGCGTCGCCCAGCTCGCGCGCTTCCCAGATGTCGTCGATCCTGGCCGCGATGCCGTAGGCCACGTCACCGATCTGCAGGTACTCCTGCATCGCCGCCAGCGACGTGTACACGAACTTCGAGTCGTACTCGAAGAGACCGCTCTTGAAGGTCCCCGCGACGATGAACTTCTGGAGCTTGGGGATGGTGCCGTGAAGCGGCGATACGGCGGCGACCTCGGGCGTGGTCAGGGTCAGCGTATCGCCCGGGAAGGCACCCAGTCGATCGGCGAGCAGATAGCCGATCACGACGCGCGGGTACTCCTCGTCGGGTCGGGTAGCGAGGTCGTACTCGCCCGAGAGCATCTGCCGCCGCGTGTCCGACACACCTCCCTCCAGGTCCGGGTCCACCCCGCGGATCACCGCACCCTCGTAGCGACCCTGTCCGTGCCCGATGATGCCCTCGGTGTAGAGGAAGGGCGCGGCGCCGGTCAGCCCGGGCGTCTGGCGAATCACTTCGAGCACCCGGCGGTAGTCGTCGACGGGCTCGGAGTTGTAGCGCTGAATCAGCAGATGCGGGGTATTGGTGAGGATCTTCTCCCGCAGGTCCCGCTGGAGGCCGCCCATCACGCTCATCACGATGACCAGCGCCGCGACGCCCACGAAGACGCCGCCGATGGCGATCAGCCCGATCACCGAGATCAACCCCGCCCGACGCTTCGAGGTCAGGTAGCGCATCGCGATCTGCCGCTCGAGGCTCACAGCTCCACCCCGTCCTCCACGGCCGGCTCCGCGTCGGCATCGACCGGCTCCTCCCCGGACTCGGGTCGCAGGGTCGGGAACAGGATCACGTCGCGCATGGCGGGCTGGTCGGCGAGGAACATCACGAGCCTGTCGATGCCGACGCCCATCCCGGCGGTCGGCGGCATCCCGTACTCGAGCGCGCGAAGATAGTCTTCGTCCACGGTCACGGGGGCTTCCAGGTCCCCGGCCGCCGCCCGGGCCGCCAGCTCCTCGAACCGCGCGCGCTGATCCCGCGGGTCGTTGAGCTCGCTGAACGCGTTGCCCCATTCGGTTCCAAAGGCGTAAGCCTCAAAGCGTTCGGACAGGCGCGCGTCCTCGCGGTGGCGCCGCGCCAGCGGCGACAGCGCCACGGGGTGATCCACGACCAGAATCGGCTCCTGGAGATCCGGCTCGACCAGTGCGCCAAAGAGGCAGTCGAGGATCTTTCCGGCGTCGGCGCCGGGAGCGACCTCGACGCCGAGCCGGGCGGCCTCGCGGGCCAGCCCCCCGCGCGAGAGGTCGTCGGTGACCACCCCCCGCTCGGCCAGGGCGTCGAGGAACGGCAGCCTCGGCCAGGGCGGGGTGACGTCCACGGTCCGGCCCTGCCAGGTAAGTGCCGAGGATCCGCCGATCTCCGCGACCAGGCCGGCCAGCATCTCCTCGGCCAGGCGCATGAAGTCCCGATAGTCGGCGTAAGCTTCGTAGAACTCCAGCATCGTGAACTCGGGGTTATGGAATCGATCCTGGCCTTCGTTGCGAAAGTTCTTCGCGATCTCGTAAACGCGCTCGAACCCGCCGACGATGCACCGCTTCAGATACAGCTCGTCGGCGATCCGCAGGTACAGGGGCACGCCGAGCGCGTGGTGGTGCGTCTCGAACGGACGCGCCGCCGCCCCTCCGTACACGGGCTGCAGGACCGGGGTCTCGACCTCGAGATAGCCCCGCCGATCGAGGAAGTCGCGCAGGTACCGGATCACCTGCGCCCGAATCGCGAAGACCTGCCGCACCCCCGGATCGACGGCGAGGTCGGCGTAGCGCCGGCGATAGCGGAACTCCCGGTCGGTCACCCGATGATAGGCGCGATCTCCGCCCTCCCCCTCGACCACTTTGCCCAGCGGCAGGGGCCGCAGCGACTTCGCCAGCATCCGGATCTCCTCGGCCTTGAGCGTCACCTCTCCCGTGCGCGTCCGGAACACGATCCCCGCCGCCCCCAAATAATCCCCCAGGTCGATCTGCTCGAGCAGCGCGTATGCCTCCTCGCCGAGCTCGTCCTCGCGGAGATAGGCCTGGATCCGGCCGCTCGCATCGGCGAGGTGGAGGAAGGTCGTCCGACCGTGCGGACGCATCGCCACCACGCGACCTGCGATGCGTCCGGTCACCGCGGGACCGTCGTCCTCGTATGCGGCCAGAAGCCCCGCGGTGGTGTCGGTCACCTCCCAGCCGACGGGGTAGGGATCCAGGCCCCGGCGCTCCAGCTCCTCCAGCTTTCGGGCACGGGCGACGCGCGGATCGGTGGCCGGGGCCCGACTGGAAGGCGTCGTCATCAGGACTTCTCCCCCGCCGGCTGCGTCTCCCGTCGACCGGTCGCCTGCCGCAGCCAGGCCTCCATGAAGCCCGTGATATCGCCCGCCAGCACTGCCTCCACGTTGGAGGTCTCCTCGCCAGAGCGGTGATCCTTGACCAGCGTGTACGGATGCAGGACGTAGGAGCGGATCTGACTTCCGAACGCGATCTCCTTCTTCTCCGCCTCGAGCTCCTCGCGGGACTTCTCGCGCTCCGCCTTCAGGTACTGGTGGAGACGACTCCTCAAGAGCCGCAAGGCGGTCTCGCGGTTGCGATGCTGGCTCCTCTCGGCCTGGCTCTGAACGACGATGCCAGTGGGGAGATGCGTGATCCGGACGGCGCTGCTGGTCTTGTTGACGTGCTGACCACCCGCCCCACTCGCCCGGTAGGTGTCGACGCGCAGGTCCTTGTCCAGGATCTCGACCTCGATGTCGTCCGAGACGGCGGGATACACGAACACCGACGCGAAGGACGTGTGCCGCCGGGCGTTGGCGTCGAAGGGGCTGATCCGGACGAGCCGATGAACGCCCTTCTCGGCGCGGAGATACCCGTAGGCATAATCCCCATCGACCTCCATGGTCGCGCGGGTGATGCCGGCCTCCTCCCCTTCCTGGATGTCCAGGATCCTGTACTCGTAGTCGTTGCTCTCCATCCAACGGGTGTACATGCGCAGCAGCATGGCGGCCCAGTCCTGGCTCTCGGTCCCTCCGGCTCCCGAATGGATCGTCAGGATCGCGTCGAGCGGATCGTCGGGGTCCTGCAACATGCCTCGGAACTCGAAGCGCTCGAAGCGTTGCTCGAGGTCGCCCAGATGGGCCTCGAACTCCGCCCAGACCGCGGCCCCCTCCTCGTCGGCCAGCAGCTCCAGCATCTCCCTGGTCTCGGCGATCTCCCGGCCCAGTGCGTCGTGGTTCTCGACCCACTGCCGGTGCGCCTTCAGCTCGGCCAGCAGGTTCTTCGCGCGCTCGTTGTCGGTCCAGAAATCCGGCTCTGTCGACGCCGCCTCCAGGGCGGCTATCCGTTCCCGCCTGGCCGGAAGGTCAAAGACGGCTCCCGAGGAGCTCGAGACGCTCCTCTAACCCGTCGATGACCTGGAGGTGTGTCGAATCCTTCACGCCTTCAACTTAGCGTCGACCGCGGCCTGGCGCCCGGGCTCGCGCGCGGTCGGGGCCTCGTCCTCCGCTTCCTCGGCCCCGTCGCGCCGGCGGTCGACTACGTAAACCGAGCCCCTGAAGGACTTGGCGTACGACTTCATCTCGCTGGCCAGCTCGCTGACCTTCGCCGGGTGCGTGAAGCTCCGCCGGACGTTCGAGACGCAGCCAATCGACAGCGTCATCAGGGGGATCTCGCTGACGCTGCCCTGTCGATCCTTGGCCAGGATGTGCCCGCGCCCCCGATCCTCCTCTCCGTACTGGAGAGGCATGAGGGTGTCGAAAGCGTCGATGATCGCGTGCGACACCCGCGCCAGGTCCTCGAACGGCAGCGTATAGATGAAATCGTCTCCCCCGATGTGGCCGACGAACCCGCGGTCCGAGAGCCGCCGCACCGTATCGCGGAGGATGAGCGACAGGATCCAGATGACGCGGTCGCCACGATGGTAGCTGTAGCTGTCGTTGAACTCCTTGAAGGAGTCGATGTCGGCGTAGCACACGGCGAAGCGCTCGCCGCTCGCAATGCGGCGCTGAATGTCGTGCTGGATGATCTTCGTTCCGGGCAACATGGTCGATGGATGGACGGCGACGTCCCGCGCGAACCGATCCAGCACGGTCCGCAGCCGCAGGACCTGTTCCCGACCCGAGTGGGTGCCGCAGAGGAACTCGTCGGCGCCGCTCTCGAACGCCCCGGCGATCTCGTCCACTCGATGCTCGCGCGAGTGAAACAAGATCGGCACGACGCTGTTGAACGGATCGTTCTTGAGCCTTCGACAGAGACTTACGGCCGCCGGGAAGTCGCGATCGGCGTCGAGCACGAGCAGGTCCACGATCCCACGCTCGAGCGCCTGGATGACGTCGGCCCCGGAGTCGAACGCGGTCAGCTCGCCCGAGCGTTCGTCCAGAAAGCGCTCGAGGGCCTCGGGGGTTCGGGGCCCGCCCAGGTACAGCACGGTGAGCCCGCTCATCCCGGGCCGCCGGTCAGTCTTCGGTGGCGAGCGGTCGGTACGGCGGATCGATCCACTGCCTGTTCTCCTCGAGCCCTGTCGTCACGACGACCGCGCTGCGCGACTGAGGCGGCGTGTCGGTGACGAATACCGCATCCACCTCAGGCCACCGCTCTACCATCTGCGGCCCGCGTCGCGAGCCCAGGACGAAGAGGGAGGTGGCCAGGATGTCGCTGATCAGGGCATCCTCTGAGAAGACGCTGACGCTGACCAGGCCGACGTCGATGGGTCGCCCCGACCGGGGGTCGATGAGGTGACCGTAGCGCTGGCCCCCGATCGTCACCTGACGCTTCAGCGACGAAGACGTGGAGGCTGATCCAGGCGGCATCTCGAAGATGGCGAACCCGTCATCGGGATCGAACGGGTTCCTGAGCTCGATCGGCCACGAGCCGCCTGTCGATTCCGGCCCCGGGCCGAAGAAGACGAGATCCCCGGAGAAATCGACGATGCCGCTGGTCGCCCCCGCGTTCAGCATGGCCTCGCGCATGCGGTCCAGCGCGAAGCCCTTCATGACCGCGCGCAGATCGAGCTGCATGCCCGAATCGGGCAGGAAGACGGTGTTGGCCAGGGTATCGAGCTCCACGCGCGACCATCCGACGTGGCTCTTGGCGGCCGCGATGGAGGCGGGATCCGGAATGCGGGGCTCCGCGGAAGGCCCGAATCCCCACAGATCCACCAGGGGCCCGACAGTAGGATCGAAGGCGCCTTCGGTCCGTTCCGCCCACTGAAGGGCCGCGGCGATGGCCGTCTCCGTCCACGGGCTGATCTCGATGGGCTGCCCTCCCGCGGCCCGATTGACGGCGGCGACCTCGCTGCCCGGGTTCAGCCGGTCCAGCAGCCGCTCGACCGAGTCGGCCACCGCGAACCCGGCCTCGAGGGCCCGGCGCGCGGTAGCCGAGTCGGGCGCCGAGACCGTGGCCCTCCCCTGCGTGGATAGCACGAACCGGCGCTCGGAGACCTCGACGCCGGGAAACTCCTCGGTTGCCTCGTGGATCGCGTGCGCGATCACCAGGGGGGCGTCGTCGTCGGGGTCGTCCTCCGCGCGCTGCGCGCTGGCGCAGGCGGAGAGGCCGGCGCAGGCGGAGAGCAGGACCGACACGAGCTCGCGGGCCAGGAGGGAACGACCGATAGGCATGGCCAGAAACTCCAATCTCTGCCGTCCCCGCGCAAGAACCCGGCTAGGGCTCGACGAGGCTCAGCTCGCTCTCCTGGGTCATATCCACGTTCCGCCGCCGGGGACCCTCGGGACCCATCGTGACCTTGGTCAAGGTCGCCTGGGCGGTCGTCTCGACCCGCCGCACGATCCCCTGGCCATGGTCGAAGTGCAGTTGGCCACGCAGCCGGATCCGCTCCTCGGTCGTCTGCGGGGGCTTGCGAGCCAGGCTGTCGGCCTCGTACACGACCGGCAGATAGACATCGCCGTCGAAGGCGATGACGGCCGTTCGATCGTCGAGGGCTTCCAGCACGTAGGTGGAGCGGGTGACGACCGGCTCGGCCTGCGGGGAGAGGACGCGGACTTCCTGGGTCCAGCTGTCACCCACCTTGAGCGGGCGCTCCGGGAAGACGGGCTGGGTCTGATCGAGATAGGTCTTGAAGTCGAGGTTGCCGAAGGCTTCCCGGGCCGCCCCGAGATCGCCCACGTCCAGGATCTTGCCCTGGGGGGTGATCTCGACCCGCAGGGCGAACTCCTCGGGCATGCCCGGCTCACCCTCCTTCTCCGGCTTCGGCGGAAGGTGATAGGTCCAAGTCAGCAGGTAGTTGCCGCGCGGAGTCACGTCGGTGGCGACTTCCTCCACCGTCATCGTGCGCTCGTAGGACTGGTGTGCGGGCGCGCCTTCCGTAGTGTCCGGATGGGTCACGGTGCCCTGCAGGTGATAGCGATAATGGAGGGTGTCACCGACCTCGTAGTGGAGACGGAGCCGAACCTCGGAGAGTTCCTCGATCCCGCCATCCGAGCAGGCTCCGATCACTCCCGCCACGAGGACGAGGCCCGCCGCGTGTCGGAACCGTGTCAACGCGACTCGGACAGGCTCGCCAGGACGATTCCCTTCGACAGCGGATCCACGCTGCCGATGGCCATCGTAGCCTGCTCGAAGAGGCGGTACTCCGACGTCCACTGGGGATCCGGGGCGACGGCCTCGGGAGATGCGACGGGGCCGTCGGCGGGGGTCGACTCTCTCCATGGCTGGATCGAGAGGAGCGCCGCGATCGAGGCCGCCAGGGCCAGCGCGGTCGCCAGCCGGGGCGCGCGCCGGCGCGGCGTCAGCGACACCTTCCCCCAGAACTCGTCCCAGTAGCCATCGGGAGGCGCGGGCGGGTCGGCGGCGTACCAGCGCAGCGAGCTCAGCAGGGCGGCGCGCTCCTCGCGCAGGGTCCGGCAACGGTCACAGCGCCGCAGATGAGCCTCGGCGGCCCGCTCGGCCGAGGGCTCGAGACGACCGTCGAGCAGGGCGTAGATCGCCTCGGGGTCGATGTGCGTCTCGGGCTGCGGGATCGGGATTGGGCTCATGGGTTCTTCCTCACTGCCTTATGGACGCAAACGGCACGCCATCGTTCAATCAGACGGGGGACTCCGGGCGGCGTTCCAAGGTCCCGGCGCCCGGTGTGGATGGCAATGGGCTCACACCAGCAGGGCACGGAGCTTCTCCCGCGCGTAGAAGAGGTTCGAGCGCACGGTGGCCGGCGGGCACCCGCAGCGTGCGGCGACCTCCTCGGTCGACAGGCCCTCCACGTCATGGAGCACCACGACCTCGCGCTGGCGCGGCGGCAGCGAATGAATGGCCCGCTCCAGCCGAGCGAAGAACTCGCTCCGCTCGACGCGCCGATCAGGGGGTTCCAGTCGGACATCTGCGTAGTCCTCGGCGAATCCCTCTGGCGGCGGAGTCTCGTGCTGCCTCACCCGCCGTCGACTCCTCAGGTGGTCGAGAGCGGTGTTCACGATGATCCGCCGGGCCCAGGGAAAGAACGCCTCCGGCTGGGTGAGGAGCCCCAGGTTCTGGAACACCTTGACGAAAGCGTCCTGCAGCACGTCATCGGCATCGGCATGGGAGCCGGCGTAGCGTCGGGCCAACCCGTAGAAGGCGCCCCGATAGGCGTTCATCAGATCGCGGAAGGCGCGCTCGTCGCCACCCCGGGCGCGCCGGACGAGCTCGGCGGTGCGTTCCAGCTCGCCCTCGACCGCTCGGCCTCCGGACGCGACCATCGTCCCTGTCATACCGCCTTTCCTCGCGATCCCGCCTCCTCGACACCGAGAATCCAGGCCGCCACGCGGCCCACCTGCAGAGGCTCGCCGATCCGCCAGTAGGCGTGATCCTCGAAGACCGCCGAGCTGGAGTCCTCGGACAACGCCTCGACCTCGGCCACGATCCGCCGTGCCCGCTCCCGCCAACGCGCCATGTTGTCGATCTCGAGGTCGACCCACCCCGCCTCCGCCCATCGCTCGACCGCGCCTGCGTCCATCTTCTCCCGCGCCTCCTCCTTGTAGGGAGGGATCTTCATCTCGGGCCCGCGCAGGAGCCGCCCGTCGGGGAGCCGGACCGGCAACCCGATGGACAGGATCCGCGAACGGAGGTCCGTGTCATTCAAGACGATCGCCGAGCACGCGGCGCTCATTGCGGCCGGTTCCCCATCCGCCACCGCCTGGAGGCTGCCCATGGTCGTCCGCAGCAGGTAGCCCTCGTAGAGGAGCTTGGAAAGTCGCGGCGGACCGAGCATTTCGAAGGCGACCGAAGCGGTCCCGTGCTGGGCCTCCAGCCGGCGCATCTCCTCGATGGCCCGGTGCCGCATGACACCCGCCCGATAGGAGGGGCCCAGCGTCGCGCCATCGAGGGCGCCCACGATCTCGCGTCCGGTGGTTCCCCCCTTGATCTCCCTGACCACATCGGCGGCGATCTCCTCGGGGGTCACGAACTCCATCTGCCCGAGGGCGGTCACCGTCTCGAACTCCTCGCACGAGAAGACTCCGTTCTCCCCGGTGTCGATGTACACCGATTCGAGCACGCGCGGTTCGCCCGTCTCGTCTTCGACCGGGGTCCATCCGGAGGCGCCGTCACCCGCCAGCGCGCCGACCACCTCGAGCGCGTTCTCGGGCGGACAGTCGTAGAGCGGGATCGGTCGCCCGCGCCGAAGGACGGGACCGGCGCCGATCCGTTTCCACGCGATCGCCGCGCTGGGCTTGATCTCCTTCACGATCGGCGCGTCCGGGGTGCGGGCCAGCAGGTACAGGAGCATCGAATGAGCCCCGGCGATCGACGACTTGGTCAGCAGGACCCGGCTGGGCCTCTCCTCGGAGTGAGTGTAGGGGATATTCAGGCCCATTCCCCCCGAGCCCGTCGTTCCCACTTTCATGTACACGGAGGTACCGCCCGCCCGCAGGGCCTCGCGCAGGATCTGGACGTGCCGGATGAGCTGAGGCAGCGACAGCGTCGTGAGGTGGTCCTCGATCACGTTCCGCAGCTCGTCGGCCCCGGCCTCTCCCCGATCCACCTCCGCGACCACCTTCTGCACGCGACGCGCGCTGTAGAATACGTCCTGATACGCGAAGGCCGTGGCCGTGTTGACGCAGTCGACGATGACATCGGGACGATGCTCCGCAACGATCTGGTAGAGAAAGGCGCGCCCGAGGATCTCTTCCGAGAGCTCGGACATCGTGTCCTCGATCAAAGTCCGGCGATGACTGTGATCCGCCTGGAGTCGCTGGCGGTCGAGCTCCCTGAGGTCCGACCGCACGAATACGTTGCCCCACGCGGGTACGATCTCCGGCCGCCCCGGGTGCCCGGCCAGCGCACCGACCGCCTCCTCGGCCTCCTTACGCCGCAGGGAGTGGACGATCATTCGCGCCGGCCTCTCCAGGGCCAGCGCGCGCGCGATCGCCGAGCCCACCAGGCCCCACCCTCCCAGGATCAGGACCGTCCGTCCCTCGAGCTCCACGCTCAGGACGTCCCAGCCCGTTCGAGGATCCCTAGACCCACCGACGCGCGCAGCCGCTCGAGCTCCGCGGGAGCCAGCCTCCGCGCGGCCCCCGGAACCAGGCCGTCGAGCGTCACCGTCCCGTAGCGTGTCCGGACGAGCCGCTCCACCTCTCCCCCGCAGGCGACGATCATCCGGCGCACCTCCCGCTTGCGTCCCTCTCGGAGAACCAGCTCGATCCGTCGCCGGGCTGCGGGTCCGTTGCCGCGACGCTGAAGGACGCGCGCCTCGAACGGAGCCGTCCGCCCGTCCCCCAGCTCGATCCCGCGGGTCGCTCCCATCAGGAGCCGGTGCTCGTCCAGGTCGCCCCGGACATCGGCCACGTACGCGCGCTCGATCTCCCACCGGGGATGCGTGAGACGGTGCGCCAGCCGGCCGTCGTCGGTCAGCAGCAGAAGCCCTTCGGTGTCGCGGTCCAGGCGTCCCACGTACACGAGGCGCCCGGCCGAGGGCTCCTGGACGAGATCGTACACCGTGCGACCGCCACCCGGGTCGGAGCGGGTGGTGAGAACACCCTTCGGCTTGTTCATCGCGAGACAGATCCCCTTCCCGCCGGAGGCTCCTGGAAAGCGCGCCCGGACGGCCCGACCGCGGACGGTGACCCGGTCGCGTCCGGGCTCGATCGTCGTTCCCGCCCGGGTGACGACCCGGCCGTTGACCGCCACCACGCCCGCGGCGATCAGGTCCTCCGAGCGCCTTCGCGAGGCCACCCCGGCCTGGGCCAGGTAGCGCTGCAGCCGGACCTTCAAGACGCCTCGCCTTCGGCTGGGGAGTCCTCGAAGAGGTCCGGCTGCCCTTCGTCCGACACGAGCGGGAGCTCGACCTCCTCGGGTCGCGGCAACGCGTCCAGGTCGGGAAGCCCGAAGTACTCGAGGAAGTGCTCGGTTGTGGCGTAGAGGAGCGGCCGTCCGAGCCCCTCGGCGCGACCCGCGATGCGAACGAGATCGCGCTCGATCAGCGTCTTGAGCACTCCGTCCACATTCACTCCCCGGATCGCCTCCAGCTCGGTGCGCGCCACCGGCTGGCGGTAGGCGACGATGGAGAGGGTCTCGAGGGCGGCCTGGGACAGCCGCGGACGGGACGAGCGCTGGAGCAGGCGGATCCAGAGGGCGTACTCCGGCCGTGTGAGGAGACGATAGCCTCCGGCGATCGCGCTGATCCGGAAGGCGCGGCCCTCGCGCAGATAGTCCGCATTCAGCTCGGCGACGATGTCATCGATCGCGGCTGGTGTCGTCTCCTCCAGAATGGACGCCAGACGCCGCGCCGGGAGCGGCTCGTCGGCGGCGAACAGCAGGGCCTCCACGATGGCCCTTGTCGAAGGCGCCAGCGCGGCCCCGTGACCGCCCGTCTCACTCATCGTCCCTCAGCTTCACCGCGTACACGTGGATCTCGCCGAAACGGTCCCCCTGGCGCAGACGAAGCTCGCCTTCGCGGGCCATCTCGAGGAGCGCCACAAACGTCACGATCCAGTGGGAGCGGGGCTCCCCGGCGACGAACAGGTCCCGGAACGAGGTCCGCCCCTCGTCCCGCAGTCGCGCCCGCACGAAACGCACCTTCTCCTCGATCGTGACGCCGACCGGATCCAGGCGGTGGACGCGCTCGCGGGCGGCCTGCTCCATCACCTCGGCGAACGCCTTCAGCAGATCCCCCAGGGTCGCCCGGCGACCGGGAGCTTCGTCGACCGGATCCTCGAGCGCGGGCAGACCCTGGAGCAGCGCCTCCATGAGGTCTCCCCGCGAGAACACCTCCCGTTGCGCGGCTTCGCGGTCCTTGAGCTGGTCGGCCACCTCGCGGAACTGCTGGTACTCGAGGATCATCATCACCAGCTCCCGTCGGGGATCCTCGATCTCCTCGTCGTCCCCGACCTCCGGCCGGGGGAGCAGCATCTGCGCCTTGATGCGCATCAGGGTCGCGGCCATCAGCAGGAACTCGCCGGCACTCTCCAGGCGCTCCGGGCTCATCCCCTCCAGAACCTCCAGGAACTGCTCGGTGATGAGCGCGATGGGGATGTCGTAGACGTCCACCTCGTTCTTCTGCACGAGGTAGACGAGCAGGTCGATCGGACCCTCGAAGTCGAGGGCCTCGACCCTTACGCGGTGGGGATCCGGGTCGATGCTTGCCATAGTCCCATGGCGGAGCGCACCTCGGCCATCGTCTCGCCAGCGATGGCTCCGGCCGCTTCCCGTCCTTCGTCCAGCACGCGGCGCAGCTCCTCCGGGTGCCTCCGCAGCTCGGCTGCGCGATCTCGCATAGGCCGCAGCGTTTCGATCAGGATGTCGGCGAGCAGCATCTTGTCTTCGTAGCAGCCGATCTCGGCCGCGCGACACTCGCGGTCGACCCGCTCGACGACCTCGGGATCCGAGAAGAAGCCGTGCCACGTGAATACGTTGCACAACCACGGCCGGCCCGGATCGGTGCGACGCTTTCTCTGTGGGTCGGTGAAGGCGGTCGTCATCTTGAGGCGCACGGTGTCCGGATCGTCGAGGATGCCGATATGGTTGTCCCGCGACTTGGACATCTTGCTCTCCCCGTCCAACCCGAGGACGCGCTTGGTCTCCGTCAGCAGAGGCGCCGGCTCCGGGAACACCTCGCCAAACGCGTGGTTGAACCGTCGGGCCAGGGTCCGCGCGAGCTCGAGATGCTGGATCTGGTCCTCGCCCACCGGCACGCGGTCCGCCTTGTATACCAGGATATCGGCGGCCTGCAGAACGGGGTACATCAGGAGGCCCGCGTTGACCCGCTCTCCCTCGCCCTCCGCCTTGTCCTTGAACTGCGTCATCCGCTGGAGCTGCCCAAGCGGGGCCAGCGTGGTCAGGATCCAGGCCAGCTCGGTGTGCTCGGAAACCTCGGACTGGAGGAAGATCCGGCATCGCCCGGGGTCCAGCCCTACGGCGAGAAGCGAGACGAGCATGTCTTCGACCAGTCGTGGCAGCTCGCTCGCCGCATAGGGTACCGTGATCGCATGATAGTCGACGATGGCGTACAGGCACTCGTGCTCGTCCTGGAGCCGGACCCAGTTCCGCACCGCTCCCAGCCAGTTGCCGATGTGAAGCTCGCCGGTCGGCTGGATCCCGCTCAGGATTCTCAAGACACCGCCTCCACGGCACCCAGAAGCAGCCGCGTGGCGAGCTCGGCGGGCAGGAACACCACCCCCAGGAGTCCCGGAACGATGAGCAGGAGGAGCACGATCACGAGCCCGAAGGCACCCAGCGAGCGGTACTTGTAAGCGAGTGGGGGCGGCAGCAGGCTCGCCACGACGTGGGAGCCGTCCAGCGGAGGAATCGGCAGCAGGTTGAACACTGCCAGAATGAAGTTCAGGAAGACCCCGTAGACGCAGAACTGCGACAGCACCGACGCGCCGCCCCCGCCACCCAGCATCCGACTCGCCAGCAGGATCCCCGCGAAACCCAGCGCCAGCACCACGTTCGAGGCCGGACCGGCGAGCGAGACGGTGATATCCCCGAGCCGGCGATCGCGGAAGTTCTCGGGCGTCACCGGTACCGGCTTCGCCCACCCGAACAGGAAGTTGGCCCCCGACAGGATCAGGAACCCGGGCACGAGTATGGAGCCGAAGAGGTCGATGTGCGGGATCGGGTTCAGCGTCAGCCGTCCGAGCATCCGGGCAGTGGGATCACCCCACCACTCGGCCACGTAGCCGTGCGCGCACTCGTGCACGACGACGGAGAACAGCAATACCGGCAGCACGACCAGGAGCGCTTCCACGGCAATTCCAGGGCTCGGGAATGCGATCGACGAGGAACGGCGGGGTGGAAAGCTAGCCCCGGGGGCGCGCCCAGGCAAAGCCGGCGTTGATGGTACGGGCTCTCCGAGCTATTTTCCTTCCATTATCGTCGTCTCATCGTTCCGGATTCATTTCACCCCATCGATACGGAGAGATCGCGTGCCGAACATCCGCTCCGCCGAGAAGCGCGCCCGTCAGAATCGCCGGCAGCGCGAGCGCAACCGACACGACCGCTCACAGCTGCGAACGGCCCTGAAGAAGGTCCGTCAGGCTACCAGCGCCGACCATGCCCGAATCTCCATAACCGAGGCCGAGAGCCTGCTGGATCGGCTGACCCGCAAGGGAATCATCCATCGCAACACGGCGGCCAGGCATAAGGCGCGACTCCACGCCCACCTCTCCCGGCTGGGCTGAACGGTTTTCAGCCGCCCACGGCAGAAAGGTGGGCGGGGTAGGCGGCGACTCCACACACATCAAACCCCGTATGCGCGCACAGCACCGGACCGAGCGGCGCCCGGTACCATCGCGCCGGGCGCCGGACCTCCGCCAGGGCCTGCTCGAGCTGCCCGGCTGCCTCCTTCCCGCGCGCACCGGCGTGAACGCAGGCCGCGACGATCGGCTCCCCGGCGTCGAAGTCCCGAGCCACCAGATCGACCATCCGCTCGACGCGCGTCGTCTCCCCGACAACCCGTTCGATCAGCGACAGGCGCCCGTCTTCGAGGGCCAGGATCGGCCGATCGTCCTGACCCGAGTCGCCTCTCGAAGCGCTACGATCGAGCCTCCCGCTGAGGTAGAGAAAATCGAGGGTGTAGACGCTGAAGTACACCCGCGTGGCCTGGGCGATGGCCTCGACGTCCTTCGTTACGTCTTCCGGGGCGGCCCCAGCCGCGAGGCGCGCCTCGGCCTCCAGGCAGAGGAGCCCCAGTGGCAGCCCGGCGAGCCGGCTGTCGACCACCGTCGCCCGATCTGACGCCCCGATCCGATCGGCCGCCTCCAGGGCGTGATCGACCGTGCGGCTCAACTCCCCTGACAGGTGGATCGAGAGGAGCCGATCGTGGCGCTCGAGAAGTCTCCGATACACCGTGGCGAACTGCTCCGGCGAAGGCGGGATCGTTACCGGGATCGTGTTGGCCTGCTGAAACAGGGCGTAGAAATCGGCCGCTGACAGCTCCGGCCCCTCCCTGAGCCGGCGGCCATCGATCTCGATCTCGAGGGGCACCACGGCCCAGCTTCCCGAGAGCCCCAGCGCGTGCACCTCCGACGTCGAATCCGTCACGCGGGCCACGACGGAGCTCAAGCGCCCCCCCGCCTGAGGGTGTCCCGGACGATCGTGGCGATGCGCCTCCTGAGCTCCTCCTCGTCGAGCTCCGTCGCCGAGGGAGCCGCGCCGTAGGCACGGCCGGCCAGCGGCTCGGGATCGGTGACCAGGCAACCAGGGTTGCGCACCCCGGCCTCGTAGGCATCCAGGGTCAGCAGGCGATCCACCTCCTCGCTGGAGAGACGATGGACTCGCCCCAGAATCCGGGCCGTCAGAAGCGATCGCGCGGCCTGCTCGATGGATTCCATCAGGTCGATGGCCCGCGCCAGACTGGACGCGTAGGTGACGACGCCGTGGTTCGCCAGGAGCAATGCGTCGTGCGACGCCACATAGGGCGCCATGCGGTCGGGCAGCTCCTCGGTCGACGGGGTCCCGTAAGGAACAATCGGAACCCGACCCAGGCTGGCGATGACCTCAGGCACCACGCACTCGTCCAGCGCCTGACCGGCGATGGCGAACCCGGTCGCCGTCGGAGGATGTGCGTGGACAACGGCCCGCACGTCGGATCGGGACCGGTAGACCCGGACATGCATCCTCAGCTCGCTGGAGGGCCGGCCTGCGCCGGCCAGAATCCGGCCTTCCAGATCGGTCACCACCAGATCGTCGGGGTCGAGGAAGCCCTTGCAGGCACCGGAAGGCGTGGCCACGAGTGCGCCATCGAGACGCACGCTGACGTTGCCCTCCGCACCCCCGATCAGCCCGCGCGTCCAGAGTCGTCGACCGACTTCAACGATCGCGCGTCGCGTCTCGGCTTCCTCATGATGGGCGACCAAGGCTAACCCTTCACCACGCCCACGGGGCGCAGCTCGGCCACCCGGCGGGAGACACCTGCCGACTCCATCACCTCCACCACGTCCGCGACATCCTTGTACGCATGCGCCATCTCCTCGGCAACTGTCCGCATGCCGGTGGCGCGCACGATGACGCCCCGCTCCTCCATCTCCCGCATCAGGTCCCGACCCCGGGACGCCTTCCTGGCCGCGGTCCGACTCATCCGACGGCCGGCCCCGTGGCAGGTCGAGCCAAAGGTGCTCTCCATGGCACCCTCGGTCCCCGCGCAGACGAAGGAATAGTTGCCCATGCTCCCGGGAATCAGCACCGGCTGACCCCATCGACGGTAGGTGTCGGGCACCTCGGGATGACCGGGCGGAAACGCCCGCGTCGCTCCCTTGCGATGGACGCATACCTCCATCTCACGCCCCTCCACGGTATGCCGTTCGATCTTGGCGATGTTGTGGCAGACGTCGTAGACCAGGTGCATGCCGAGCTGGCGCGGTCCGATCCCGAGAACCTGCTGGAACGTCTCGCGGACCTTGTGCAGCATCACCTGGCGATTGCACCAGGCGTAGTTGGCCGCGCAGCGCATCGCTCCGAGGTAGGCCCGTCCTTCATTCGACGCGAGCGGTGCGGCCGCCAGCTGGATGTCGGGCAGCCGGTATCCGTAGTCGGAGAGCAGGGGCCGGATCCGCTTCAGATAATCGTCGCAGATCTGGTACCCGAACCCGCGCGAGCCCGAATGGATCATGACCACGATCTGATCGTCGGAAAGACCATAGGCCGCGGCGAGATCGTCGTCGAAGACGCGGTTGACGCGCTGGACCTCGAGGAAATGGTTGCCCGAGCCCAGCGTGCCGACCTGTGAGAGGCCGCGCTCCATGGCGCGCTCGGACACGTCATCCGGGTCGGCCCCATCCAGACATCCTCGCTCCTCGGCGTGGGCGAGATCGCTCTCCTCGCCGAATCCCTGCTCGATGGCCCACCCGGCGCCCCGTGTCAGGATCCGCTTCAGCTCCTCGAGCCGGAGCTTGCGGATCGCACCCGCCGCGCCGACACCGCTCGGCACGGCGTCGAACAGCCGATCGAGGAGCGTCCGGCGCCGCGGTTCGCTCAGCTCGGACGCCCGGATCTCGGTGCGCGCGAGCCTCACCCCGCAGTTGATGTCGTAGCCGACTCCGCCCGGCGAAACAACCCCCTCCCGCGTTTCTGTCGCAGCCACACCGCCGATCGGGAATCCGTAGCCCCAGTGGATGTCGGGCATCGCCAGCGACCATCCGACAATCCCGGGCAGAGCGGCCACGTTCTTGACCTGCTGCAGGCTCTGGTCGTGACGGATGTCCGCCATGAGCTCCTCGGAAGCGAAGACCCGCCCCGGAACCCGCATCTGTCCGCTCCGGGGAATCTCCCAGACGAAGGGTTCGATGCGCTCGAGCTCGACGTCGGTCATCTTCCTCGTCGGCTGCGTCCAGCACCGGGAGGCTCCACGGCTGGACTCGTCACACGTCGAAGATTACGCGGGCGATCCAGCCCCCGTCGCCGCCGCGCTCGAAGGCGAGCTGATGGTAGGTGACGGCTTTGAGCTCGCTGGCGGAGGCAATCCGCTCACGCGACGGCACCGTGCCGCGCGCAACCGCCCGGCACGCCATCGCATCGGCCATCACGACATCGGACTCGAGAGCCACGAAGCCCTCCTCCTCGAGCAGCCGATACAGGGCCTCGCACCACGCCTTCAGCAGATCGGGAAGATCCGGAGCCTCGATCGTGATCCGCCGCTCTTCGTCAGCGACGAGGTCCGAGACGTCGGCAAAGAGCAGGCGCGTCAGTCCGCGTTGCGCGGCTTCGAGAATCGCTTCCGGAGTTTTACCTTCGAGGTCGAGCCCGATATCTGCGGTGTGGTCGATTTCCGCGAACGTCCCCCGCTCCACAGGGGGATGTTAGGAAACCCCAATCGGGTCGGCAACCGGCGAGCCGAGGCTCACCCAGAGCTCGAATCGGTCCCTGCCCGGACGTCGGCGGTCCGTCGTGCGGTATCGTCCGCCCACCCGCGCGCCCCCAGCGCGACGAACTGCAGTCGGGCCGCGTTCAGCGCCTCGATCGCCTCGTCGACCCGGGTCTGCTCCAGCAGGAGCTCGGCGAGCACCCTCCAGGCGCGGGCCTTGACACCAGCGGCGTTCGATTCGCCCGCCAGATCGATCGCCAGGCGCAGGCTTCGTTCGGCGGCTTCCGGACGACCCTGGACACGGAGCGCTTCTCCCTCGAGACAGGCGGCATCGGCGCGCAGAAAACTCCTTTCCGCCCGCTCGACCAGCACCCCCACCGTGCTCCTATGGGCGTCCGCCCGCAGGGTGTCGCCCTGCGCCAGGGCGAGCCGTGCCCGCTCGATGGCGAGAGCCGCTCCTTCCCCGAAGTCGGATCCCCGCTTGGCGATGACCATCGCCCTGGCGAACAGCTCGTCGGCCGCGGCCGTCTGCTCGTCCGCCGCCAGCGCGCGAGCCAGGTTGCGCAGGATCCGCGAAGCGGCGGGATGGTCGTCCAGGTGCTCGAGCCTGCGTAGCGCCGTCGACAGCGAACCGCGGGCCAGGACATGCTGCCCGAGATCGGTCAACGCCGCCGCGTCGTTGCTCTCGACGAGTAGCAGCAGCGCTTCGTCGGCCGCGGCCTCAGCGTGCTCCCGGGCGGCGCCAAAGAGACGGCTCGCCAGCTCCCAGCGTCCACGCTCCCACTCGATCTCGCCGATCAGGTTCTCGGCCATGGCGAGACTCCGCTCGTCGCCCGCCTCGCGCGCGATCTCGCCCGCCCGCCGAGCCTCGTCGACCGCCTCTTCCGATCTCCCGTCCCTCTGGAACACGATGGCGGCCCGGAGGCGGCGATCGGCTCCCGACTGGTCGGCCGAATGCCCGCTCCCGATCCGCAGCAGTCGTCTCTCATCTGGCATGCGCTCGACGCGTGCCTCTCCGGGGGGTATTCCGACCCTACTGAAGCAACCACCGTGCCAATCCTGGCCTCAGTCGACGCGAATCTCGATCTCGGCCTCGGCGGGGACCTGCTCGCCGACGGCCCGCCGAGGGTCGAGCGGCCGCGGGCCTTCGGATGAGATCCAGACCAGCCGCGCCGCCGGCTCCCGGCGCGGCTGGAAGTAGAGGGCCAGCCGTGCCGGAAGCTCCTCCACCGGCAGGGCCGCGTCGACCAGATGGAACACGGCTCGTTCGCCTTCGACGATCACCAGCGCGATGTCCGTCTCGTCCACTAGGGCCTCGCGATCAGAGGATCGGTTCGTCAGGCAGCGGCTCGGGCTCGTACTCCTCGGAGGTTCGCGACCCGGTCGGTCGCCGCCGATGGCCGACCAGCTCCTCCTCGAGCTCCTCGAGTCTGCGACTCCCTTCGTCGAAAAACTCCCCGAGCCGCTCGAGAAGAAGCTGTCGTGAGGCGCGTCCCGAGCGGGGGGCGACGAACACCCCGATCAGGAATCCTGTGGCGAGGGCCTTCAGCCTGCCGATCATGAATCACCTCCTGGTGGAATCGATGGTCAACGGACCGAGGGTCCAAGATGCCGGGATGGCGCTGGCGCGTCAAACGCGCGGCTTGCGCGCTAGCAGCGGGAAGGCTATTCCTCAGAAGACCGGGTCCGTCTCACCCTCTGACCTTCACAGGAGAGACGCGTATGCTGTGGACGCTGATCGTGATCCTGCTGATCCTCTGGGTTCTGGGCGCCTTCGTGCGGCCCGTCGGGGGCTTCGTCCATCTGCTCCTGGTCATCGCCCTGATCCTGCTCATCGTCCGGCTGCTCTGAGATCGGATCGCGGATGACCGGAGCCGGGCCGACCCACCCGACTCACCGGGCGAGCCAAAAACAAGCGGGCCGCCGGCAATCCGGCAGCCCGCTTTTCATATGGATGCGGACAAGTCTCTGGTGCCCAAGGGGAGATTCGAACTCCCACGGCCTTTCGGCCACTGCCCCCTCAAGACAGCGTGTCTACCAGTTCCACCACTTGGGCACGCCTCAGCGTGGCTCTTCCGAAGGCTGCGCCTGACCGGGGGGAGTGGCTCCCGACGAACCCTCGGACGCACCTTCCGAGCCAGGGGCTGCGGTTCCGGCAGGTGGCGCCTGGTCGCCCTCTCCACCCAGGAGATCCTGCAGATCCCCCGGCGCCTGGCCGGACGTCGGGGCCGCCTGCTCCTGCTGGAGCTGCGTCTCGATGAGGCTCGTCGGACGATTGCCGCGAACCGTCAGCAGCGAGATCGCGAAGGAGATCACCAGGAAGGCCCCCCCCAGCCAGCGCGTCGAGTTGTGCAGGAACGTGGCCGTCTGGCGACTTCCCATCATCTCCATGCCGGTCCCCGCTCCGCCGAAGCCGGCGGCGAGGCCCCCGCCCTTGCCTGACTGGAGGAGCACGACCAGGACGAGCGCGAGGCAGTCGAGGATGAGAAGCAGGATGAGGGTCGAGAAAAGCATAGCTTGTTAATTTACCGTGGCTTGCGAGACCGTCAAGCTTCCCGCGTGGCGCGCCCGGCGCCGGCCGCGGCGATGACGGCGAACTCGTCCGGAGACAGGCTCGCCCCGCCGACCAGCGCCCCGTCCACGTCCGACCGGCCGAGGAGCTCCCCCGCGCTCCCGCCCTTCACGCTGCCCCCGTACAGGATCGGCACCCGCTCGGCCGGCCCCGCCCCGACCAGCGTGATCAGGGCCTCACGGATCGCCTCGTGCATCTCCTGGGCATCGCCGGCGGAGGCGGTCCGGCCCGTCCCGATCGCCCATACCGGCTCGTAGGCGATCAGCAGCCGCCCAGCCGCGTCGTGAATCTCCGGGAGCCGGTCCAGTCCCCGGGTGAGCTGACGGATCACCACCGCCCGCTGCCGGCCCGCCTCCCGCTCTTCGAGCGTCTCACCCACGCAGAGCATCGCCTCGAGCCCGCCGCTCAGGACGGCCTCGACCTTCTTCGCGCACGTCTCGTCCGTCTCGCCGAACATCTGCCGTCGCTCCGAGTGACCGACCAGGACCAGCCGCGCCCCCGCCGCGGCGATCATGGGGACCGAGATCTCCCCCGTGTAGGCTCCTTCCTCTTCCCAGTGACAATTCTGGGCGCCCGCGTGCGCGATTCCATCGGCGGCGCGGGCCACTGCCGCGAGGATCGGCGCCGGCGGGAAAAAGACGATACGGACTACTCCGTTCCGTGGAGCCGCCTGCCGAAAGGAAGAGAAGTACGGCTCCACCTCGCGCCCGGTCTTGTGCATCTTCCAGTTCGCGGCGATGACCATGGGTCGATTCGGGGTCATTTCCGACCCCGCGGGGGGTCGAGCGCCGTGACCCCCGGCAGCAGGGCGCCGCTCACCAGCTCGAGGGCGGCGCCCCCACCGGTGGACACGTGGCTGACCGCGTCCATCAGACCGGCCTCCTCGAGGGCCGCCACCGAGTCCCCGCCACCCACCACCGTGTAAACCCCTCGTTTCGTGGCACCGGCCAGGATGTCCGCGACCGCCCGGGTCGCCGCATCGAAGGGAGGGGTCTCGAAGACGCCCAGAGGACCGTTCCAGAACACCGTCCGCGCCCCGCCGACCCCCTTCCCGATCCCGGCCACGGTCCGCGGCCCGACGTCGAGGATCTTCCACCCCGCCTCGATCTCCTCGACCGCCACGGTCCGGTGCTCGGCGCCCCGAGCGATCTCGCGGGCGACCACCGCGTCGACGGGGAGCACGATGCGGTCGCCGAAGCTTCCCATGAGCTCCGCGGCGGCCTCGGTCAGCTCCTTCTCGACGAGGGAGTCGCCCACCGCGATGCCTCGAGCCAGCAGGAAGGTGTTGGCGATCCCCCCGCCCAGGAAGACTCGCTCGGCGCGCTCCACCACCCCGCGCACCGTCTCCAGCTTTCCCGCGATCTTCGCCCCGCCCATGATCGCGACGAAGGGCGGCTCCGGCTGGAGCACGCGATCGAAGGCGGCCAGCTCCCGCTCCACCAGCAGCCCGGCCACGCAGGGGTCGAGATGCTCGGTGACGCCCACCGTCGAAGCGTGGGCGCGATGGCACGTGCCAAAGGCGTCCTGGACGAAGAGATCCCCGAATGCCGCCAACCGGCGCGCGAACTCCGGGTCGTTGGACGTCTCGCCCGGGTGGAAGCGCAGATTCTGCAGCAGGAAGACCTCTCCGCCCTGGGCATTCTTGACGAGCTTGAGGGAGCGCTCGTCGAAGGGCTCGGCCAGGAACACGACCGGCCGATCGAGAAGCTCGCCGAGCAGACGGGCGACCGGCTGCAGGGACAGGGCGGGATCGGGTTCACCCTTCGGTCGTCCGAGATGACTCGCCAGCACGATCACCGCGCCGCGGGCCATCAGCGCGCGCACGGTGGGAATGGCGGCGCGCACGCGGGCATCTGACGTGATCCTCCGTTCGCCGTCGACGTCCTCCATGGGAACGTTGAAATCCACACGAACCAGGGCCGGGCGGCTGTTGGATTCCTCGTCGGTGAGCGAGCCGAGCGTACGTCTACCGAGGCCCGTGGAGCCGTTCTCCGGGGTCACGGCTGCAGGAAGCGACCCAGGTATTCTGCCAGGTCGATGAGGCGGGTGGCGTACCCCATTTCGTTGTCATACCAGGCGAACACCTTCACCAGCGTGCCGTCCACCACCATCGTAGAGAGCGCGTCCACCGTGGCCGACTGCGTCGTCGAGACGTAGTCGATCGAAACGAGGGGCTCGTCGCTGACCGCCAGGATCCCCTTCAGGCGATCCCGGCTCGCCTCGCGGAACGCTTCGTTCACGGCGTCGACATCGGTCGCCTTCTCGACCTCGATCGTCAGGTCCACCAGCGAGGCGTCCGGGGTCGGAACCCGGATGGCGGTTCCGTCGATCCTGCCCTCGAGCTCGGGCATCACCATGGCGGCCGCCCGCGCGGCGCCCGTCGTCGTTGGGATCATCGAAAGCGCTGCCGCCCTTGCCCGGCGGAGGTCTTTGTCGGGCCCGTCGAGCAGATGCTGGCTGGCGGTGTAGGCATGGGTCGTCGTCATGATGCCGTGCACCCACCCGAAGCTATCGTAGATCACTTTCGCCACGGGCGTCACGCAGTTGGTCGTGCAGGAGGCGTTGGAGATCACGTCGTGGTCGCTTTCGATACGGTCCTCGTTGACCCCCAGCACGACCGTGATGTCCGAGTTCTTGCCGGGGGCCGAGATGATCACCTTGCGCGCGCCCGCTGAGAGATGCTGCGCCGCCTGGTCGCGCTCGCGGAAGAAGCCGCTGGACTCGATCACCACGTCGACATCCAGGTCCTTCCAGGGCAGCTTCGATGGATCCTTCTCCGACAGCACCTGGAAGGTGTCCTCACCGACGCGTATCGATCCATCCTCGGCGCGCACCTCGGCCTGCAGTCGCCCGTGCACGGAGTCGTACCGTAGCAGATGGGCCAGGGTCGCCGCATCGGTCAGGTCGTTGACGGCGACCAGGTCCATGTCTCCCCCACGTCGCATGAGCGAGCGGTAGGCGATGCGGCCGATGCGGCCGAACCCGTTGATGGCGATTCGCATCCGGACCTCCCGTAGGATGAGCGCGCTGCGTGGAGCTTGCGATCGTGGGCGGCGGGAAGTTATCCGGGGGCGTCCTCCGGCGCGAGGGCGAAGGCGAGTCCGACGACCCTCTCAGCGCCTTCCGAGAGGAGCGCCTGCGCCGCCTCGACCATCGTCGCCCCGCTGGTGGTCACGTCGTCCACCAGCCCGACCGCCCGGGCCGGCGTCCAGCGGCAGACGAACGCTCCCGAGACATTGGCCGCGCGGGCGGGACGACCGAGACCGACCTGCGAGCGGGTGGCGCGAGACCTGTCGAGAGCGTCGATGAGGGGAAGGCCGCTGGCTGCGGCGAGCACCTCGGCGATCGCGCGCGCCTGATTGTACCCGCGCGCCCGCAGGCGAACCGAGTGGAGCGGGACGGGAACCAGCCAGTCGAGAGCGTCCAGCCCGATCGAGTCGGTCATGTGACGGGCGCAGATCTCCGCCAGGTGCAGCCAGCCCTGGTACTTGAGGTGGCGCACAATCGATTCGGCGACCCCGCCGTAGCGAACCGAGGCGCGGCACGCGAGCCCATCCGGCCAGTCCCGGCATCGGGCACATCGGTCCGGGGCCCCCGGGCGGGGAAGACCGCAGCGCTGGCAGCGCGTCTTCGGCAGCCGTTCGATCGCGACCAGACACCGATAGCAGCAACCGGGCCGAGCCGCGGTCAGCGGCTCGGCGCAGTGCAGGCAGAGAGGCGGAAAGAGTAGGTCGCCGAGGCTGAAGACGATGGACGTAACGTCGTTCGAGGGAGGAAGTGGCCGGCGGTCGAGAGCGAGGGCGTCGGGGCGGCCGAGCCGGCGGCCGCGACCCGGAGAGCGGGGTCGTCAGGCGGTCGAGATCAAGGCGCGCGACCCGCTAGCTGCCGGAGAGGTCCAGCAGCGGAAACTGTTCCGACAGACTCGCCAGATACCGGTCCCTCTCGTGGCTGGTCAGGATCGGGACCATGCGACGCACCCATTCCCGCGCCGCGTCGATCCGGTCGGTCAGGTAGTTCGAGGCCACGAGCCCCAGATAGGCGAGCTTGATCCCTTCGTCCAGCTCGAGCGAGCGCTCGAAGGCGTCGATGGCCGCGCCGTAATCCCCGAGGTGGAAGTAAGAGCCACCGAGCAGGGCGAACGCGTTGGCGTTTCTCTCGTCCAGATCGACGACGCGCTTGAAGATCGGGATCGCCTCGCTGTAACGGCCCTCGGAATAGAGCTCTCCGGCCAGCGTGTAGAGGGAATCGGCTTCGTCGGTCGCGACTCCGGGAGTTCCCGGTGCGAGGGCGCGCGCCTGGGCGGCGGGGGCGGTGATCGAGAGGGCGAGAAGGAGTCCGAACAGAATCGTACGCTCGTGCATCCGCTCCATCCTCCGGGGGTTTCGAAATGTTCCGGGGGGCCTGCTGAAAAACGGCCCTGCAACGTAATGAACACCCTGCCTTCGGGTCAACCTCCCCGAACACCGCGGGCCAGCTCGGCGACGAACCCCTTGAACGAGCTCTCGATCGCCGCGAACGAACTCTCGTAGACCTCCCGCTCCTGCCCGATGGGATCGACCACTCCTTCCGAGCTCGAATCGGGGTCGAAATCCGTCACCAGGCGCACATCGGCCGCGTCGTCGATCGCGCGGGCTCGATCCACGTGCCCGCGGGACATGCACAGCACCGTGTCGGCCCAGCTCAGCACCTCGCGCGACAGCGGCTGCGAGCGGTGGGACGACAGCTCGAGCCCCGCCTCCCGGGCCACCGCGCTGGCCAGCGGATGAGCTGGCCAGCCCCTGGCGGCATGCGTTCCCGCGGAGCGGACCTCGGCCTCGATCCCCGCCTCCTCCAGCATGCGTCGCAGGAGCGCCTCCCCCATCGGGGAGCGGCACGTGTTGCCGGTGCAGACCACGAGCAGCCGGTACGGGCGGGGAGCCGACATGCCCCCCAAACTCGCAGCAAGAGCCATGCCCAGCAATGCCCTACGAAAAGTCCGGCACGGCTTCCCGGAGCCGCTCCACGCTCAACGCCCCGGCGCGCAGCAGGCGAGGCACATCTCCGCTCACGTCCACGATCGTGGATGGCGCCTCGGTCGCCGGCGCCTCTCGCGCCGCTGCGGTGGGATCCGCTTCGAGTGCCAGGTCGATGGTGTCGGCCCCGGGAACGTCGGCCAGCCGACGGACGGCCTCCTCGACCCGCACGGCCGGATCCTCACCGCGCGGGTTGGCGCTGGTCGAGAAGACCGCCCCTCCCCACGCTTTCACGAGCCGTCGCGAGACGGGATCGGCCGCCGCCCGGAGGGCCAGCCTGCCCTTTTCGGCGACGTTGGGAAGAACGGCTGCCGCGACCGGGACGACGATCGTGAGCGGCCCCGGCCAGAACCTCACGGTGAGTCGCTCGGCGGCCAGGGACCAGCTCCTTGCCAGCCCCCGGGCGGTCACGACGTCGGCTACCAGACACAGGAACGGGCGAGGCGATGCGTAACCCTTGATCCGGCGGGCCCGCTCGACCGCAACGAGGCTCTCCGGATCGCCGCTCAGGCTGACAACGGTCTCCGTGGGGTGCAGCACGAGGCGACCCCCCGCCAGGGCCTTGACGGCCCTGTCGATCCCCCGCCGGTCTGCCGGGACGATCGGGATGTCAGACACGCACCTCGCCCGTCATCTCGAGCGGTTCCGGACCGGCCGCGAGCCGCGGACGCACCCGCTCGCGCAGGAATTCCTCGACCTGTTCGGGGGCTCGCCCGACATGGCGCGCCGGGTCGGCCGCCGCCCCCCACGACGATTCGGGAACTCCGGCGAAGCCCTCGTCGTTCGCCAGACGGCTGAGGAGATCGTTGGATTCGCCGGCCTCCAGCCGGGCCGCGACCTCGCGGGCCTGGACGCGGATACGCTCGTGTAGCGCCTGACGGTCACCACCCGCCTCCACCGCCTCCATGAGGAGTCGCTCGCTGGCCAGGAACGGGAGCTCGCGCTCCAGGTGCCTCCGAATCGCTCCCGGCTGCACCTCGAGACCGCCGGCGATGTCGTGGTACAGCACGAGCAGAGCGTCCACGGTAAGGAACAGCTCGGGGATCGCGATCCGCTTGTTGGCCGAGTCGTCGAGGCTCCGCTCCAGCCACTGGGTGGCGGCGGTGTGGTCGAGGTTGCCGGCGAGCTCGATGGCGAACCGTCCGAGCGCGGTCATCCTCTCGGCCCGCATCGGGTTGCGCTTGTACGGCATGGCCGAGGAGCCGATCTGGCGCTCTCCAAAGGGCTCCAGGACCTCGCCCAGGTGCTGCAGGAGCCGCAGGTCGTGGCCGAACTTGCCCGCCGACACCGCCACGCCCTTCAACGTCGCCCCCCATCCCGCGTCCACCTTGCGGGGATAGGTCTGGCCGGTCACCGGGAACGCCTCCGCCACGTCGAGCTTCTCGAGGACACGGCGCTCCAGCTCGCGTACCGCGTCGTGGTCGCCGCCGGTCAGGGCCAGGAACGAGGCCTGTGTGCCGGTCGTGCCCTTCAGCCCGCGCAGCCGGAAGCTCTCCAGCCGCCACGCGATCTCGTCCAGGTCCAGCAGCAGATCCTGGATCCACAGGCAGGCGCGCTTGCCGACGGTCGTCGGCTGGGCGGGCTGAAAGTGGGTCCAGGCGAGGGTCGGGAGATCCGCGTGACGCTCGGCGAAGTCGGCCAGGCGCTCGACCACGCACAGGGTTTTCCGCTCGACGATGCTGAGCGCCTGGCGCATGATCAGCTGATCGCCGTTGTCGACCACGTAGGCGCTCGTCGCTCCGAGGTGAAGGATCGGCCGCGCCTCCGGAGCCGCCTCCCCGAAGAGATGGACGTGCGCCATCACGTCGTGGCGGAGCTCCTTCTCGAGCTCGCCGGCGCGCGCCAGGTCGATCCTGTCGGCAGCCCCGCGAAGGGCGTCGACCTGCTCTTCGGTGACGCCGCCGATCCCCAGCTCGCACTGGGCTTCGGCGAGGGCGATCCACAACCGGCGCCAGGTCCGGAACCGCATGCGGTCGGAGAAGACAGCCAGCATCTCGCCGCTGGCGTAACGAGACACGAGGGGATGCTCGAACCGATCGCCCGCCTCGGATGGCGCACGAGTCATCGGGCGGCGGTCTGTCCCAGGATCCGCAGGGCGAGGTGTCCGGCGTTGGCCCCGCTGTCGATCCCAACCGCGGCGACCGGCACCCCCGGAGGCATCATCGTGATCGCCAGGAGCGCGTCGATCCCCTTGAGCGGGCCCGCGCCCACCGGCAGCCCGATCACCGGCAGCGAGGTATGCGCGGCCACGACCCCCGGCAGCGCGGCGGCCAGCCCGGCGGCGGCGATCACGACGCCATAGCCCGCGTCCGCCGCGCCCCGGGCCAGCTCGGCCACTCGGTCGGGCGTGCGGTGGGCGGAGGCGATCTCCACCGTGCAATCGACCCCCGCCTCGCGGAGCACCTTCTCCGCCTTGTCCACGATCGGCCGATCGGATTCCGAACCCGCCACGATCAGGACCTTCGCGTTGCTCATCCCACCCCTCTCATGCCTGAATCATCGCAGCCGTTCACTCGATCCAGTCGTGGAAGTCGTCACTGATCGTCCCCCGTCGCTTGTATCTCAGCATCGCATCCTGACATGAGCAAGCGTAGGCCAGCTCCGGCAGAAGCTCCAGGAACCGGGACGTGAACTCCGGAAGCCGTTCCAGGGCCTCCTCCAGCCTCACCCGCTCTGGATCGGCATCGACCTCGGATACTCCCTCCGCGTACGCCGTGACGTAGGTCACCGGGTGGTAGCACATCTCGAGCTCTCGCGCCAGGAAGGCCTCGGGCGCCAGGGTCATGCCCGCCAGGTCGGCGCCCATCGACCGTAGCATCCGGACCTCGGCCGGCGTCTCGAACCGGGGTCCCTCGCTGACCGCGTATACGGCGCTCTCCACCGTCTCACCGATCAGCTCCTCGAGGACCTGCCGCAGCAGCCCCTCGAGCGAGGGGCAGAACACAGGTCGCTGACGGAGCAGGCCGATGCCTCGATTCTCGAAGAAGGTGGTAGGCCGGTGACGGGTGAGATCGATGAGATCGGCGGGCAGGACGAACTGTCCGATCCGAAAGCGGGGGTTCAGGGCCCCCGGCCCGCTCCAGGCCACCACGCGGCTGACGCCGAGCTCCTTGAGCGCCCAGACGTTGGCCCGGTAGTTCACGAAGGGGGCGGATACCGCATATCCCTTCTCTCCATGGCGCGGGAGGAAGTAGAAGCGACGACCGCCCTCCTCCATGAAGAGGATCGGCGACGAGCAGCCGAACGGGGTCTCCTTGACCACGACGTCGACCAGGGTACCCAGTCGATGGCGGGCGAGCTGGTACACCTTCCCGCCGGCGATGAAGGCGACGTCGCTGAATTGATCGTCGTAGTCGCCGGACAGGATGCGTGGCAGGACTTCGGCTCTCGGCTCCTCGACCACCGAATCTTCGATCAGCGCGAGGAGTCCCGTCCCGGGATGCTCGCCTCGACCCGGGCGAGTCGGTCCAGCGCATCCAGGGCGGCCTCCTTCTCCGCCTCCTTCTTCGTCCTTCCCCAACCCGACCCGAGGGCCTCGCCCTCCAGCCAGACCTGGCATCGGAAGTTGACGTCCTCTCGGTCGCCCGGTGCCGAGATGGCCCGGTTCGTCCGGTAGGTAAGCTGGCCGCGCCCGAGCTCGTGGATCGTCTCCTGCAGGCGGTTCTTGGCCGTGTGAAAGCCCTCATCGTGCTCGAGGTCCAGCGACAGCACGCGCTCGTGGATGAACCCCCGCGCGACCTCGAGCCCACCGTCCAGGTAGAGCGCTCCGATGACCGCCTCCAGGGAGTCGGCCGCGATCTTCCGCCGACCCCCTCCCGAAAGCAGATTCTGGTCGTCGCCGGTCTGGATACAATCCGGCAGCCCGATCAGCTCGCTGGCCCCGGCCAGGAATCGCCGTGAAATGATGTGCGCCCGCAGCTGGGACAGGGTCCCCTCCTGGGCATCCGGATGACGGGAGAAGAGCCATTCGCTCACCACGAGGTTCAGGATCGAGTCGCCGAGGAACTCCATCCGCTCGTACGACTGGCCCCGATTGTTCGAATGCAGCAGCGACGAGGGGTGGGTGGTGGCGCGGACCAGCAGGTCGGGATCGCGAAAGGGATGGTGCAGCACCGCTTGCAGCTGGGCGAGACGATCCTCGTCCGCGGATTTGCCGGAGCTGCCCGTCAGCCTGCCCAGCAACCGACGGAAGTTCATGGGCTACTCCTCGTAGCGCTTCAGCGCCAGGGTCGCATTGTGGCCCCCGAATCCGAACGAGTTGGTGAGCGCGGCGCGCACGGAACGCTCGCGCATCTCGTTCGGCACGTAATCCAGGTCGCAGGCCGGATCGGGGGTCTCGTAGTTGATGGTCGGCGGTATCCTTCCCTCGGCTAGCACCATGGAGGTGATCACGAACTCCAGACCGCCCGCTCCACCGAGCAGATGCCCGGTCATCGACTTCGTCGATCCGACCATGAGCTCGTGGGCATGGTCGCCGAAGACCGTTTTGATGGCCTCCGTCTCGTACAAGTCGTTGAGCGGTGTCGAGGTCCCGTGGGCGTTGATGTAATCGATGTCCTCGGGGTTCAGCTCAGCCTCCTCCAGCGCGCGTCGCATGGCACGAGCGGCCCCTTCACCGTGGGGTGACGGAGCGGTGATGTGATGGGCGTCGGCAGTCATCCCGATTCCGACGACCTCGGCGTGGATCGTGGCCTTTCGGTCGCGGGCTCTTTCCAGTTCCTCGAGGATCACCATGCCGGCGCCCTCACCGAGAACGAAGCCGTCGCGATCGGCGTCGAACGGA
>JBOHRW010000070.1:0-2018 GCA_050732935.1 Gemmatimonadota bacterium
GTCGGCAGGCGCTTCGAAGATCGTGGCGAAGAACCGGCCGCCGACCTTCATATGCCGCGCCACCCGGTAGAGGCAAAGCCGAATGTCATTGAGCGGAAGGTGTGTGAAGAGCGAATGGGCGATAGCCGCGTCGAATTCGACGCCAAAATCGCAGTCGAATCTCTTCGTACATCGCAGGTGCTCCCGCGGAAGCTTTGTGCGGAGCTCTTCAGGCATCTCTATTTCGTAACCCGCGTCGAGCAGGCTCTCGTTGATGTCGATGCCGTAGTAGTTTCCCGCGTCCAGGTAATCGACGAAGTGGATCCCCGCGCGCAGGGACCCGCAGGCGACGTCGAGGAAGCGTTCGCTCGGCTTGAGGCCCTGTTCGGTCATGAAGTCGAGCTGGAGCTTGCCCATTTGCTCCCAGCGCCGACCGACGCGCTTGCGATGAGCGCCCAGCTGCAGCTCGCGCGTGGTGAATGGTTTGGCTCGCTTGGCGTACAGGAAGCGCTTCACGTCGTCTCAATTTCCATGTTCGCAGAACGTCTGGGCCGTCGCAGAACTGGCGCGAGCTACAGCCTGGTGCGTCGCCGAAAGTGGATCCATCCTAGGATCGAGAACACAAGGATGACTTTGGTCGCACGCACGAACCGGCGCTGCCGAAGGCGCGGGGACGGGCAGCGACACCGCGAGTCTTGGGGGTGACCCGCGAGAGAAGGCTCGACTGGGCGACCGGCGCGAGCACGCTCCTTGCGTACGCGATCGTGCAGTTGGCTCTACTACAGGGTCCCCACCCGCACGATCCTGCGATCTACTTCAAGGTGGCTGTCGAATTTCCCGACGTCGGCGCCGGCCTTTTCACCCTGCGAATCGGCCTGCTCGCGCCCGTCGTGGCCTCCCTCTTCGTCTTCGGGCCATCGGTAGCCTCCCTCTACGCCGTTCCAGTCGCGGCGGAGCTGGTGCTCGTCGCGGCCGTCTACGGGACGATGCTGCTCCTCGCGCGTGATCGTGTCTTGGCGGCCTCCGCGGCTCTCGTGACGGGGCTCAACAGCTACTACCTGCTCAACTCCAGCTTCATCTTTCCCGACACCTTGGGAACGGCAACCTTCGCGGCGGGGTTTCTGTGTCTCGTGCTCGGCGGGACGCGAATGCGAGGGGAGGAGCAAGGCAAGGGCCGGGCCTCGTTCTTCGTCATCGCCGCCGGAGCACTCTTCGGATGGACGTACCTCGTCCGGGAGTTCAGTCCGATTCTTGTCCCTGCCGTCGCGGCTGCCGCGGTGCTCTTGCACTACCAGCTGCGCTACGTTGCGATGCTCGTTGGCGCGGCAGTCGCCGCCTTCTCTCTCGAGCTTGTCTACGGCCTCGTCCGCTACGGAGATCCGCTCGTGCACCTTGGGTTGCTGTTCGATCGAAAGCAGCTGCCCGTCGAAGTCGGACGAGCGCGGATGGCGCACATCCAAGGCCAGCTGAACGACGTGCTCGACACCATCGTCGTCTTCCCGCGCCTCTTGCTGTCCTGGCACGTCGGCTGGATCTTCCTGCTGCTCCTCGCCGTCTTCGTGCTCTCCTTGGCTCGCTTTCGCGACAGGCGTCTCTGGATTCTAGGCGCCTGGTTCTTCAGCCTCTGGGCGACCATGGCCGTCTTCGGCCTCGTCACGCTCCCATCAGGACGGTGGATTCTCAACGTCACGAACATCCGGTACTGGTACCCGATCTTCCCGCCTCTGGTGATGGGGGCGTTCCTGGGAGTCGGACTCCTCTTTGGCAAGTTCCTTCCGGGCCGTCGGCGTATCTCCATAGCCCGCATCGTCGGCGTCGCCCTCGTCGGCCTCGTTCTCATTCCGGGGATCGTCGAGTTCCAGCGCTGTGCTGCCAAAGACGTCTGGAGGCGGGATCCGGCAGCGGGCTGGAACGACCTTCGCTCCTGGTTCGCGACCAGGGAAGCGCAGCGTTACGACGTCGTCTGGACTGACAGGTCGAGCCACCGCCTCATTCCAGCCTTACGAGCGCCACATTCGGCGGACGCCTCTGGGAAGGGG
>JBOHRW010000071.1:0-12640 GCA_050732935.1 Gemmatimonadota bacterium
CCCCCGACTCGACCTCCCGGATGCCGCGCGTGATGGTCGAACGCGAGATCCCCGTCGCCCGCTCCACCAACGCAATACCCCCATGGCCCAGCGACATCGCTTCCGTCGCCGCCCACAGTCGCCGCGACCGCTCCGTCAGCGACCCCGACAGCGCCGCGTACTTCGTGGCAACCCTGGCCGCGTCCATGACCCCAAGCTACAGGGACGCCGTCCCCACATCAATCAGTTATTGCGTCACAGCTCCTTAGCCGAGTGAAGCGCCGCATGGACATACGCATCGGATCGTCTCAATGTCGATCCCGATGCACTTGGCCGGACTGTACCGCTTCTGCGGCTCCGGGTCGGTCCCGTAAATCTTTTGGAGCATGGCGTATTCCACGCCCGCCCCGAAAGCATCCTCGACAGCGTTCAGGTACATGGAATGGCCGTCCGTGGTGATCTGGGCTCGCCCGGCGAGCCGTGCGGCTAGGTCCTGCATGAAGTCGGTCGCCGTCCCCACGTCCCGTGACCCGATCCGCCAGGTCGGGATGAGCTTCGAGTCGGCGCAGATCGCCGTGAAGGTCCACACGTCACCGTACCCGAACGTCCGCTTGTACTCGTCGCGCAGGTTCTTCTGCTTGGCGTAGCAGAAGGACCATATCTCGTCGCATTCCAGCACGTTGCAGGAGAGATTCCGTAGATGCTCGTCTTGGAACCCCGCGCAAACCCTTCCCAGGTCCCTCAGGAGCTTCAGGACGGTCCCCTTGGCCGTGTCGGTCATCCTGCAGGTCGCCCGGATCGAATTGCCCTCGACTAGGCTGGCGACGATCTGGCAGCGTTTCTCTCGGCTCAATCTATTCACCCTTCTATTATACATGACCGCTCAAGCATATGCAAGAGTCTATTCAGAGTTTCTTGTGGACCCCCTCAATATCTGGGCAAGAACCTATTAAGTTAGGACACTCTTATGACGCGCCGCGAAGCTGCAATCCGTTACAGGTTCAAGCTTTACGAGGGTTTGCACGGTGCTCCCCTTGACAAGCTCGGCCAGATAGCCGAAGCCGTTGAGAAGTTCCTACGATCTGCCTCTACCGATGCTGATCTGGGGATTGGAATCGGCAGTTGGATAGCCGAGCGGTTCAAAGAGGAATCGCTGGAGTTTGATGCCGCCCTTTATACCAAGTCTGAGATCTCGGTGCAAGATGCCGAGAGGCATAGGGCAATTGTGAGAAGGGTTACCAGCTATGTCCCTGGGCGTCAAAAGATCAACGGCCAGATTAGCTCTACAACTCTACAGCGATATGCGGAAATAGGGTCCGCGCTTGATGCCGAGGAGAAAATCCAAGTTGGCATTTATTCGAATGGTTTTGATGTTCCGGAATCCCCCGATGAGTGGCATGTTCTTAGCGGTCAGGTCTCGAAGGCCATTATTCGTGAGCTTAATCGTCCCATCGAAAGTTTTGGGGCCGTTCAGGGTATAATTCACGCGCTCTATAAGGAATCGGACCCGAAGCCGTATTTCAATCTTCGCGAATTGTCCCGCAAGGACAAGCTGATTAAGTGCTTCTATGATAATTCGATCTATTCTGAGATAGCTCGCGCTCTACAGCGTCGGGAAAATGTGGTTCACGCTGAGGGGAGGATAACGCTAAGCCGAAGCACCGGTTCCGTTATTGATATGGACGTTTCGAGGATTGAAGCTATAAAACCGCTCTCGCAGGAGGAGTTTGAGTCATTCTTCGGATCTGCTCCCGATTTAACTGGGGAGCGATCGACCGTTGAGTATCTGCGTTCGGTCTGGAATGGCGATGGCGAGCGATAGCATACCTGGGATTTACATGGACTCTACCTGTTTTATTGACATGGCCAAGCATGCCGTGGGTTCTTTGGGCACGGGCCGGGAGGACGATATATGGCACCTGAAAAAGTTGCTGGAGGCACACCGCGCCGGTGAGATCGAAGTCTTTACGTCGGTTCTAACAATTGCTGAATGTCAGCACACGAATGGCCATGACCAGAATGTCCGTGATTTATTCCGACGCCTCCTGAGCTCGGGCCAGTACGTCATTCTTGTACAGCCGACAGTTTTCATCGCTGAGGCCGCTCGCGATTTGAGGTGGATCCACGACATCACCCTAAAAGGTCCAGATTCCCTTCATGTGGCGTCGGCCCTTCACGTGGGGTGCGGTGAATTTCTTACAAGGGATGGGGGCCCCAAGAAAGAGGCCGACCGGGCGAAACTGTTACAGTTAGGATTAGTTGTTTCTTCGCCCCACCAGACCAAACTGCTTCCCGATCGTTACAGACAAGAGGACATCGTCGAGCATATCCAGTTAATCGAGGAAGAGAAGGATCGCCCGCCCGCGTTAGAAGCTGGTGACTAGGGTGACTCTCCTGCTCGTTCCCAACGTGCGCGTGCCGCTTTTCTTGCGATCTCCACGCGCCGCTTCTTTGAGAGTTTCTTGGCTCGGGCTGGCCCTCCCTTTTTTCCGCCGAGGCGCCCCAGGATCTTAGCCGCTTGCCGGCGCGTCTCCTCGTCGGGCTCCTCGTCCGCATCCGTTGCTTGGGTAAGGATTCGGGCGGCAATCTCGTTCTCGTCCTCGTGCCGGTCGTTTCTTGTTCGCTCAGGCATACGCGGGATTGTAGCACGGCAGGAAGCCGACCGCAAGAGCGCATGGAGAGAGAATGAGGGGTCGTGAATAAACTCTACTACGGCGACAACCTGGACGTGACGCGTCGGTACTTGGCCAACGAGTCGATTGATCTCGTCTACCTCGACCCACCTTTCAATAGCAACCAGGATTACAACGTTCTATTTGAAGAGCATGGCGGTGATCGCTCTCCCGCCCAGATACAGGTATTTGAGGACACGTGGCACTGGGATCAGGCGGCCGCGAAGGCGTACGAGGAAGTTGTAGAAATGGGAGGGTCACCGTCGCGGGCTCTCCAAGCATTCCGGATCTTACTTAACGAAAGCGACATGATGGCATATCTAGCCATGATGGCTCCTCGTCTAGTCCAACTTCGCTGCGTTCTGAAGGATAACGGTTCCCTCTTTCTTCACTGTGATCCGACAGCATCCCACTATCTGAAAATGCTGCTTGATTCGATCTTCGGACCAGGGAACTTCAGAAACGAGATCGTATGGAAACGGACAACGAGTCACAGTGACGCCCGGCAATGCGGGCGGGTTCACGACATCCTGCTGTTCTATAGCAAGACGGACGACTATACCTGGAACAAGACCTTTCAGCCCTACGATCTAGAGTACGTTGAGCGGTACTACCGCTATCAAGACAAGGATGGCCGACGATTCATGTCGGACAATCTCACGGGGGCGGGTGGGGGACCACCTCGGGAGTTTGGTGAAAAAGGCGAACTAGCACCGCCACCAGGGCGTCATTGGATGTACGACCAAGAAGGAATCGATCGCCTGCTGGCCGAGGATCGCATATTCTGGACTCGTAACGAAATCCCTCGTATCAAAGCGTACCTGGACGAAGCCAAGGGAATGCCGCTCCAAGATGTGTGGTCGGATATACAAGCCCTCCGCTCCTGGCATCAGGAGCGGTTAGGCTACCCGACCCAGAAGCCGGAGGCTTTGCTTGAGAGGATATTGAACATAGCAAGTAATCCCGGGGAGACCGTACTTGATCCCTTTTGCGGTTGTGGCACGGCGGTGGCCGTAGCACATCGCCTGAATCGACGGTGGATCGGGATCGACATTACCCACCTTGCCGTGAACCTTATTAAGAACAGGCTGCGCGATTCCTCGGGCGTCGAGCCTGGCCGTGACTACCAGGTTGTCGGGGAGCCAACGGACCTGAGTGGCGCGGCGGCGCTAGCGCAGGACGATCCATACCAGTTTCAATGGTGGGCACTCGGGCTGGTCGGGGCGCGCCCGGTAGAACAGAAGAAGGGCGCCGATCGTGGAATCGATGGGCGGCTCTACTTCCACGACGAACAGGAACGGAGCAAAACCAAGCAGATTATCCTTTCCGTCAAAGCGGGCAAAACGGGTGTCTCCCACCTACGAGACCTTCGGGGCGTACTGAACCGGGAGGATGCGGAGATCGGCGTCCTCATTACCATGCAGGAGCCGACCCAACCGATGCGCAAGGAAGCGGCATCAGCGGACTTTTATGAATCGGCCTGGGGGAAACATTCGAAGCTCCAAATCCTAACGGTGGGCGAACTGCTGGACGGCGCAGGGATCGACTATCCGCCCTCGCGCCAGGTGGACCGGACCTTCAAGAAGGCCCCCAAGGCCCGAAAGGCCGCTGAGAAGCAGCTAGAATTCGGCCCGGATTCAAACTGACCCACTACCCAAGGTTGGTGCCTGGGCGCCAGCCGCTCGATCCAGAAATCACGGCCCAGTCGATCCCTTCCACGACCATGACGGGCGTGCAGCGATTCACGCTCATCCCCTTCCTCACTGAGCTTCGGCTGACCTACCGAGTGGGCGCGGTGTCGACCATATAGCCCACAGGCGGGATCCGCGCCCGCGTCGCCCCACGACGACGGAGCCATCTCTCCGCGCCATCTCCGCGTCCCCGCACCGCGGATGACGGTCGACACCGAATGATGTCACCCCCTGAACGGTCGCCGAGCCCGAAAGGAATGCTCCTTGCATAAGGTCGGTCTTTTGCAGGAGGACTTGGTCCTCCGGAGGCGAACCGCACCCTCTCCGTGCCCCACATGAGCCGAGGGTGAGGTGGGGCCCATTCGGAGGATCACGAGTCAAAAAGATCACTCTATCTCGTGTCGGACCGGCCTGTGAGCGGGAACCGGTAGATCTCTCGTTTCACCTTGCAGGAAGCGGGTCTCAGGACGCGGCGACCAGGCGGCCCCGTGGAGATCCTGACCGAACGTTCCGATCTTTCATCCCCCTCCCAGCGCCCCCGCGCGGCAGGGAAGTTCCTCTATGCCGGCGGGGAGAAGCTCTTCATCCGCGGCACCACCTACGGGACCTTCCGGCCGGACGAGAACGGCCGCGACTTCCCACCGCCGGACATCGTCGAGCGCGACTTCCGCGACATGGCCGACAATGGTTTCAATTGTATTCGGATCTATTCCATTCCGCCGACCTGGGTCCTCGATCTGGCCGCCCGGGCCGGACTGTGGGTGATGGTGGGCGTGCCCTGGGAACAGCACATCGTGTTCCTGGAGGACCGCCAGCGGGTCCGGGCGA
Organism: Gemmatimonadota bacterium; assembly: GCA_050732935.1. GTDB lineage: Bacteria > Gemmatimonadota > Gemmatimonadetes > JACCXV01 > JAHWKZ01 > DASRVA01. The sequence goes on from JBOHRW010000071.1 coordinate 5,171, forward strand.
TCGGTGCGCGGGTCCGGGCCGGGGTCCGGGCCTGCGTGGGCCATCCCGCGGTGCTGGGCTACGCGATCGGCAACGAGATCCCGCCTTCCATCGTCCGCTGGGCGGGTCGCCGAAGGGTCGAGCGCCACATCCGGCGGCTCTACGACATCGCCAAATCCGAGGATCCCGAGGCTCTCGTCACCTACGGGAATTTTCCGTCCACGGAATACCTGGATCTTCCGTTCCTGGATCTGGTGTGCTTCAACGTCTACCTGGAACGGCCGGGCCAGCTCGAGGCCTACGTCGCGCGACTCCAGAACCTGGCCCGCGACCGGCCGTTGATCCTGGGCGAGCTCGGCCTGGACAGCCGTCGAAACGGCGAGCACGGGCAGGCCCGCTCGCTCCATCACCAGGTTCGGACTGCGTTCGCCTCGGGATGCGCCGGGGCGTTCATCTTCTCCTGGACCGACGAGTGGCACCGCGGCGGCCACGAGGTGCTCGACTGGGACTTCGGCTTGACCGACAGGAATCGCGTCGCCAAGCCGGCGCTGGGGGTCGTGAGGAAGGCGTTCAGCGAAGCGCCGTTCCCGTCCGAGTCCTCCTGGCCGGGCATCTCGGTCGTCGTCTGCGTGCACAACGGCGCGGCCACCCTGCCTGACTGTCTCGAGGGGCTGTCCCGGGTCGAGTATCCGGACCGCGAGATCATCGTCGTGGACGACGGATCCACCGACGGCTCGGCCGGGATCGCCGCCGACTTTCGCTGCCGGCTGATCCGCACGGAGAACCGTGGGCTGAGCTCGGCGCGCAACACGGGCCTGGAGGCGGCAACCGGCGAGATCGTGGCGTACCTGGACGCCGACGCCCGCCCCGACCCGCACTGGCTCCACTATCTGGTGGAAGCGATGCGCGACGGGGAGTACGTCGGGGTCGGCGGCCCCAACCTGGCCTGTCCCGAGGACGGTGAGATCGCCGCCTGTGTGGCCAACGCGCCCGGTGGACCCACCCACATCCTGCTCTCCGACCGTGAGGCGGAACATATCCCGGGCTGCAACATGGCGTTCCGCAAATGGGCGCTCGAGGAGATCGGCGGGTTCGACCCGGCCTTTCGGGTCGCGGGCGACGACGTCGACGTGTGCTGGCGGCTCCAGGAGCGCGGCTGGAAGCTGGGGTACAGCCCGGCCGCCATGGTCTGGCATCACCAGCGCGACACGGTCGGCGCCTACTGGCGGCAGCAGTTCGGCTACGGTCGCGCCGAGGCGCTGCTCGAGGCGAAGTGGCCGGAGAAGTACAACACGGCCGGGCACGTCAGCTGGGGTGGGCGGATCTACGGCCACCCTTTGCTCGCCGCCCTGACCCACCCGAGCCGGGTCTATCACGGAACGTGGGGCACGGCGCCCTTTCAGCCACGGCTGTACGACAACGAGCCCGGGCTGATCGAATCGCTGGCCGCCGCACCCGAGTGGTATCTCGTGCTTCTCGGCCTCGGCTCGCTCTCGTTGCTCGGGCTGGTGTGGTCGCCGCTCCTGCTGATCCTGCCGCTCTTCCTGCTGGCCGCCGGAGCCTCCGTCTGGCGGGCGCTGCATGGCGCCGCGCTGGCCCGCTTCGGCCGGCCGGCCTCGAATCGTTGGACTTTGCTGCGGAAGCGCGGGCTGACGGCCCTGTTGTTCCTCCTGCAGCCCGCGGCACGCCTCGCGGGTCGTCTCTCCAGGGGCCTCACGCCATGGCGCTTCCGCGGCGCTTCCCGTTTCATGCCGCCCGGGCCGCGACGGATCAGCCTGTGGAGCGAGCGCTGGCGGGGCACCGCGGAGCGGCTCACGGGGCTGGAGCGGTCGCTCCGCGAAGCGCGCGCGGTCGTCCTCCGCGGTGGTCCCTTCGACCGCTGGGATCTCGAGGTGCGGGGCGGCACGTCGGGCGGTGTTCGCCTCCAGATGTGCGTGGAGGAGCACGGCGCCGGCCGCCAGCTCGTGCACTTCCGGCTCTGGCCCCGGGCCAGCCAGTTGGGGGCACCGTTGGCGGCGGTTCCGACCCTGCTCGCCCTTCTGGCGGCGCTGGACGGGGCATGGATCGCCGCCGGAGTGCTGGGCGCGATCGGCGGTTTCTTCCTGTTCCGTGTGATCGGGCAATGCGGAACCGCCATGACCGCGCTTCTCGACAAGCTCCAGCGGCTGGATAGGGAGGAGCTCATGATGGTGAGCGGGGGCGAGCCGGCGCCGCGTGAGGAGCAGCCGGTGCGTGAGGAACGCCCGGCGCGGCGCGAGGACCAGCCGGCGCGGCGGGCCGAAGGAGTCAGCTAACCATGGGCTACTTCCTCCGCGTCCTCAAGTACGCCAACCCTTTCTGGCGATCCGCCGCGGTCACGATCGTCATGACCATCCTGATCGCGGGGCTCGGCCTCCTCGGGCCGTGGCCGCTCAAGATCCTCTTCGACAGCGTGCTGGGGAACCATCCCGTGCCCGAGGTCGTCGAGCCTCTGCTGGCGCCGTTCTCCGACGACCGCTTCATGCTTCTCGTCGTGGTCGTCCTCGCCGGTTTCGCCCTCACCGCCCTCGAAAACGGCCTCAAGGTGTTGAACAGTTCCGTGGAGACCCGGCTCGAGCAGGGGATGGTGCTCAACTTCCGGAGCGATCTCTTCCAGCACGCCCAGCGCCTCTCGCTGGCCTATCATGAGAACCGCCGCGCGGGCGGGCTGATCTACGCGATCAACTTCCAGGCCAACAGCGCGGCCGGGCTGGTCATGACCGTTCTGCCTCTGCTCCTGAGCGTGCTCACCCTGGTGGGAATGTTCTGGATCACCTTCACGATCAACGCCCAGCTCGCGCTTCTCTCGCTCGTGATCATCCCCTTCCTGTACTACTCGGTGGGCTACTACATGACCCACATCCAGGACCGCCTGCGGAAGGTGAAGGCGATGGAAGGGGAGTCGCTCTCGATCGTCCACGAGGCGGTTTCGATGATGAAGGTGATCGTGGCGTTCGGCCGGGAGAAGTTCGAGCACCACAAGTTCCGAAAGCAGGGGGAGCAGGCGGTCAACGAGCGAGTCAAGGTCACCGTCCGCCAGACCGGCTTCTCGCTGTTCGTGAACACCACCACGGCGGCCGGGACCGCGCTCGTCCTCGGCTTCGGGGTCTATCAGATCCTGCAGGGCCGGATGACGGGCGGCGACTTGCTGGTCGTGCTGTCGTACGTGGGGTCGATGTACGCGCCGCTCGAGGCGATCTCGACGACGGTCGGCTCGTTCTCGGACCGCTTCATGAGCCTGGAGATCGCGTTCAACCTCCTGGATACCGAGCCCGACATCAAGGACGCGCTCGACGCGGTCCCGATCGAGAGCGCGCGCGGCCATGTGGCCTTCGAGGACGTGCACTTCAGCTATGAAGGGCGGAAGGAAACGCTGTCGGAGGTCTCCTTCGAGGCCCTGCCGGGTCAGGTCGTGGGGATCGTCGGCCAGACGGGAGCCGGGAAGTCGACCCTCGTAAGCCTGATACCGCGGTTCTACGATGTGAAGGACGGTCGGGTTCTCGTAGACGGGCGCGATGTCCGGAAGGTCACCCTGGAATCCCTGCGCGAGCAGATCAGCATCGTGCTCCAGGATCCGCTCCTCTTCTCGGGGACCATCGAGGACAACATCCGCTACGCTCGCTTCGAGGCGACCGACGAGGAGATCGTCGAGGCGGCCAAGGCGGCCAACGCTCACGACTTCATCATGCGTCTCCCACAAAAGTACAAAACGAACCTCGGGGAGCGTGGGGCCCGGCTCTCGGGCGGCGAGCGGCAACGGATCTCGGTGGCGCGGGCATTCCTCAAGGACGCCCCGATCCTCGTCCTGGACGAGCCGACCTCCTCGATCGATTCGAAGACGGAGGAAGTCATCCTGGATGCGCTCGAGAGGCTCATGCAGGGTCGCACGACGTTCATGATCGCGCACCGGCTCTCCACCATCCGGAACCCCGATTTCATCCTCGTGATGGATCAGGGTCGGATCGTGGCGCGCGGCTCGCACGAGGAGCTGATGGAGCAGGACGGGCTCTACCGGCAGCTCTGGCAGATCCAGATGGGGCGACCGGAGGGGAAGGTGGAGGGTGGAACCGGTATGCCAGCAGCCGTGACGGCTGGACAGCATGGAACCGCGACAAGCGAGCAGGGAGCCGCGGGGCAGAGCACCGCACTTCAGAAGATCCAGGGAGGAAAGGCGTGAAGACTCTCAAGTCATACAGCCAACCGGGCGAAGTTCGAACGATCGAGAGGGTACCGGGTCAGCAGGGTATGCCCAGGGACTCGGATGCTCGGATCACCAGCGAGGTATTGAGCGATCTCGAGAAGAAGATCGGTGATATCCAAGCGAAGTTGGAGCTTCTTGAATCGACGATGACCTCGGCGCAGGAACAACTCCGTGACCTGGTATGGCAGACCCGCGAGCAGTTGTTGCGACGCAGCGACGAGATCCAGGCGACGATTTACGAGCTTGGTGCCGATCGGGCCGGTTCGGTGGCCTCAGCACCCGCTTCCCAGGGCGTAGCCGAGGGGATGGCGTCGTTCTCTCCCAAACCTCCCGGATACACACATCTCCTCGATCGGATACGAAATCTCGTTGCGGCGACGGTACCGTCCGGAGCCACCATAATCGTCAGCAGTCGAGGCGACGAACGACTGCTCGAGTTCGACGGTGCTCATGGATGGCACTTCCCTCAAACCAACGAGGGGGTCTACGCCGGACACCATCCGCGCGACAGCGAGGCGGCCATCCAGCACCTCGAAGAACTCAGATTGCGTGGGGCCGACTACTTGCTCATTCCGGTGACCGCCAACTGGTGGCTCGATTTCTATCGTGAGTTTCGGGACCATCTGGAACGCCATTGCTCAGTCGTGGTGCGCGAACCGGACACGTGCGTGCTCTACCGCCTGGGCGGCAGCCGGCGGAAGCCCAGAAAGAGAGCGAACCGAGGTGCCTGAGATCATCGGAAGCGACGGCGATGTCATGGGGTCACAGACTTCAAGCCGCCGAACGATCGACGGTCTTCGTGCCCACCTGGACACGGCGCTTCCTACCGTCCTCCCGGTAGGAGAAGGGTCGGTCCTGTGCCTTGCGGGCTGGTGTTATCACCCGATAAGAAGGGTCGTCAGGCTCACAATCCGGGCCAACGACCTGGAGCAGCAGGTCAATGACTATGGAATTGCTCGACCGGACGTTTCCAAGGCCCAGAGTACGACCGAAGATCCCCATCGCCACGGCCATTCGAGCGGCTTCAGCGCGATCATTCCATTCCCAACCGGAACGAGAGGTCGCGTCGAGCTCTCCGTTACGGCCGACCTCGAGGGTGGATACCAGGCGATGTTGTGGCTTGGAGCCGTCGAGGCGACCGAGCAGATGGAGAATCCTTCCTGGCTGCTTCCTTCACTGCGGCGATCCGAAGGGCTCAGCGATTCGACCGTCGCGATCTGCATGGCGACGCACGATCCCGAGATCTCCCTCTTCATCCGTCAGATCGAGTCGCTAATGGCACAGAGCCACGAGGACTGGATCTGCATCATCAGCGACGACTGCTCGCCTCCCGAGAAGTACTTCCATCTTCGAGAGATCGTCTCGCAGGACAACCGGTTCTACACCTCCCGGTCTTCGCGGCGGCTCGGAGTCTATCGGAACTTCGAGCGGGTTCTTTCTCTCGTGCCGGCGCAGTGTGGCTTCGTCTCTCTCTCCGATCAGGACGACCGATGGCACGCGCATAAGCTCGAGACGCTCCTTTCGCGCCTCAACGATGAATCCACGTCGCTCGTCTTCAGCGACATGAATGTCGTTGACAGGGACGGGGGTATCATATCCCCATCGTTTTGGACTCACAGGCGCAACAACTACGAGGACCTCGCATCGCTGGTTCTCGCGAATACGGTTACCGGAGCAGCCTCGTTATTCAGGCGCGATCTCCTTGATCTCGCGCTGCCCTTCCCGATGCAGGTTGGGGGCTCATTGCATGACCACTGGATCGCCTGTGTTGCACTCACGCTTGGACGGATCAAGTACATCGACGAGCCGCTGCATGACTACGTGCAGCATGGCGAGAACGTGCTCGGGCACTTCGCTCCTCACCGAAACGGGAAGCGTTCAGAAGTCTTGCGCTTTCTCCGTGCCGTTCCCGGAGCCCGAAGTGGCCGTCTCGCTCGCACTGCCCGTTGGGAGGCGATCTATTTCAACGACCTCATTCGGCTGAAGCTGATCGCCAAGACACTCGAGCTCCGATGCGGAATGGTCAATGGCGACAAGAGCCGAGCGCTGCGTCGGCTGGCCCGGCTGGACGAGTCCGCTTCTGGAGCTGCGTGGCTCGTCGCAAGGAGCCTCCGGCGTCGGTACAGACTGACCACTCTCGGAGCGGAGGATCGCCTGGCCGGGGCGCTCCTCTGGCGACGCTTGCTGCAGGCCAGTGTGCCCGACGCCCGTGGGATGGATTTCCGCGACGCGTCCCACCTCCCCGCGAGTGACGCCGAACCAGGGGCGAGCGAGACCGCCGCCTGGCGGCGCGATGCCCGAATCGAGCATCTCCAAGCACAAAAGGAAGTTCTGGAAGCCGACATTACCTCGCTTCAGGAGGGACTCTCCGCGAAACGGGCCGAACTGGCGGCCAACGAGACGGCGGTCTCCGAGCTGCGAAACGAGATCGCCGCAATCCGTGAGAGCGAAAGCCGTCGTCGCCTCTCGCGGATCCGTGGAGTCGTCACTCGACTGCGTCGAGCTCGTCTCTACATAGGATGTCCCGTCGAAGCCCGACCGGGTGCCGGGCTCAATGCCATTGCTACAGATGGGCGGGTCACGAACTGGACGTTGACCGACGAGGATCCCCAATTCGATCTAATCTGGTCGAGGCCCCATCGACTGCCTCCTGGCCGCTACCGCCTGACTCTGGAGATGCCGGACGGAGGGGAAGACCTCGTCCTGCCGCGGCTCTATGTGGACAGCGGCACCGGGATGAGCGAGGAAGACCGGATCGATCTCCACTTCGAGATGGCTGGCGACGGGAAGATCGCGGCTCAACTCGAATTGCCCAGCGGGGCTGTCGGGTTGCGCTTCGACCCCAGCGTCACCCCAGGCAAGCTATTTCTCGGCCGAATCCGGATCCGCAAAGTTGGCCGGTTGGAACGAAATGGAGGCTTGGCGAGTGGCGCGCATGGAGTGGCGGCTAATCTCCCCGCAGCGGAGATCGCCAGGCCCGCCGAATACCGGTCGTGGATCGAGCAGCACGATTGGCTTACTGAAGCCAAGCTCGCGGCGCTGCGCCGTCGACTAGAAGGGCTCGACGATCCACTGCTCATCTCCGTCGTCATGCCCGTCTACAATACCCCAGAGGATCTGCTCCGTGAGGCTATCGAGAGCGTGCGCGCCCAGGTCTACGATCGCTGGGAGCTTTGTATCGCGGACGATTGCTCCACGGAGAGGCATGTCCGGAGGATACTGGAGGAATACTCTAGGGACGATCCGCGCATCAAGGTTGTGTACCGGGACGA
>JBOHRW010000072.1:0-3042 GCA_050732935.1 Gemmatimonadota bacterium
GAGATATGCGTTACCAATCAGGCGGCGACTCGCGACCGCTGGTGGTAGATCGATCGGCTTCGCGTCGGGACCAGTCCACATGCGCTGTTGGACATTCCAGGTTCCCACCATTTGCTCCATTAAGGGCTTCACCGATTCGGTGTTGCCAAGTGGCGCGTCCTGAGCGTGTACAACTGAAGCCAGCGCCACCAGCCACACGGCGCAGGTCGCTCGCAACAACAGGGCGAGCGCAGTTCGATTCGCGTTCATGTTCGTGTCTCCTTTGCATCTCACGATGAATTTCGGAGGCGACCTAACTACAAGTATCTAGTTCCATGTAACCCAATATCAGGGCGACCGGTGGCTGCGTATCAGTTGGTTGTCGTGTCAGCCGTGAATCGTGGATCTCCCTGCGGCCTCGCAAGATACCCTCTCTCGCCCGTGTCGCCCTGTTTGGGAATCTCCCGCCAGCACCCACCCCAATATGTGTATATACCGCCAGCGACCTCATCGGTCCAGCGGAGATCGTACCCCTCTTCCACCTCGGTTCAGTACATGCGTGTAGATCATGGTCGTGCGGACATCGCGATGGCCGAGGAGCTCCTGGATTGTCCGGATGTCATAGCCATCCTCGAGCAGATGGGTCGCGAACGAGTGGCGCAGGGTATGGCAGGTGGCAGGCTTCGAACCACCGGCCTCCCGGACCGCCGTCTTGACGGCCTTCTGGAGCACCGATTCGTGCAGATGATGACGCCGTCGGCGGCCGGTCACGGGATCCCGATAGAAACGCGTCGCGGGGAAGACCCATTGCCATCCCCATTGCCAGGGAGCGCGGGGATACTTCCTTTCGAGCGCCGTCGGCAGTTCGACACTTCCGTTCCCTCGCGCGAGATCGTTCTGATGCTGACGGCGCACCCTCTCCAGATGCTCCTGAAGGGGAGTGCGAAGCGATTCCGGGAGCAGGGTGACCCTATCCTTCCGCCCCTTGCCGTCCCAGACCAGGATCTCCCGACGATCCAGATCGACGTCCTTGACCCGGAGCCGGGCGCACTCGAGAACACGGAGTCCCCCTCCGTAGAGGAGGGAGGCCATGAGCCACGGAGTCCCGTGGAGGCACTCGAGGATCGCGGCCACTTCGGGGTGGGTCAGGACGACCGGAAGCCGCGCGGGGCGACGGGCATGCACCAGGCCGTCGAGCCATCCGAGCTCGATCTTCAGTACCTTGCGGTACAGGAATAGGATCGCGCTCAGCGCCTGGTTCTGTGTCGACGCACTGACCTTCCGATTCACCGCCAGGTGGGTCAGGAAGGCGGACACCTCGGCTTCACCGAGCCGGGTCGGATGGCACATCCCGTGGAATCGCACGAAGCGGCGAATCCACCCGACATAGGCCTTCTCCGTCCGCCGACTGTAGCCGTGAACGCGAATGGCCGCGCGGACCTGATCCAGGAGGCGTGCAGACTTCGGGGCGGTCTCGATCGCGGGACGCGACATCGACGTTCGACGCTCGCAATTGCCACGCCGGAGGAGGGTAGAGGAGGTGGGGCCCGGCGGGCTCGCCGGTCCAGCGGGTCGACGGGTGGCGGCCCTTATCCCGGGTCGGGCGGCAGTGATACGGTGCCTGCACTGCGTGCCTCCAGATGCCCCTTCACCCCCTCGATCACGTGGTGGGTGCTGAGCGGAAGCCCGCCGTAGTAGCGCACGGAGGCCAGCCGCTCGGGCGCGACCGCCGTCTCGAGCAGAAGGAGCGAGCGGAGCTGGGCGTCCCGGTTCTGCTCGACGATGAAGTTCACATCGTGCGCTTCCAGGAACTCCTTGACCGACGCGTCGAACGGGAAGCCTCGCACCCGCAGAAAGTCGAGGGGGATCCCTTCCTCGGCGAGACGGTCCACCGCCTCGAGGACCGCGGCGCGGGGGCTCCCAATCGTGACGATACCGAGCCGGACGGCGCCATTTTCTGACCGCGGCGGGTCCAGAGAGCCATCCTCGTGGGAGCCTCGCTCCGCCCACCGCACCTCCGGCTCCGGCACGGCCTTTGCCGCGCCCGCGACCTTCCGCGCGAGCCGCTCCATCACCTCGACGTACTCGGCCGAGTCCTCGGTGTACGTCCCGTACTGCGTGTGACCCGACCCCCGTGCGAAGTAGGCGCCCTTGGGGTGCGAGCCCGGGAGCGTCCGCGCGGCGATCCCGTCGCCGTCGGCGTCCTGGTACCGGAAGTATTTCTCGATCCGCTCCAGCTCGTCGGGCCCGAGGACCTTCCCGCGGTCGGGCCGGTAGCCGTCGTCCCACTCGAGCGTCGGGCACATCCAGTCGTTCATCCCGATGTCGAGGTCCGACACCACGAAGACCGGAGTCTGGAAGCGCTCGGCCAGGTCGAAGGCCCGGATCGCCATTCGGAAGCACTCCTCGGGGTTGGCGGGGAAGAGCGCGATGTGACGCGTGTCGCCGTGGGAGGCGTACGCGACCATCAGGAGATCGCCCTGCTGGGTCCGGGTCGGCATGCCGGTGGATGGACCCGTCCGCTGGATGTCGAAGATGACGATCGGGATCTCGACGTAGTAGGCGAGTCCAATGAACTCGCTCATGAGCGAGATCCCGGGTCCCGCGGTCGGCGTGAACGCCCGCGCGCCCGCCCAGCCGGCTCCGATCACGACACCCACCGCCGCCAGCTCGTCCTCCGCCTGGACGATGCAGAAGCGCTTCTTGCCGGTCTCCGGGTCCACCCGGTAGCGCTCGCAGAAGGCGCTGAAAGCGTCCATCAGCGATGTCGCTGGGGTGATCGGATACCAGGCGCCAACCGTTGCCCCGGCGTAGACGCACCCGAGCGCTGCCGCCGTGTTACCGTCGATCAGGATGTGGCCGGCGGCCGCGTCCATCCGCTCCAGACGGATCGGAAGGGGACAGTCGTAGTGGTCGTGTGCGTGGTTGTAGCCCAGCCGGATGGCCGTGTGGTTCGAGTCCAGGAGCGTCTTCTTGCGGCCGAACTTCTCCTCGAGCATCTCCTCCACAACATCCATGTCGATGTTCAAAAAGGCGGCCAGCGCACCCACGTAGGTGATGTTC
>JBOHRW010000073.1:0-1982 GCA_050732935.1 Gemmatimonadota bacterium
CTGAAATAGCTTCTATATACACACTTTTTCTAAATCTGCATATGTGTTGTAACGGAACTCAGAAAAACTGTTGTATGGGAAAAGACGCTGAAGGACACGAACACACTCATCACCATTAGCGAGATTGAGTAGGTTCGATAACTTTGAAGACTGTAAGTGTCCTAGAGGTTCTAACATCGTCTTAGATTATGTTAGGATAAGCAATACTAGGACCCTTCTTAGATGCATTCGTTGTCTTGGGATTGTTGGAATGCTTGACGATATGCCTTCGTCAATTACTCATCCCTCAGCAACCGCACCAAAAGATTGAAAAGGTACGGCCTACTAAGAGAGATTGGACTGAGGCAGAACTCTTTAGAATGCGTTAGTTAGTCTTTACAGAAGGGGATATCCGTTTCAGTGGAGCTATTCGTGAGTGGATCGCAACATGGAGTCTTGAATGTTCATAACAATATTATTCGGTCCAAAACATATGTGAATATGTCGTTTGAATAACCCTTTTCGGTGTTTGAGGGTTGTGGCTAAATTGAGATTTTAATGAGATAAATGTTTTAACAAAAATACCACCCCCGAGATCGAGACCACGAAGAACCTAGAGAGGGCCCTTTTCTACCACCCTAGTTCTAATATTATATCTACTCGAAAATATGGTTCTGGTACATATTGGATTCATTCACAATGTCATGTGAATCAAAGTAAATATTGACAATATAGCACCAGATGGGGCATAACGTACCCCTCTCCCCCTCCTGTAGTGGTATTCCGTACTTTAAATTCTCAATATTATATACCCCATTTTGTGCATAAGCCAATCTCGCAACAGCAACAACAGTATTACCGAGGAAATAATGAATTACTAATTCAACGACTTCATGACTTGGTTATCGATCAAATCGCTCAGAAAAGATGGGAATTTCAACACACTGACGTAAATCCAAGTCACCTGTGGAGCATTGCGAATCAGGTTGAAACTCTAAATTGGTTATCGGAAAAACTAAATGTAATACTCAGACAAAGCAAACCGGTTTCTGAATCATCAATTAGATCACTGGTTGCATCACTCATAAAAGCGTTGACCAGAATTGACAAATGCCTTTTGAGGTTGAAGACAAACAAACATGATTTCTCCGAATTTCACAAGTTGAAATCACGAGCAACAATAATTGAATGGTCTCTTTTTCAGATTCATTTTGTATCAGCAGATATGCTCAGATGAATACAATGCTCGTATATGAACCAGAACCTCAAGTCGTTTTGAGATTCATAGCTCAATCTCTACTCAATCTTTTCTGTTTCATGCAGAGAGCAAATAATTTTTTCCAGCTTAGGACATGTTAACTATTGGCTAAAATTTACTTAACCTTAATGGTATGGCTCAATTCGGCCTACCACGCTCCTTTATTTTTAAATCAAATGCCAAAAATTAATTGTCCAATGATCCTGAAACAGATCTTTAAAGTAAAATGCAATGTTCGTTAGGCATATCAGCATTTCTGAGTTTCGATGATTCTTATGGCATGAGATATATTTGAATATAGTGAATGTATATGTTGTACTTGAATTCTCCTTGGTCGATTGTGCGAATCTCAACATCCCTCAAGCTGCTGTATAATACGCCGGATAAGATTAAAATCATCTGTTAGCAAATAGCTTCGACATCGTGTTCTTAAAGAGAGAGAAGGACCAGCAAAAATGGAAAATCGAATATGACGAAACTATTTACAAGATTTACGATAGAAATAATGATTTAGCAGGGTATTTTTTCCCCGACTATGGATTCGTGTTCCATCAGAAATCTAATGACGACCAGGAGGAGGATGAGGATGCTGTCATCGAAGCCATGAACGAGGAGCATAAGGAAGTACCTAGAGGAGAGGTTCTTGTTCCTCTTGTAAAGCTAGATTTACTGGACATAGAAGATGAGCATATAGAGTTAGATGTTGCATATAAGAGGATGGAGGCAGATTTGCAAAGAATGGATG
>JBOHRW010000074.1:0-3334 GCA_050732935.1 Gemmatimonadota bacterium
ATATCATTCCTCCAGATCATCCAACCGCTCTGGTGTCACTTCGCCCTCCCCCGGAGGCTCTATCCATGACGCGCGCGCTCTTCTCCGCCGTGACCCTTCTTCTAGCGGCGGCCCCCGCGGCCGCCCAGGAGGCCACCAATACCCAGCCCGTCTCGCGAATCGAGATCCAGCCCGCGCGGGTCGAGGTGACGGTCGGAGACACGGCCCGCATGACGGCGACCGCCTACGGTCCCGAGGGCGAGGCCGTCGACGTCCCGATCCTCTGGTTCACGTCGTACGAGATCGGCACGGTGGATTCGACGGGGCTCTTCATGGCCTACCAGCCGGGCGAGCAGGTGATCGGGGCCTTCGCCGGGGGCCAGAGCGCGTCGGTCCCGGTCGTCGTCCATCCTCTCCCCGCAGCGCGGATCGAGATCGACGTGCCGGCGACATCGGTGGCGGCCTCGTCATGGCTGCCGCTCACGGCCAGCGCCTTCAACCGGATCGACGCCCCGGTGTGGGACGCGGTGGTCACGTGGGAGTCGAGCGATCCGTCGGTCGCCGAGCCGGTGGGCGATTTCCTCCACGCGAAAGCGCCCGGAACGGTGACGCTGACCGCGAGGTCCGGCGACGGCTCGGGGGTCGCGGAGATCACCGTGACCGCGGCCCCGTCGGGCGATCTCGTGCTCGCCACCCCGCCGGCGACGATCCGGACCGGCGACGTCTTCCGGCTCGAGCCCATGGTCGGCGGGCAGCCGCTTCCCGAAGGCGTGTTCCCGCGCTACACCGTGGCCGGCCCGGCCGGCGAGGTCGACGCGCAGGGCTGGTTCGTGGCCGAAGAGCCAGGGGATTATCTCGTGGTCGGCACGCTCGGCCAGTCCTCGGTGGCGGTTCCGATCCGGGTCGACGGACGGGGCTTCGACCGCGAGCTCCAGTACGTCGGGCGGGGCGCCGTGTCGTACGCCCACACGGGCGACCTGTGGGTGTTCGGGAGCACGGCCTACGTCGGGAACTACGGCGACAACTCCCTCAGGGTCTTCGACATCTCCGACCCGGCCAACCCGGTCCAGACCGACTCCGTCTACGTCGACGCCAGACGCGTGAACGACGTCAAGGTGAACGTGGACGGCGGCTTCGCGGTCATGACTCGCGAGGGAGCGTCGGACCGGAAGAACGGGATCGTGATCCTGAACATCTCCGACCCCCATCATCCTACCGTCTACAGCGAGTTCACCGAGACGGTGACCGGCGGCGTGCACAACACCTTCATCGTCGGGGACCTCGTCTACGTGGTCAACAACGGCACCCGCGACATGCACATCATCGACGTGTCGGACCGCGAGAACCCGGAGGAGGTCGGGCGCTGGGGCCTGGACCATGCCAACAAGGTCCTCCACGACATCTTCGTGAAGGACGGGATCGCGTACCTCTCCTACTGGGACGACGGGCTGGTGATCCTGGACCTGGGCGGCCTCGGCCGCGGCGGCACGCCGACCGAGCCCGTGTTCGTCTCGCGCGTCAACTATCCGCAGGGGAACACGCACGTCGCGTGGCGGTGGAAGGACTACGTGTTCGTTGGCGACGAGATCTTCCCCGCCGACTGGGACCCCGACAAGCCGATCGCCGCCCGCGGCTACATCCATGTCTTCGACGTCTCGGACATCGACCGCCCGGTCGAAGTGGCGAAGTACGAGGTGCCCGAGGCGGGCGCCCACAACGTGTGGATCGAGGACGACGACCCGACCCTCTACATCGGCTACTACCAGGCCGGCCTCAGGACGGTCGACGTCTCGGGCGATCTCAAGGGCGACCTCTACCAGCAGGGCCGCGAGATCGACCACTTCTTGACCCAGGCCGACGAGAACGTGAAGGTCCCCAACGCCCCCATGAACTGGGGCGTCATGCTCCACGACGGAAAGATCTACTCGGCCGACTTCAACTCGGGGCTGTGGGTCCACGAGTGGGTCCCGGCGGGGGACCGGCCGATCTCATAGCATCGGGAGGCGCGACATGTGCAGGAACATCAGGACCTTGTTCAACTTCGAGCCGCCGGCCACCGACGACGAGATCGAGGCGTCGTCCCTCCAGTACGTCCGCAAGGTGAGCGGGTTCACGCATCCCTCGCGGGTCAACCAGCCCGCCTTCGACCACGCCGTCGAGGAGGTCGTGCGGATCACCCGCGAGCTCGTCGACGCTCTGGAGACGCGGGCGGCTCCGCGGGACCGGGAGATCGAGGCCGCCAAGGCGCGCGACCGCGGAGCGAGCCGCCAGGCCCGACTGGAGGCCCGAGTCATCGGCTGAGGCGCGGTCTCAGGAGCAGCGAACGGCCTGCTTTGGCAACCTGTCGGCGAGGGCCAGTGTTATCGTTCCTCCACGAGCCGATTTCGAGAATGGGATGCTGCATCTCCACCTTGTGGATCGCGCTCGGCATGCTCGCCGCGGGCCCTGGTGCTTGTGCGCCCGACGCCCGCGATGAGGCGCGCCGTCCCCCGGTGACGGAGCCGGAGAAGCCGGCGACCAGCATCGAGACCGTGCTGGCAGAGAGGACCCCGGAGTGGATGGACGTGCCGGGCGTGGTCGGCACCGGAATCGGCCTCTGCGACGGCGACCGCTGCATCGTCGTGTACGTGAGCGAGCGGACGCCAGAAGTCGAGCGACGCATCCCGGCAGTGGTTGAAGGGCATAGGGTGCGAATCGAAGTGACGGGGCCGATCCGGGCGCGGGACCCGGACGGAGGCACCTAGCCTCGAGGATCTCCTCGGCCTCCGGACCCACTTCCAACTCTGACACAAACCATGGCTCCGAGAGCCCCAGGATCGTCTGGTACAAACGCCGGTCGTCCAGAAAGCGGCTCGAGGGACTGGGGCTGATCACCCACGAGCGACGCCAGGACCGGAAGGTCATCTTTCATCCGCGGCTCGATCACGCCGCGTGGCACCCGATCCGGGCACTGATCCGGCAGTTCGCCGACCCGATCGAGGTGGTTCGTGACGCGCTGGTAGACGTCGAGGGCATCGAGGCCGCGTTCATGTACGGATCCTTCTCCACCGGGGAGGTGCGCGAAGGAAGCGACATCGACGTCCTCGTCGTCGGCGAATCGATCGCCCCGGTTGAGATCGGGATGGCCGGGCTCGAGGCGTCTGCCCTGCTCGGCCGCCCGGTGGATATCTGCCGGTACACCCGATCCCAGTTGGAGGGGCGGCTCGCCCAGGGTAGCTTCTTCCTGCGCTCCGTTCTCGAGGGGCCCAAGCGATGGGTCATCGGCGATCAGGACTCTCTTCCAAAGGCAGCCTGTACGAAGCCGTCGTCGAGCCGGACGATGAGGAAGTGGACCGCCTCGTGAAAACCGTCGCGA
>JBOHRW010000075.1:0-9226 GCA_050732935.1 Gemmatimonadota bacterium
TTCCCGGGGGGATGTTCGGCCTGGTGACCTACGGGGGGAAGGACAACACCGTGGCGCCCGACGCGACGGCGTCGGCTCAACGGGACTCGATTCTCTCCATGGCCTGTATGGCCGGCTGGCAGGACCCGGGGGAGGAAGCCCGGACGCTTGACTGGGTCCGCGCGTTCTACAACGAGCTGTTCGCCGACACCGGCGGCGTGCCTGTGCCGGGCGAGGCCTGCGACGGCGCCATGATCAACCACCCGGACGTCGACCTCGCCGAGCCGAAGCTGAACACCTCCGGCGTACCGTGGCACAGGCTGTACTACAAGGACAACTACCCCCGGCTCCAGCGCGTCAAGGCGCGCTGGGACCCGGGCAATGTCTTCCATCACCCACTGTCGATCCGGGCGACCTGAATGGCCCGGGAAACCGGCTGACCCAAGGAGGGCAAGATGCAAGTGAACCCGTACCTCAGCTTCAACGGGCAGTGCGCGGAGGCGTTGAAGGTTTACGAGCAGGTGCTGGGCGGCAAGATCGAAGCGATGATCAGCTATGGTGATTCGGAAGCCGCCGGCGAGGTTTCGCCGGACATGCACGACCTGATCATGCACGCCCGCCTGGTGGTGGGCGACCAGGTCCTGATGGCGTCGGACAGTCCTGCCGAGCACTACGAGAAGCCGCAGGGTCTATCCGTGTCCCTCAACGTGGACAAGGCCAAGGACGCCGAGCGCATCTTCAACGCTCTGGCGAAGGACGGGAACGTGAAGTTGCCGTTCCAGAAGACCTTCTGGGCCGCCGGCGGCTTTGGCATGCTCGTCGACCGGTTCGGCACACCGTGGATGGTCAACTGCGAAAACGCCGGCTGAAGGAGGCCATTGCCATGCCCACGCACGAGACAGGGACCCGGGAGGAATGGCTGGCGGCCCGGCTCGAGCTGCTCGAGGCCGAGAAGGAGCTGACGCGGCGCGGCGACGAGCTGGCGCGGCGGCGGCAGGAGCTGCCCTGGGTTCGAATCGACAAGGAGTACCGCTTCGAGACCGACGAGGGGACAGCGTCCCTCGCTGATCTCTTCAGAGCACGCTCGCAGCTCCTCGTCTACCACTTCATGTTCGGGCCCGAGTACACGGCAGGGTGTCCGGCCTGCTCGGCGATCGCAGACGGCTTCGACGGCTTCGTGGTCCACCTTGCCAACCACGACGTCACGCTCGCCGCGGTGTCGCGGGCGCCGCTCGCGAAGCTGCAGGCGTACAAGCGGCGGATGGGGTGGCGCTTCCCATGGGCATCGTCGTTCGGGAGCGACTTCAACTACGACTTCCAGGCGGCGTACACCGAGGAGCAGCAGCAGTCGGGAGTCGTCGAGTACAACTTCCGCGCGATGGACGTGCGGCCGTCGCTGGAGGCGGGCAAGGAGGCTCCGCTCGCCGAGATCGCGGCGGGAGTTGGCACGGACTGGGCGACGTACACGCGGGAAAGCCCGGGCATGAGCGCGTTTGGACTCGAGGACGGCGTCGTCTACCACACCTACTCGGCGTACGCGCGCGGGCTGGACGGTCTCTGGGGCATGTACCAGTGGCTCGACCGGGCGCCACGCGGGCGCAACGAGAGCGGCCTCTGGTTCCGCCGCCACGACGAGTACGAGGAGGCCGTCGCCGGAACGACCGGCTCGTGATGTGTCCCGCGCGCGCGACGGCTGTGGCGATCGCGGCCATTGAACTTTCTCGAGCGAGGGGGTATTTCCCCCCCTGACCATGCCCGTCGCCGACATATCGCCCCAGTCTGCGCTCCTGGATCCCGCCCGAAGGGGCGACCGGCACGCCTTCCAGGAGCTCACCGAGCCCTACCGGCGGGAGCTCCAGCTCCACTGCTACCGCATGCTGGGCTCCCTTCACGACGCCGAGGACCTGGTCCAGGAGACCTTCCTGCGCGCCTGGCGCGGCATCGACCGGTTCGAGGGCCGGTCGTCGTTCAAGAACTGGCTCTACCGGATCGCCACCAACGCGTGCCTGAATGCGATCACCAGCCGCCGGCGCGCGGCGCGCCGCGTGCTGCCCGAGTCGAAGGGTCCACCGTCAACCGGAAAACCGGAGGGCGGGCCCGACACGGAGATCGCCTGGCTCGAACCCTACCCGGACGCGGCCCTGGAGGGACTGGGCGAGCCCGAGCCAGGACCCGAGGCGCGCCACGAGATGCGGGAGGCCGTGCAGCTCGCTTTCATCGCCGCGATCCAGAACCTTCCTCCCCGCCAGCGGGCCGTCCTTCTTCTGCGTGACGTCCTGGGCTGGTCGGCCGCCGAGACGGCTGGGCTGCTCGACGCCTCGGTCGCGTCGGTCAACAGCGCCCTGCAGCGGGCGCGCGGCAAGCTCGAGAAGGAGTTTCCCTCGGGCCGCCCCGACGCTCCGTCGGTGCCCGACGAGGAGCAACGGGCACTGCTCGAGCGCTACGTCCGGGCCTGGGAGCACAGCGATCTCGACGGCTTCGTCGCCCTGCTCAAGGAGGACGCCAACCTGACCATGCCGCCCTGGCGGGAGTGGTACAAGGGACGTGATTCGATCCGGGCGTTCTTCGAGTCGCCCTTTCGAGTGGGCGGCGAAGGGGCCTTCCTCCTGGTCCCAACCGCCGCCAACCGGCAGCCGGCCTTCGCCCAGTACACCCGCGGCCCGAAAGGGCTCGATTGTCCGAGGCACGTGATCCACGTCCTCACCCTCCGGGACGGCGCGATCGCCGGCCTGACGTTCTTCGCCGATCAGAAGTTCTTCCCCGCGTTCGGCCTGCCGGACGCGCCGCCTCCTCCGGGTGCCAGGCCGGCGATCTGACGACGATTCTCGCCGGCGCTTACGGCGCCCGGTGAGGAATGCGTGACAGGGGGTTCAAGCGATGAGAATGCGCAGACTTGGAATGCACGGGCCCACGGTCTCGGCCATCGGCCTGGGCTGTATGGGCATGAGCGACTTCTACGGGCCGGCGGACGATGCAGGCTCCATCGCGGTCATCCATCGGGCGCTGGAGCTGGGGATCAACTTCCTCGACACCGCGGACATGTACGGGGTGGGGGCCAACGAGGAACTGGTGGGCCGCGCGGTGGACGGGAAGCGCGATCGCGTCGTGCTGGCCACGAAGTTCGGGAACGTGCGCGGGGCCGACGGCGCCTTCCTCGGCGTCAACGGCAAACCCGAGTACGTGGAACGGGCGTGCGACGCGAGCCTCCGACGGCTGAGGGTCCAGGTCATCGACCTCTATTACCAGCACCGGGTCGATCCCGATACGCCGATCGAGGAGACGGTGGGGGCCATGGCCAACCTGGTGCGGGAGGGGAAGGTGCGGTATCTGGGTCTGTCCGAGGCCGCGCCCGACACGATCCGGCGGGCCCACGCGGTGCACCCCATCACGGCGCTCCAGACCGAGTACTCGCTCTGGTCGCGGGACCCCGAGGACGAGTTGCTGGCGGTGTGCGACGAGCTGGGAATCGGCTTTGTCGCGTACAGCCCGCTCGGTCGTGGTTTCCTGACCGGCGCCATCCAGAGCGTGGACGATCTCGCGGCGGACGATTGGCGCCGAAGCAACCCGCGCTTTCAGGGCGACAACTTCCGCAAGAACCTCGAACTCGTGGAAGCCGTCGAGGGAATGGCTCGAGAGAAGGCCTGCACCGCCGCCCAGATCGCACTCGGCTGGATCCTGGCCCGGGAGGAGGGCATCGTGCCCATCCCGGGAACCCGAAGGATCGAGCGGCTCGAGGAGAACGCGGCGGCCGTGGAAATCGAGCTGACGAGCGAGGACCTCGATCGGCTCGACGCGATCGCGCCCAGGGGGGCCACCGCCGGATCCCGCTATCCCGAGCCCGGGATGGAGACGGTGAATCGGTAGCGCCCTGCATTGACCCAACCCTGAATGCGGTGGTGCCGCCAGGAGGTGTGTTGGCTACGAAGCTCGAGAAGCCGCTGAAGCGCGAGCTCGACGTGAACGGCGAGGCCTACATCCTCACCATCTCGCCGGAAGGCCTGAAGCTCGTCCCCAAGGGGAAGCGGAAGGGACAGGAGCTCGCCTGGAAGGATCTCGTCAGCGGCGAGGCCGCCCTTGCCGTCGCGCTCAGCGCGTCGCTGAAGCAGAGTCGGTCCTAGCTCCGCCGGCTGGACCGTCCCGAACATCTCACGACAGATGAATGCTTCATCCCGAAGAGTTCAGCACGTCTACCTGCTCCTGCTGCTCCTCAACACCCTCGCCGCCTCGTTCATCTGGGGGATCAACACGCTGTTCCTGCTCGATGCGGGGCTGAGCAACACGGAGGCGTTCGCCGCCAATGCCTTCTTCACGGCGGGGCTGGTGCTCTTCGAGGTGCCGACCGGCGTCGTCGCCGATACGCGCGGCCGGAGGGCGTCGTACCTGCTCGGGACCCTCACGCTCACGATATCCACACTGCTGTATCTCTGGATGTGGCAGATGTCGGCGCCCTTCTGGGCGTGGGCGCTCGCCTCCGCGCTGCTCGGTCTCGGCTTCACGTTCTTCTCGGGTGCGGTCGAGGCCTGGCTGGTGGATGCGCTGGACGCCACGGGCTTCGACGGCGATCTGGAGTCGGTCTTCGCCAAAGGCGAAATCGTCCAGGGGGTCGCGATGCTCGGGGGATCGGTCGCCGGAGGCTTGATCGCCCAGGCGACCAACCTGGGTGTCCCCTACATCGTTCGCACACTCGTCCTGTGCCTCACGTTCGTGTTCGCCTGGATTCTCATGCACGACCTGGGCTTTACTCCGAGCCGCGGGAAGCAACCCGTAGAAGAAGTGAAACGGGTGCTCAGGCGCTCGATCGAGCACGGTCTGGGCAACCCGCCGGTCAGATGGGTCATGCTGGCCGCTCCGTTCACCGACGGAGTGGCGATCTACGCCTTCTACGCCATGCAGCCCTACCTGCTCGAGCTGTACGGCGACCAGCAGGCGTACGGGATCGCCGGACTGGCGGCGGCGATCTTCGCCGGCGCGCAGATCGCCGGCGGTCTCCTCGTCCCGGCCGTCAGGCGGCTGTTCGACCGGCGCACCTCGGCGCTGCTGGCGGGTACGTTGCTGAGCACCGGCATCCTCGCGGCGATCGCGTGGATGCCGAACTTCTGGCTGGTCGTGGCTTTTCTGGTCCTGTGGGGATTGATGTTCTCCGCCCTTATGCCGCTGCGTCAGACGTACCTCAACCGCCTCATCCCGTCCGAGCAACGCGCCACGGTGCTGTCGTTCGACTCTCTGCTGGGATCGAGCGGCGGGGTCGTGATTCAGCCCGTCCTCGGCAGAGCCGCCGACGTCTGGGGCTATCCGGTTTCTTACGTCTACGGCGCGGCCATCCAGTCGCTGGCCGTTCCCTTCATCTGGCTCGCCCGCCGGGAGAGAGCGGCGTCCGATGCGATAGTGGGAGACCCGTCGCAGGGAGGCGCCGTTGGAGGGCGGGGCGGTCCTTGAAGTCCCGCGGGTCGTCCGCCGCTGGAGCTTGGACGCGCTTCGTGGTGCCGGTCGCCAGCCACCGATGAGTTCCGGGCCTTCGCGCGGTCTATACGGGTGGAAGCGGTATCTTTCGACAAGCAAGACCGTCACCGACCGCCCCAGCCCAGGGGGTCGCGTTCATCGCGGCAAATCATCTCAAAAGGAGGACCCCATGCCTTACGTGGACGGCTTCGTGATACCGGTACCGGAGAAGAGCCTGGACGCCTATCGCCGCATGGCGCGAAAGGCGGGAAAGGTGTGGCGCGAGCATGGCGCTCTCGAATTCCGGGAGTGCGTCGGCGACGACGTGAAGCCCGGCAAGCTCACGTCGTTCCCCCAGAGCGTCAAACTCAAGCACGGCGAGACGGTGGTGTTCTCCTGGATCACGTTCAAGTCGCGCGCCCATCGCGATCGCGTCAATGCGAAGGTCATGAAGGACCCGCGGCTGGCGAAGATGATGGATTCCAAGTCGATGCCCTTCGACTCGAAGCGCATGATCTACGGCGGCTTCAAGGTGATGGTCGACGCTTGAGGAGGTGATGATCTTCTCGACGAGGAGGCACAGACGATGAGCGAGGTACGGGTACTGGTCGGCACCCGCAAGGGCGCGTTCGTGCTCGCGTCGGACGAACAGCGCAAGAAGTGGAACGTGAGCGGCCCCATCTTCGCGGGATGGGAGATCTACCACCTCAAGGGCTCCCCGGCCGATCCGGACCGCCTCTACGCGTCGCAGTCCACCGGCTGGTTCGGACAGCTGATCCAACGCTCTGACGACGGGGGCCAGACGTGGGAGCCGATGGGCAACGAGTTCGCGTACGACGGCGAACCGGGCACCCACCTGTGGTATGACGGCACGCCGCATCCGTGGGAGTTCGCGAGGGTCTGGCATCTCGAACCTTCGCTGACGGACCCGGACACGATCTACGCCGGGGTCGAAGACGCCGCCCTGTTCCGCTCGGGCGATGGCGGGAAGAGCTGGCAGGAGCTTCCCGGGCTGCGCGGCCACGAGTCCGGCCCCTCCTGGCAGCCCGGCGCCGGCGGGCTCTGCCTGCACACGATCCTCCTGGATCCGAGCGATCCCCACCGGATCTTCATCGCCATCTCGGCCGCTGGCGTGTTCCGGACCGACGACGCAGGCAAGACGTGGCGGCCGGTGAACAAGGGTCTCCGGTCCGAAGGCCTCCCCGACCCGGATGCCGAGGTCGGGCACTGCGTTCACCGCATCGCGATGCACCCATCGCGTCCGGATGTCTTGTTCATGCAGAAGCACTGGGACGTCATGCGCAGCGACGACGCCGGCGAGACGTGGCAGGAGGTCAGCGGCAACCTGCCGAGCGACTTCGGGTTCCCCATCCATGTCCACGCGCACGAGCCGGACACCATCTACGTCGTCCCGATCAAGAGCGACTCGGAGCACTATCCACCCGAAGGAAAGTTGCGTGTCTACCGCAGCCGGGCGGGCGGGGACGAGTGGGAGGCGCTCACGAAAGGTCTACCGCAGAGCGACTGCTATGTCAACGTGTTGCGCGACGCGATGGCCGTCGACTCGCTCGATGCGTGCGGCGTGTACTTCGGCACCACCGGCGGGCAGGTGTACGTGTCGGCCGACGCTGGGGACAGCTGGGCCCCCATCGTCCGGGATCTCCCGGCCGTGCTGTCGGTCGAGGTCCAGACCCTGTCATGATCCGAGTTGTTCTCCCCGCTCACCTGAGGACGCTGGCGCACGTCGAGGGCGAGGTCGAGCTCGACGTCGACGGTCAGGCCACACAGCGGGCGGTCCTGGACGCGCTCGAGGCCCGATATCCGATGCTGCGCGGGACGATCCGCGACCACACCACCCAACAACGCCGGGCCTTCGTGAGGTTCTTCGCCTGCGAGCGAGACCTGTCTCACGATTCTCCGGATGCCCGACTTCCCGACTCTGTGGCCACGGGAGCCGAACCTTTTCTCGTCGTGGGAGCCATGGCCGGCGGGTAGTGTAAGACCGTAGTTGTCATCAAGACGGAAACCGAGGAGAACCGACGATGAACCACCGCCGAATCGGGTCGCTCAGCGTGTCGGAAGTCGGCCTCGGCTGCAACAACTTCGGCCGGCGGCTGAACCCCACCGAGACCGCGGGCGTCGTCAAGGCGGCGCTGGACCAGGGCATCAACTTCTTCGACACGGCCGACATCTATGGACAGGGTCAGAGCGAGGAGTTCCTCAGCCGGGCCCTGGGGTCGGACCGCGACGGGGTGGTGATCGCCACCAAGTTTGGCAGTGAGATGGAGGGCCAGGGGAAGGGCGCGAGCCCGGCCTACATCCACCACGCCGTCGAGGAGAGCCTGCGTCGACTGAGAACGGATCGGATCGACCTGTACCAGCTCCACGAGCCCGATCCAACCGTGCCGATCGAAGACACGCTGGGCGCGCTCGACGAGCTGGTCCAGGCCGGAAAGGTGCGGGAGATCGGGGCCTCGAACTTCTCGGTCGCTCAGCTCCGGGACGCGGAGGCGGCCGTGCAAGGCGACGCCGCGCGCTTCGTCAGCGTCCAGAACGAGTACAGCCTGCTCCATCGCGAGCCCGAGGAGGGGGTGCTGGACGAATGTGAGCGGCAGGGGCTCGCCTTCCTTCCCTACTTCCCGCTGAAGAGCGGCCTCCTGACCGGCAAGTATCGCCAGGGCGAGCCACCCCCCGCGGGAGCCCGGATAAGCGAGAGCGGGGGGATGGCGAATCTTCTGAGTGAGCAGAACCTCGCCATCGTCGAGGAGTTGATCCGGTTCGCCAAGGCGAGGGGGCGGACGATCCTGGAGCTCGCCTTCTCCTGGCTCCTCGCGCGTCCGACCGTCGCGTCGGTGATCGCGGGGGCGACGTCACCGACACAAGTCGAGGCCAACGCGGCCGCCGTCGGGTGGCGGCTCACAGAGGAGGAGCTGGCCGAGGTGGATGCCATCACGATCCAGGGAGAGAAGACGCGATAGGAGGAGAGGCTCCTTGGGGTCCAGAGTGAGAGCGGGAATCCCGGGTCTTGCACCGCTGCTGTCACTTCTGATCGCTCATCCGCGCCCCGTAGCGCACCACCACGGTCGAGCGCGTGCGCCATGCCTCAGTTCAGCATTTCCGGAGACGAAGACTCGGTCACCTATTCGTGGGACAACAGCTTCCAGATCCGAACCGGCGACACCCTGCATCTCCGAGTCGTGGAGATCAACGTTTCCTCGGAGCCGATGGCTCCTGAGCTTGCCTGTGACATTGTAGTCGAGACCGAACTCGAGCTCGCCCCGTCGGGAAAGCACTGCTCCGTCAGCCCAGGCCTTCTCGCGCCGGGAGATTCGGCGTGGACATGGTCGACCACTGTCGTAAGGTCGCCTCCGGGGGAATACGCGTTTGCCTGGGGCGCTGGGGGGCTGACCAGCCCGGGCACAATCCAGATTCTGGAGGCGTCCCCGGAGTCGGGGCGACGGACCTGGCTGCAGGGGAGGATTCCTTTTGTCCTGGAGCTGGTCGGTGAAGAGGCGTCTCTTCATTCCGCCAGGGATATCGAGATGGTGGCACAAGGCGCGCTGTGGGAAGGGGCCCGGCGAGCCGTTGTCTTTCGTGTGGACGAAGCTGCTGCCGAGCGAATGAAGAGGTTCACACCCGTTCTTCGGTTGACGTTCGACTTCAACGCGAACGGTGAGATGAAGTTCAGCAGATGTTGGGAAGGAACAGACTCGACTTCCCTGTTGAGTCATCTATGTGGCGATGTTTCACGCGGATCCTTCGGCTCGGATTTGACGCTGGGCGCCAGAATCCACCATCTGTTGCTGAG
>JBOHRW010000076.1:0-21469 GCA_050732935.1 Gemmatimonadota bacterium
GAGTCCGGTCAAGCGCGCCAGCCGCATGTCGAGGATTGCCTGGGCCTGGCGCTCGGAGAGGCCGAACGTCTCCATCAGCCCGGTCCTGGCGGCATCGGTGTCCTCGGCCGCCCGGATGAGCTTGACGATCTCGTCGATGTTGTCGATCGCGATCCGCAGCCCCTCGACGATGTGGGCGCGCTCCTCGGCCTCGTGGAGCTCGAACTGGCTGCGCCGGACGACGACGTCGTGCCGGTGCTCCACGAAGTGCTCGAGCATCTCCTTGAGCCCCATCTCCCGGGGCACGTTGTCGACAAGCGCCAGGTTGATGATCCCGAACGTCCACTCCATCTGGGTGGACTTGTAAAGGTTGTTGAGGACGACCTGGCCCATGGCGTCCCGCTTGAGCTCGATCACGACCCGCATGCCGTCCCGATCGCTCTCGTCGCGGAGGTCGGAGACGCCGTCGATCTTCTTGTTCCGCACCGCGTCGGCGATCTGCTCGACGAGCTTGGACTTGTTGACCTGGTACGGGATCTCGGTGATGACGATCTGCTCCTTGCCGTTCGCCTTGACCTCGGTGACGGCGCGGGCCCGCATCACGACCTTCCCGCGTCCTGACCTGTAGGCCTCCCGGATCCCCTCGTTGCCGAACACGAAGCCGCCGGTCGGGAAGTCCGGCCCCCGGACGTGCTCCATCAGGCCATCGAGGTCGATCTCCGGGTCGTCGATCAGCGCGCACAGCGCGTCCACGACCTCGCGCAGGTTGTGGGGCGGGATGTTGGTGGCCATCCCGACCGCGATGCCGCTCGAGCCGTTGACGAGCAGGTTGGGGAGTCGCGACGGCAGGACGGTCGGCTCCTTCAGCCGGTCATCGAAGTTGGGCGCGTAGTCGACCGTCTCCTTCTCGATGTCGGCCAGCATCTCGCCCGCGATCGGCGCGAGCCGGGCCTCGGTGTAGCGGTAGGCCGCCGCGGGATCGCCGTCGACTGAGCCGAAGTTGCCCTGCCCGTCCAGGAGCGGATAGCGGAGCGAGAACGGTTGCACCATGCGGACGAGCGCGTCGTAGACGGCGCTGTCGCCGTGGGGGTGGTATTTGCCGAGCACGTCGCCGACGACGGTCGCGCTCTTCTTGTACGGGCGGGTCGGACCCAGCCCGAGCTCCTGCATCGAGTACAGGATGCGCCGGTGGACCGGCTTGAGACCGTCGCGCACGTCGGGCAGGGCGCGAGATACGATCACGCTCATCGAGTAGTCGATGAACGACTCCCTCATCTCGTCCTGGATGAAGCGATCGAGAACCCGTTCCCGTCCTTGCTCTATGGCCATGTTCTAGACGTACCTCGCGTTCGAAGGGAAGCCGGTTTCGCGACCGTCACACATCCAGGTTCCTGACGTACTTCGCGTTCTTCTCGATGAACTCCCGGCGAGGCTCGACCTCGTCACCCATCAGGGTCTGAAACAGCTCGAAGGCCAGCGACTCCTCGTCCATCTTGACCTGGAGGAGCGTCCTTGTCTCGGGGTCCATCGTCGTCTTCCAAAGCTGGTCCGGGTTCATCTCACCCAGACCCTTGTATCGCTGAACGTTGACGCCATTTCCGCCGAGACGCTGGATATGCTCATCCCGCTCCTCGTCGTTGAAGGCGTAGAACTCTTTGCTTCCTTTCCACACGCGGTAAAGCGGCGGCTGGGCGATATAGATCTTCCCCGCCTCGATAAGCTCCTTCATCCACTGGAAGAAGAAGGTCAGGAGCAACGTGCGAATGTGAGATCCGTCTACGTCAGCATCGGTGTTGCTCGCGCATATGCCTCCCGTCCCGGCGATGAAGTTCTCGTCCGCCTCTACGGAGAAATCGTAGACGAAGCCGTTGGACGGCTCCACCGTCCCGACCCAGCGTATCGGCAGGGCGATGAGGTCGCCGTCGATCCCCTCCAAGGACCTATTGATGCTTGGCCAGTTCGAGCGAAGCCGGTTCTCGATACGCTCCGATCCTGGCAAGCCCTCCCAAACCGGTCGCAGCCGCTCCAGGTCCTCTCGCGAGACGATCATCGTCTGCCACCACCGATGGCGCGTGATCACGGGTCGCCCATTAATCATGCCTGCGTATCCGGTCGGCTCTTTCGAGGAAACCGAGGGAACTACACCGAGGCTGGAGAGCAGGTAGCCGATCCCGCTGGCGACGTCCCGTGAGGTCGTCGCGAAAGAAATCCTTCCCGCCGAAAGGCTTCCGTCTCCCTGGAGATATCCGCGCAGAAAGGCGCCTCTCTTCCGATCATTCAAGCCGAAGATCACGTCGGGAATTCGCTTGGTGGGCGCAGTCGTCCCCTCTTCGAAGCCGAAGAGTCGCTGCCAGATGAGCGCAGCTATCCGATTCACGAGCTTCACCTCGTGAACCCGATCCCTGTTCCGGCTCAGCTTCGGTCGCAAACCCAGTACCCCCTCCAGTCTGTCCGACAGACTGTCTACCAGCGGCAGGTTGCGTTTCCCGATCGAGAAGCGAATGCCGTTTCGTGCCGAGCTAGAGCCTTCCGCCAGATAGAATCCCAGCACGAAAGCGAGGTCCTCGGTCACATCGATGAATCGTGGGACACCCTTGCCCGCGCAATGTTCGGGTGTCAGCTCGAGGTCCTCACGTTCGTCGAACCACGCGATGTCCTGCGCCGACAAATCGGACAGCCGAACATAGGGTCGCACACGGTTCCTGGGCGCCGCCACATCCTGCTCCTCCCACACGCGCTCGATGTGGCTCGAGCCCACTTTCACTCGCCTCATCATCTCCTCGACGTCGGCGCCGATAGCGCCCAGATACGACACCCGGTGCGAGCAGGTGGGACGGGTGTTGCCGACCTCCCAGCTGCAAAAGGTCTGATACTGCCGGATCCCGACCGCTCCACAGAGATCGTCGCGATGGACGCCTGCACGACGGCGGAGCGCTCGCATTTCAGCACCAATCTCCGGGGGAACATCCACGCGTGCTTCTGTGAGTTCCGGTCGGCCGGCGGACTCCTCCATCACCTTCGCCTTGTACCACTCCTCGACAGCAGGTCCTCGGAGCCAGACCTGCCGGGCCGCCGCGGAATCGGAATGCAGGACTGGCAGAACATCCAATCTGTCTGGTGCATCCTCTGGCAACCGAATCCTCCTCGGCGCCACAACCCAGTCACCGATCTCGAGCTCGCTGCCGCGTTTCAGACGGATCTCGTCGTCCTCCCACACGTAAATGCTGTGGCTCGAGGTCACGCGAACGCTTCGACCGTATGCCGTCTTCACCTCGAAGAGCGGCTCTTCGATCGGGTGGCGGATCACCGCCTTGATCGGTCGAAAGCGAACCTCGTGGGTTTCCTTGTCGAAACAGAGGACCTGGCCGAGATCTCCTCCCTTCCGCTTCTCAACGCCATCGTTGTCGGGCTCGACCCCCACCAGGGCGGCGTCGATGAAAGGGCCGATCTTCGTCATCCGAGCTCCGTCGGCATCGCGGACCAGCACGTGCTCGTGGGCATCGACGCTCATGATGATAATCTTGCCGTAACGGCTCATTTCCAGCTTGAACTCATCCTCCCCGAACCCTGTCCCGATCGCCGTGATGATGGTCCGTATCTCTTCGTTGGAGAGAACCTTGTCGATCCGCGCCCGGATCGTGTTCAGGATCTTCCCTCGGAGCGGCAGGATGGCCTGGTAGTTTCTGTCACGACCCATCTTCGCGCTGCCCCCGGCGCTGTCGCCTTCCACGAGATACAACTCCGACAGCTCCGGGTCATCGATCGAGCAATCCGCCAGCTTGCCGGGGAGGACCCCGGTATCGAGCGCGGACTTCTTCCGCGTCAGGTCGCGCGCCTTGCGGGCCGCCTCCCGCGCCCGCGCCGCCTGCAACGCCTTCTCGAGGATGCGCCGGCCCGGACCCGGGTTCTCCTGGAGCCAGCTCCCGAGGCTCTCGTTCATGATCGACTCGACGATGCCGCGCACCTCGGAGTTGCCGAGCTTGGTCTTGGTCTGCCCCTCGAACTGGGGCTCCATGACCTTGACCGACAAGACCGCCGTCAGCCCCTCACGCACGTCGTCGCCGCTGAGCGTGAAGTCCGCCTTCTTGAAGAATCCCTTGTCGTTGGCGTACGCGTTGAGCGTGCGGGTCAGGGCGCTCTTGAACCCGGAGAGGTGGGTGCCGCCCTCATGGGTGCTGATGTTGTTGACGAACGTGAAGAGGGTCTCGGTATACGACTCGTTGTACTGGATCGCGCACTGGACCTCGACCTCCTCCTTGGTCACCTCCACGTACATGGGCTTGGGATGGAGCGGCTTGCGGCTCTTGTTGAGGTGCTTCACGAATTCCACCAGACCGCCGTCGTACTGGAAGACATCCTTCTTCGGCTCCTCTCGCTCGTCGACGATCGAGATCTGCACGCCCTGGTTCAGGAACGCGAGCTCCCGCAGCCGGCCGGCCAGCGTCTCGTACTGGAAGTCGATCTCGGGGAAGATCTTCGGGTCCGGGTGGAACCGGACGATCGTCCCGGTCTCGTCGCTCTCGCCCTTCACCTCGAGCTCGGTAGCCTTCTGGCCGCGCTCGTAGCGCTGGTGGTAGCGCTCGCCGTCGCGCATGACCTCGACCTCCAGCCACTCGCTGAGCGCGTTGACGACCGAGACGCCCACCCCGTGGAGACCACCCGACACCTTGTACGACGAGTGATCGAACTTCCCGCCCGCGTGGAGGGTGGTCATCGCGACCTCGACGCCGGGCTTCTTCTCGGTCGGGTGAACGTCGACGGGGAAGCCTCGGCCGTTGTCCGTCACGGTGACGACGTTGTCGAGCCCGATTGTCACCGCGATCTCGTCGCAGTAGCCCGCCAACGCTTCGTCCACAGCGTTGTCCACGACCTCGTAGACCAGATGGTGGAGGCCCCGCGCTCCGGTCGATCCGATGTACATCCCCGGACGCTTCCGAACCGCCTCGAGGCCCTGAAGGACCTGGATCTTCTCGGCCCTGTAGGCCTCCGCCGCCTTCGCGTTGCGGGCCGTCTGGGCGACTTTCGTCTTAGGCATTCATTACCTCCACGGGATTGACCAGGCCCACTGTATCCGACATGTCTTCAACCAGCATCGATCTCCGGGTCCAGCCGGAAGATCAGCTTGCGTATCTTTCCGCGTGTCCGCCCCGCGTTGAGGGACCTCAGGATCTCGATCCGACGAAGCGAGAGCTCGCTCATCCACGCGGAGTTGGCGACGCCCACGATCAGCACGTCGCCGTCGAGCCGCTGGGGTCTCGCGGCGCGGGCGATCTCCACTCCGACCAGGTCGGACCACTCCCCGAACACGCGATGCCGGTCGACGACCTCGTCGACCCCCAGACGCGCCAGGACGCGGTCGATGACCGCCCCCACGCTCCTGGCCCCGGTTCGGTCCCGGCCGCGCAACTCAAACCGCCACCGCGCACGCCGCAATCCGCCCGTCGGAGATCTCCCAGCGCTCGAGCGCGTCGTCCAGCTCCGGGAGCGAGCGGGCGGACGTCACGAAGCGCTGCCGATGCGCGCCGAGACAGGGAAGCAGGGCGCGCGAGCGGCCCGCGTCGACGTCGGCGAACACGTCGTCGAGGAGGAGAACCGGCGCGCGACCGGACTCGGCCTCCAGGATCTCGGCCTCGGCGAGACGCAGGGCGATCGCCGCCGTTCGCTGCTGGCCCTGCGATCCGTACCGTCCGATGGCTCTCCCGCCGTGGAGCAACTCGAGCTCGTCGCGGTGTGGCCCGACGGAGCTCCAGCCGCGCCGACGGTCGAGCGCGCGGCGCAGCTGGAGCGCCTCTCGCCACGCCGCGCTCACCGCCGACGGATCGACGGCCTCGGCGAACGAGTCGGGAACCGATGGCCGGTAGCGGAGGCGCAGCTCCATCTCCGACTCTGGAGCGATCCGGCCCCCGAGGGCCGCGAACAGACCGTCGAGTCGTTCCGCCAGCTCCGCGCGCGCCACGACGACCGGTACTCCCGTGGCGATGAGGGACACGTCCCACGCGTCCAGCTCGGCCTCGGCGCACCGCGCGCGGAGCGCCTCGTTGCGCTGCCGGAGAGCCCGGGCGTGCACTTGGATCGCCCGCCAGTGCCGGCCCGCCATCCGGGCCAACAGCCCATCCATGAAGCGACGTCGCTCGGCAGGCGGTCCAGCCACGATCTGCAGGTCCCCGGGAGCCAGCAGCACCGTCAGCACCGTGCCCACCGCCTCGGTCGGGCTCAGCGGGCTGTGGCCGTCGACCGCGATCCGGCGCGCGGAGCGATCGCCGGTCACCGTCACCCGGTGCGTGCCGCCATCGGCATATACGGCTTCCCCGCTCACACCGAAGCCGGCTTCGCCGAAGGCGATCACCTCCCGATGGCGTGCGCCGCGAAACGACCGGAACAGCGCCAGGTAGTGGATCGCTTCGAGAAAGTTCGTCTTCCCCTGCCCGTTGGAGCCGATCAGAAGCGCCCCCGCGGGCGGGATCCCGATGCTCGTGGAGCGCAGGTTTCGGAAGCGGTCGAGGCCGATCTCGGTCAGCCGCACCGGGTGACTCGATCCAGGTCCCCCATGAGTACCTTAAATTTAGCTGTGATAACGACTTCGGGCAACCGAAACCGGGTTGCCCGAGGAGGGAGCGAACATAGTCTTATATGGTCATAAGCAACGAGCTTCTCACTCCTGAAGCCGAAGCGGCATCACGAGGCAGAGAAACATCTCCTCCTGCTCGTCGGCGGGCTTCACGATGGCCGCCCGCTCGGGTGCCTTGAAGGTCATCTCCACCTCGTCCGAATCGACGAAGCGCAAGACCTCGAGGAGGTAGTTGGCGTTGAACCCGATGTCGATCTCGTCGCCCTCGTAGGCGACCGGCATCTGATCCGTACCTTCGCCGACGTCGGGCGTGGAGACGTGGAAGCGCAGCAGGTCGTCGGCGAGCGACAGTCGCACGCGGTGGGTCTGGTCGCTGGCCATCACGACCATCCGTCGAAGCGCACCGACCAGTCGCTCCTTGTCGAGTCGTGCCCGCTTGTCGTTATCCCGGGGGATCACCTGTTCGTAGTTCGGATAGGGTCCCTCGATGAGTCGACTGAAGACCTCCCCACGCCCGCCCCGGAACCCGATCTGCTTTCCATCGGTGGCCACCTGCAGCTCGTCGTCCGGAGCGAAGATGCGCCCGATCTGCGAGAGCGCCTTGGGAGGCACGATCATGCTCCTGGAGTCCTTCGATCCGTTCGCGCTCGCCACCGAGTAACGAGCCAGCCGATGGCCGTTCGTGGCCACCATCTGCATTCGCTCCTCTCCCACCTCCCACAGGACACCGTTCAGGATCGGTCGCGTATCTTCGCTCGAGGCGGCAAAGCTCGTCCGCGTCGCGAGTCGATCCACGACTCCCGCGGGCACCCGGAAACCGCTGCCGAAGTCGAGCTTCGGGAAGCCCGGAAAATCCTCCGCCGGCAGCCCGTGCACGCGAAACCGTGAGCTCTCGCACTCGACCGAGACGTGCTCGCCACTCCCTTCGACCCGTACCACGCTTGCCGGCAGTGCGCGCACCATGTCCGTGAGCTTCCGAGCCGGCAGCGTCACCCGTCCCGGTTCGTCGACGCTGGCCGAGGCACGGACGGTCACGGAAAGGTCCAGATCCGTCGCCGATACCGAGAACTCGTCCGCTTCGGCCTCGACCAGGACGTTGCCGATGATCGGCAACGGCGTCCGCGCCGGAACGACGTTGGACACTGCACTCAATGCTTCGAGCAGGTCGCCTTGAGCGATGGTGAACCGCATGGTCAGCCTCCGGGGCGTCCTCGGGTTATCCCCGAGGGAAGTTCATCTGGTTCGACGAGAGATAGATCAATAGTAGTAGAAACAGGGTGCCTGAATATGTGGACGAGTCTGCCAATCACTGACCGTGCCGTGACTCGTGGCGCGATCGAAAGTACCTCGGTCGCTGCCGTCGGGCTCTGGGTTCGCTGTGGACGAGCCGCCGGTGGATGTGGAAAAAAGCGGCTCTCGGGACCTTGTCCACCGTGGGTCCACGCGGTGCTTTCAGTGCTGTCCACACCTCGACGCGGTCAGCTCGCGATCTTGTCGCGAAGCAGCTCGACTCGCCGGCGCACGGTACGACTGCTCTTGATCTGGGACTCTACCTTGTCGCAAGCGTGAATCACGGTCGTGTGATCACGTCCGCCGAAGGCCTGGCCGATCTCGACCAGCGGAAGATCGGTGAGCTGGCGGCAGAGATGCATGGCGACCTGCCGCGGCACGGTCAGGGTCTTGGTTCGCTTGCGTGACTTGAGTCCCTCCACCGTGACACCGTAGTCGGTTGCCACTTCGTGCTGGATCCGGTCCACCGTGACGCGCCGGGTCTCGGTGCTCAGGATGTTTTTGAGCACCTCTTCCGCAAGCTCGATGGTGACCTCCGAACCGTTGAGGCTGGAATGCGCGATCAACCGGATCAGGCTCCCCTCCAGCTCGCGGACGTTCGATTTCACGTTCTTGGCGATGAACAGGATCACGTCCTGCGGGAAGTCGAGGCCGCTGCGGCTGGCCTTGTGCTGCAGGATGGCGATCCGCGTCTCGAGGTCGGGGGGCTGGATGTCGACCACCAACCCCCACTCGAAGCGGGATACCAGTCGCTCCTCGAGCGTGGGGATCTCCTTCGGCACGCGATCGCTTGTGACGACGATCTGCTTGTGCGCGTCGTAGAGCGCGTTGAAGGTGTGGAAGAACTCCTCCTGGGTCGCGTCCTTGCCTTGCAGGAACTGGACATCGTCGATGAGCAGGAGGTCCATTCTCCGGTACTTGTTTCGGAACTCCAGCGTCTTGCCGAACTGAAGGGACTCGATCATCTGGTTCATGAACGTCTCGGCGGACAGATAGCAGAGCCGCTCCAGCCGCCCTGTCTCCAGGGCGGTGTTCCCGATGGCCTGCATGAGGTGGGTCTTGCCGAGCCCCACGCCGCCGTAGATGAACAGCGGGTTGAATCCCTGCGCCGGCTTGCCCGCGACCGCCAGGGACGCGCCATGCGCATACTGGTTCGAGTTGCCTACGACGAAGGTGTCGAAGGTATAACGCGGGTTGAGAGGCAACCCGAGGTTGATCGTCCCGCCGGAGCGGGCGCCTGGGAAGGGGGGCCGCGCGGAGGCCACGTCCGGAACGGGTCGGCTCGGGGTCGGCTCGGCCTCGCCCTCGTCCGCGGACTGGAAGACGACGCGAAGCTCCTCTTCGAACAGCGACGTCACGATGTCGGCGAGGACCGCTCCGTACTGGCCCTCTATGTAGTCGACGGCGAACTGGTTCTTGACGTTGACGAACAGCTGGTCGGCGGTGAGGCCCACGGCCTTGGTCGGCTCGAGCCACGTGCTGAACGTCTGCGGGTTGATGCTCTTCCTTGTTTCGTCGAGGATCAGGGACCACACCTCGGGCGGGGTCAGTTCGGCTGAGTGCAAGACTCCGGGCTCCGCTTGGACGGGGGTGAGATCTTCTAGCGTGCGGCGCGCGTCGAAAGGAAGTCCATAGTAGCCCGCGCGAGGGGGTGTGTCAACCGGCCGACGAAACGAGTCCGAACGCCAGGGCCGGTTGACGAGGAGGCACAGAGAACCATACATTCGACGGCCGTTTCAGCCGCATATTCCGGTCCACATTTCCCAAGAGAGCACGATGAAGCGCACGTATCAACCGAGCCGGCGCAAACGGCGCAACAAGCATGGATTCCGCACCCGCATGAAGACCCCCGGCGGGCGGAAGATCCTCTCCCGGCGGCGCAGAAAGGGTCGCGCCAGGCTCTCGGTCTCGGCCGAGTTTTCCCGCAAGCGGCGTTAGTGTGGTGTCGCCGAAGTCTCCTGGCATTCGAGAGACGCTGAGCGCCGTCGGAGGCGTTGCTCCTCGTGCGGCATAGCGCTGCCATGCCTCCTCGTCGCGCCTTGCCGCCGAGTTGCATCGCCGCTCTCGATGCGCACGGGGCTTCGGCGACACCACTCTAGTGCCTCGTTGCGGAAATCCGCGTCAGCACCTAGAGGGCCGATGCGCCCGGCTCGCAAGGCGCGGCGAGGAGGAATAGCATCGCTATTCCGTACGAGCCGCAACACAGCGAGCCGGATGCAGTGGCACTCGAATGCACGCGGATTTCCGCAACGAGGCACTAGTCCGCCCGGCGCGCCGAGAGGCTTTCCGTTCCGGTGGGCGCCATCCCCCGGGATCGTCGCATCACGACCCGTCGCGAGATCCGGCGGCTCCTGCGGGGTCCGCATGCCCGTGGAGCGGAGCTCGAGCTCTACTGGAGTCCGGCCGCGGGCGACGCGAGGGCGACCTGCATCACGCCGAAGTACGGACATACGAGCGTCGAGCGCAACCGGCTGCGTCGCCGCCTGACGGCTCTTCTCGCGAGCGAGCTCCTCCCGCGCTCGGAGCCCCGCGACTATCTCCTGCGGGCCCGGCGGGGGGCCTATGAGCTCGACTTCCAGGACCTGGCGCAGGTTCTGCGCGCGCTCGCGGAGGAGATGACGATCTCTTGAAGACGATCCTGTTTGCGTTGATCCGGACATATCAGATCGCGATGGCATGGTCGCCGTCGCCCTGCCGGTACGAGCCGTCATGCTCGCGATACGCGCTGGATGCCGTCGCGGCTCACGGCGCGTGGCGCGGGACGCTCTTGGCCGCCCGGCGGCTGGTGCGTTGTCACCCCTGGCATGCCGGTGGCTACGATCCCGTTCCCCCGGCAGGAGCGAAGGGGGCCGGCCCGCGGTGAGCGAGCAGCAACGGGTCCTGCTGGCGGTCATCCTCATGATGGTCGTCCTGGTCGCCAGCCAGTGGTGGTTCGGGCGGATGGAGACGGGCGAGCCGCCGGTTTCACCCGCGGACACGACGGCGCCGGACCCGGGAGCCGCCGACCCCGCGCTCCCCGACGAGAGCCAGCGCGAGGTCCCGCCGGTCGAGCCGCCCCCGTTCGCCTCGCCGCCGGCCGATACGGCCGTGGCGAGGGAGGGGGAGGGGGCCGCCCCCGACTCGCAACCGGCGCCGCCCCCGCGACCGATCGTGATCGAGACCCCGCTCTATAGGCTGGCGATCGATCCCCGGGGCGGGGTGCTGCGTCAGATCGAGCTTCTCCAGCATCCTTCCTATACCACGCCGGGGTCCGTGCGCCTGGTCCCGGAGGACCACGCGTTCCTGACGCGGGCGGCGGACATGGGCGGACAGCGGATCGCGCTCAGCGCACTGACCTACGCCCCGAGCGCCACCGGCATGCGGCTCGGCGAAGGTGACGAAGCGCAGCTCCTGCGCTTGGTCTCGAGGGAGGGAGAGCTTTCGGTCGTCCAGACCTATCGCTTCGACCCGTCGACCTACGTGATCGATTACCGGATAGAGCTGGGCTCCCCTGTGGAGGGGATCCTGGTCACCGGGCTCGGGCCACGCCTCCACTCGAGCGAGAAGCAGCCCCGGGACGACTACGGGCAGCTGCGGGGGGTCGCACGGGTGGACGGCGAGATCCTGACCCAGAGCGCCGAAGACCTCGACGAAGGTGACGGCCTGTCCGTGGGCGGCGAGATCGACTGGGCGGGGCTCCGCAACAAGTACTTCCTGGCGATGGTGCTCGCCCCCGAGGAAGGTGCACCTCTCTCCGCCGTCACCATGCGTGGGGAGGCGACCGACAGCCTGCCCTCGATCGAGGTGGGCGTCGCCGTTCCGGTCACCGCGGGGGTGGCCGAGCATCGCCTCTACCTCGGTCCGCAGGAGTACGGGCGCCTGTCCTCGCTCAACGACGGGCTGGACGAGGTCAACCAGTACGGCTGGTCGTGGATCCGCTGGATGATCTCGCCCTTCGGCAAGCTGATCGTCGTGATCATGCTGTGGCTGCACCGGTTCATCCCCAGCTATGGCCTCGTGATCGTCGTGTTCGCCGTACTCGTGCGGATCGTGACCTGGCCGCTCACCACCAAGTCTTATAGCTCGATCCGGGCGATGCAGGAGCTGCAGCCCGAGATCCAGCGGATCCGGGAGCGGCACAAGGACGACCCGCAGCGGATGCAGCAGGAGACCATGCGGCTGTACAAGGAGCGGAAGGTCAACCCGCTGGGGGGCTGCCTGCCGAACCTGCTTCCGATGCCGATCCTGTTCGCGCTGTTCTTCGTGTTCCAGTCGACGATCGAGTTCCGCGGGCAGGATTTCCTGTGGCTCCCGGACCTGTCGCAGGCGGACCCGCTCTACATCCTGCCGATCTTTCTCGGGCTGTCGATGATGGCGTCCTCGAAGCTCACCACGAGCGACCCCCGGATGGCGGCGATGACGTACGTGATGCCGATCGTAATGACCTTTGTTTTCCTCAATCTCGCCGCCGGGCTAGTTCTCTACTACGCTATATCAAACTTGCTAACATTCGCCCAGCAATGGTGGCTTAAGAACAAGTTCGACGTGCCGGCCCAGGAAGTGGTCGACGCCGGCAAGTAAGCGGCGGGTTGCAGCCTGGCCGGTTCGGGCGCAGATTGCAGGGGCGGTCGCTGGCGGCCACCCCCTTCGGGCGGGAGGACAGGCTGGGTCCGGTTCCACGATCATCCTGATGCACGCGCAGCGAGGTCCAAAACGACGGAGAATCACGGTTCCGGAGACGTTCAGGCCGGCGCGGCCGCCCGCGCGGCCAGGGAGCGGCTCGAGCGGGAGGTGGAGCGCCTGTTCGCGGACGACCCTCCGGTGACCCGCGGGGACGCCCGGGCGCTCCATCCGGAAGGTGTTTCACGTGAAACAAGCCCGGCCCCTCCGGAGAAGAGCGCTCGGGGAGAGAAGGCGCTGGGCGTTTCACGTGAAACGTCTCCGGGACGGATCGTCGGTGTGGTCAATCAGAAGGGCGGGGTCGGAAAGACCACGACAGCGGTGAACGTCTGCGCCTCCCTGGCCGTAGCCGAGCGTCGGACCCTTCTTGTCGATCTGGACCCGCAGGGAAACGCCACCAGCGGAGTGGGCGTGGACAAGGACGCCCTCGACGCCAACATCTACGACGTCCTCGTCAACGAGCTCCCCCTGGCGGACGCGATCGTACCCACCGACATCCCCTACCTGGACCTCGTCCCCGCGACCGTCGACCTGTTCGGGGCCGAGGTCGAGCTCGTCAGCGCGATCGGGCGAGAGCATCGCCTGGGCGGAGCGCTGGACGGCATTCGCGAACGCTACGAGTGGGTGCTGGTGGACTGTCCCCCCTCCCTCGGGCTTCTGACCCTCAACGCGCTGACGGCGGTGGACTCGGTCCTCATCCCGATCCAGTGCGAGTACTATGCGCTCGAGGGCCTGTCGCAGTTGCTGGGCACGATTCGCATCGTGCAGCGGAAGCTCAACCCCCGGCTCGCGATCGAGGGGGTGCTCCTCACGATGTACGACGCCCGACTCAACCTGGCCCGGCAGGTGCAGCAGGAGGCCGTCGAGTACTTCGGGGGGAAGGTCTATGAGACGGTCATCCCCCGGAACGTTCGGCTATCCGAGGCCCCCAGCTTCGGCAAGCCCGTCATCCTGTACGACATCCTTTCGTCCGGTGCCACGAGCTACATGGAACTCGCGGAGGAGCTGATCGAGAAATGTCGACCCAGCGAAAGCGGCTCGGAAAGGGCCTAGGCGCGCTGCTCGGGGAATCCGCCGTGGAGGCGGAGCGACGATCCACCGCTCCCGGGGATCGTGTGGAGGTTGCGCAGATCGTCCCCAACCGGCACCAGCCCCGCACGCACTTCGACGAAGACGGAATCGCCGAGCTCGCCGCGTCCATCGCGCAGCTGGGGGTGCTCCAGCCGCTGCTCGTGACGCCCCTCGAGGACGGGCGCTACATGCTGGTGTCGGGCGAGCGACGCCTGCGCGCCGCCCGCCGGGCGGGTCTCGCGTCGGTGCCCGTCGTGGTCCGCGATGTCGACGATCGCGAGCTCTTGGAAATGGCGCTCGTCGAGAATCTCCAACGGGAGGATCTCGACCCGATCGAGGAGGCCAGCGGCTACCGCGACCTGGTCGAGGAGTTCGACCTCACGCAGGTGGAGGTCGCGGGGCGCGTCGGGCGGAGTCGGCCGGCGGTGGCCAACGCTCTGCGCCTGCTGGAGCTCCCGGTCGAGGTTCAGACGATGGTGCGCGATCGGTCGCTGTCGGCGGGACACGGGCGGACCCTGCTGGGCCTTCGTGATCGGGGCCAGATGGACGCGATCGCGAAGAAGGTCGTCCGGAACGGCCTGTCGGTGCGGCAGCTGGAGCGGCTGGTCCGACGGGAAACCCGGAGCCGGGAAGCGCTGGCGTCGAAGGCTTCCGAGGGCCATGACCTCGAGCGGAAGCGGATCGAGGAGGATCTCCAGCGGGCCCTCGGGACGCGCGTGCGTCTCCATGCCGACGCCACCGGCAAGGGCAGGCTCGAGGTCCGGTTCTATTCGTTCGAAGACCTGGAGCGGATCGTGGAGTGCATGACGGCCCGGGGATCGTGAGGGACGGCCATCTCACCTTCCTGATCGTCCCTGAGGACGAGAGCAACGTCCGGCAAATCCGGCTTTCGTACCGGGCGCTCCGGTGGCTGGGCGTTTTCACCGGGGCGCTCGGCGTGGCGGTTCTGGTCGGACTGGGGATGTACGGCCGGATGGGGCGTCTGGCGTTTCTCGAGGGGGAGAACCGGCGTCTCGAGGCGGAGCGGGCCAAGGTCGGAAAGATCGTCGAGAACCTCGAGCGATCGGAGCGGACCTATCAGCAGATCCGGAGCCTCGCCGGGCTCGAGGATCTCCCATCGCCGGCCACGGCCATCGCCACCCCCATGGTAAACCGGGACGATGCCGACGAGCCGGTGCCCGAGGAGCCGCCGGCACCCGGCGAGCGGCCGGCCGTGGAACCGGGGAGGACTGCCCAGCGACCTACCGAGGCCCCGACGCCTGGCGAGCAACCGGCTGAGGAGCCGGTGAGGACGGGAGGGCCGCCGCCCCTGGAGTTGCCGAAGCCGGGCGAGCGGCCGGCCGAGGTGTTGCCCATGCCGGGTGAGGTGTCGGCCGACGAGCAGCTCTCCGGCGAGCCGTCGCCACCGGGTGGGGGCTCGACACCGAGCGGGTGGCCGCTTGCCGTAGAGGGCTTCGTGACCGCCCGGTTCGAGGGACCGGACGGGCACACCGGCGTCGACATCGCCGTGCCCCGCGAGACGCTCGTGCTGGCCACCGCGCCGGGGCGGGTGAGCGAGGCTGGTTTCGACGCCGTTCTCGGCCACTACGTCATCGTAACGCACGAGGCCGGCTTCGAGACCCTCTACGGACACAATGCCAGGCTCCTGGTCGAGCGAGGACAGGGGGTGGCGCGGGCAGAGGCGGTCGCGTACAGCGGCAACAGCGGGCGCTCGACCGCGCCGCATCTTCACTACGAGATCCGCAGGGCGGGCCGCGCGGTGGATCCGGACCCGTACTTGCACTGAGCTTGTGAGACGAGGTCGAGGAGTGCGCACGGAACCCAGGCCGGGCCACACCAGCGTGTTGTTCGATCGCGAGCGAGAAGGGGGAAGCGCGATGAAGAAGGAGGGCGGCAACGGGTTGCAGTCCCTGCTTGGGCAGGGTGTCGAGTGCGAGGGGACGGCGCGCGTCGAAGGGACGCTTCGTCTCGACGGGACGTTTCGCGGAAACCTCGAGGTCGGCGAGTCCCTCATTATCGGGCACACAGGCCGGTTGGAGGGCAATGCCGTCGGTCGGACGGTGGTGATCGCCGGGACCCTGGAAGGCGAGGTCATGGGGACGGATCAGGTCGAGCTCCAGAAAGGGGCTCGGCTTCAGGGGGACGTCATCACGCGCTCGCTCGTCATCGAGCCCGGCGTGTTCTTCGAGGGCAACTGCCGGATGGAGTTCACCGAGGCGGACGAGGCCCGGCTGCGGACCGGCGCGCTGTCGAAAGAGGAGAAATCGGAGGCCGAAGAGGAGGGCGACGAGCAGGGGGATCTGGTTCGTTCGCTTTCGAACTAATTTCCCCTGGGGCCGGCACTTTGTGCATTAGCTGATTTTGCGGCCATCATCAGAGAATCACGTAAGCCCATTATTCATAACAGGTTATACAATTCAGGGCCGCGTCCGAGCCAACTTTTCCACAGTTATCCACAGGAACGGTTTCGAAGTCTCACGACACCCAGCGGGGGGCGTGTCGTCGCGCTTTTCATGGACCGTGGAGAGGGTGTGGAAATCTCGTGGAGAGGGGAAAGCCGGGCTCGGTCCATTGGCCCGCCCGGGCTGTCGAGCGCGCAGGGTGTGCCCGTATGGGTGCGTAACAGGGGCGGGTCGACCCGGCCGGGTCAGCTTCCCTTCTTGGCCACTTGCTCCATGAGCCGGCCCAGCCGCTTGCGCTGTTCCTCGCCCAGAATCGACCCTTGGAGGAGGGGATTGTCGGCCGTGGTGATCTCCAGCCGCTGGGCCGCCTCGACGTCGATCTCGCGGGCGTGCTCGGCGAACGGGGTCAGCACGGTGACCACGTCGTCCAGGACGTGCAGGAACCCCTCGCCGATCGCGAACCACTCGTAGCGGTCGTTCTGCCGCAGCCGGAACTCGCCGATCCCGAGGACCACCATCATCGGCGCGTGACGGGGCAGGA
This sequence comes from Gemmatimonadota bacterium, assembly GCA_050732935.1. Taxonomy (GTDB): domain Bacteria; phylum Gemmatimonadota; class Gemmatimonadetes; order JACCXV01; family JAHWKZ01; genus DASRVA01. Next base: position 16,511 of record JBOHRW010000076.1, read on the forward strand.
TCCCGACCTCGCCGTCATAGGCCGTCGCCACGACCGCGTCGGCCTCGCCGTCGAACGCGACCCGCTCAGGGGTGATGATGCGGACCTGCAGGCGGGCGTCGGCCATCGCTGCTACTCCTCGAGCCGCTTGGCCGCCTCAGCGGCTTCTTCGATCGTCCCCACCATGTAGAACGCCTGCTCGGGAAGGTGGTCCCACTTCCCCTCCACGACCTCCTTGAAGGAGCGGACGGTGTCTTCGAGCGGGACGAACTTGCCGCTCCGGCCGGTGAACGCCTCCGCCACGTGGAAGGGCTGTGAGAGGAAGCGCTCCATGCGCCGCGCCCGGGCGACCAGCTCCTTGTCCTCCTCCGAGAGCTCGTCCATCCCGAGGATCGCGATGATATCCTGCAGATCCTTGTAGCGCTGCAGGACCCGCTGCACCTCACGGGCGACCGCGTAGTGCTCCTCGCCGATATAGTTGGGGTCGAGGATGCGGCTGGTGGAATCGAGTGGATCGACCGCCGGATAGATGCCCTTCTCGACGATCGCCCGTGACAGCACGGTGGTCGCGTCGAGGTGGGTGAACGCGGTGGCCGGGGCGGGGTCGGTCAGGTCGTCGGCGGGGACGTAGATCGCCTGCACCGAGGTGATCGAGCCGCGCCGGGTCGAGGTGATCCGCTCCTGGAGCTCGCCCATCTCGGTCCCGAGCGTGGGCTGGTACCCGACCGCGCTCGGCATCCGGCCGAGCAGCGCCGAGACCTCCGAGCCCGCCTGGGTGAAGCGGAAGATGTTGTCGATGAAGTAGAGGACGTCGGTCCCGGTCTGATCGCGGAACCACTCGCACATCGTGAGCCCGCTGAGGCCGACCCTGAGGCGCGCCCCCGGGGGCTCGTTCATCTGCCCGTAGCAGAGCGCCGCCCGCTCGAGCACGCCGGACTCCTTCATCTCCAGCCAGAGGTCGTTCCCCTCGCGCGTCCGCTCGCCGATCCCGGAGAACACCGAGTAGCCGCCGTGCTGGGTGGCGACGTTGTGGATGAGCTCCAGGATGATGACCGTCTTGCCGACGCCCGCGCCGCCGAAGAGACCGGTCTTCCCGCCCTTCACGTACGGGGCCAGGAGATCGACGACCTTGATGCCGGTCTCGAAGATCTCGGTCTTGGGCTCGAGATCGGGGAAGGCGGGCGGATCCTGGTGGATCGGCCGCCGCTCCTCCGTCTCCACCGGCCCGAGCTCGTCGATCGGCTCACCGAGGAGGTTGAAGATGCGGCCCAGGGTCTCCGGGCCGACCGGCACCGTGATCGGGGCGCCGGTGTCGACGATCTCCATCCCGCGGACGACGCCGTCGGTGGACGACATCGCCACGGCGCGCACCTGGTTCCTGCCGATGTGCTGCTGGATCTCGGCGGTCAGGTGGACGGACTGGCCCTCCTCGCCCTCCCCCGGCTCGTGATCGAGGCGCAGCGCGGTGTGGATCTCGGGCAGCTCACCGGCGTCGAACTCGACGTCGATGACCGGGCCGATGATCTGGACGACCTTGCCGGTGCGGTTGGCGCCGCCGCCGTTTCTTCCGGTCGCGGGTTTCGCCGCGGTCTTCTCGGAGCCCGCAGCCGGAGCGGTTGCGGCGGGTGCGTTCTGGTCGTTCATCGGACGTCCTCGGGTCAGGATTATCGAGCGCGGGTGGCAGGTCATGTTTCGAGCTGGCGGGAAAGCTAGCCGCTCGCCGGGATCGCCGCACGGCCTGCCGAGGAGGGGATTGACTGCCCCGCCCCTAGATCGGGTACAATGATCGTCGTGCGGGTCCCTGCTTCCCCCGGCAGATTCCACCGGGCCGTGTGGCTCGGGGGTATGGCAACCCTGCTCCTGGCCTGCGGAGAGGAGAGGTCGATACCGACCGAACCGGGAAAGAAGGGGGAATCAGGCTTGAGGCCAGCGAGTCATTTGTGCTTTCTCTACACCTTCGAGGTCGATCCGGATACGGTCGGTATCCCGGCATCGGGCGAGGAGCCGGCGATCGTCGAGATCAGGATCGAGGTGCTCGATGCCGGGCATTCGCCGGATTGCACGAACTTCTGGAACGGAGACAAGGACGTAGTGATTGAGCTGTCTCCGCGCGAGCCTTTCGAGGAGGATCAGGATGCCGGTCTGCCGCTCGTCGATTCGCTCCCGCCGGAGCTGTTCTTTTTCCGCTATGCGGATCCTGAGTCCGAGCCGTCGCCTCCCTATGCGCCCTGGTATTTGTGGGTTTATAACGTCACCGACAGTGGCCAGATCGTCGACAGCTTGACGTTTCGGATCCTCTATCAGATCAAGCGTCCCGAAATGGAGGAGTTACAGTTGATAGAAGAGGAGCCGTTCTTTCTCAATATTAGCGACGTAGTGGGTGACTTGTGGGGTCCTGACACGACTTTCTCGATCGTCAGGCTGCCGTGCCCGAATCGCCCCTGGATTACGAGGGCTGCCTTTCGGGACGAACTGCGCGATTTGTGGGAGAGTTCCAATCCGGTGACTCCGGGTCAAGACCCCTCGAGCACGACCGAGCAGGGGGCATGGATCGTCAAGACGGGCGAGGACTCCTATGAGCTGTCAACCATAGGGGTGCACCCCATCCCCAATGGGTGTGGCATGAGTTGGCAAGAACCTCCTCCAGTCGAAACGGTTGCGCGCATTCACACGCACCCCTGGGCGACCGGCCCGTATAGCGGCATCTGTGGTAATCCTCCTGGGCGCACAGTCCATATGAAGAGCTCCTTGCTGAGTGACCAAGAGGGGGATATCCCTAGCGCACAACGGCTCGAAGCACTGTACGGGGACTTTCGTTTTGACTACGTCAACTATGAAAACGGCGGGGTCCGTGAGTTTGAGCCCCCAACCGTACAACTCGGTGATTACCCGGTTTGCCTCCAGGAATGAATCGCCTGGTCCTGATCTGTGCCACGATACTTTTCGTATCGGCGGCTGTCGGGATTGCATTCCGAGCCTCATCGACGCGAGTCGCGTTTGCCACGGGCGAGCGTCTCACGACCCCGCTGGAGCCGGCCCCCGGCTACACGGCCTGGTTCAAGGCCGACGCCCTCGTCGGTCTCGCCGACGGCGATCGGGTCGGGAGGTGGGAGGACTCGAGCCCGAGCAACGCGGACGCGACCCAGTCCAGCGACTCGTTGAAGCCGGTTTATAGGGTTGGCGTCCTCAACGGCAAGCCGGCACTACGATTCGATGGTGTCGATGACAGGTTGGTTTCCGCCGGTCAAAACAATATTTGGGGCTTGGTGAACTATTTCACGGTCTTTGCCGTCGTGCGACTCGATTCCGTTCCAGGCCCGGGGGGTCACGACGTAGTCGGCTCCAGCGCCATCAGCAACAACCTGGATCTCTTCGCGCGTCGCAACGATGCCGGCGGCAACTGGCTGGCCCACAGCAGCAGCCATGACGGAGTCCGCAACTCGGACTTGGTTCTGACCCCCGGCCGCTGGTACGTCCTGACCTGGCGGCTGAAGGTCTTCCAGTACCTTCAGATCCGCGCCGACAAGGTCTACCGTCTGAACGACAGCGGATATTCGGGGATCGGGACAGCACCCAGCCAGGCGGCCATCGGGGCGCGCCAGAACGGGGTGTCTCCGTTCAAGGGGGACATCGCCGAAGTCATTTTCTACACGAACAGTCTGAGCGACTCGGACATGATGGCCACGGAGGATTATCTGCTTGCGAAGTATGGCTTGGCGGGGCCACCAGCGCCGACCGAGCTGGCGGCGACGGCGGTCGACTTTCATAGGATCGACCTCGCTTGGATTGACAACGCTACGAACGAGGAGGGCTACCGAATCGAGCGCAGCGAGACGCAATCCGGCGACTCTCTGTTCACCCAGGTCCCGTCGAATACGACCGTCTACGCCGATTCAATACGGCTCCTACCCAATTGGGAGTACTGCTATCAGGTTGTAGCGTACAATCAGCAGGGTGAATCCTTCTCGAACGAGGCGTGCGCGACGACACACCCTCTCGCCCCCGTCGCCTGCACGACCGACCCGCACGACACAAGGACCGGCTTGGAGGAGGTTCTGACGAGTTCGACCCCCGGCTTCGTCGAATGGCGAGCGGAGGTCGGACTCTCGAACGCCGACCCGAACGCCCTCGTCTTGGTCGACGACGACGCAGTCTGCAGCGCGTTGTGGAGCGCGGCCAGGGTGAGACCGCCATCAGAGCTCATGAAGTATGCCTTCTTTCAACTTGGCGATCTGTACATCCTAGCCGAATATCCTCATTCAACTGCCACGACGAGCGTGACTGGATTCAGCCTCATAAACGTGCTCACCGAAGAGTTCGAGTTCGTGGAACCGGCGTTGGCGTACTAAGGAAGCCCGCGGGTTACCCCGCTCTCCGCAACTGAGACGCCAGGTCGCCTTGCAAACCGCTAGAAATCGCTTTGTCTTCGGCTGTCTCATCCCTTGAGCGCCTCGGCGCCGCCCACGAGCGCGGAAGATCCAAGAGCGGTGTTGCCAGGGACGGATCGCATCCACCGCCACACCGTGGTGGCGCTGATCGTGGCCACAAGTCCCGAGCGCCGGACCTCCCCCGCCAGCTCCGCGATGCTCCACCGCGCCAGCGGGCGCTCCCGCCGGCTCGGAAGCTCACACGCCAGCGCCTTGACCTGGACCACCACGTCTGGGGGGAAAAGCCCGGGGCCGTCCCGGGCGAGGCCGCTCCTCCAGCCCTGCCAGGCGTTCTTCGAAGAACCGCTTCCGCCACAGGCTCACCACATCCCGCCGGGTGTGCAGGTACTCGGCGATCTCCTGGTTGGTCCAGCCCTCGGCGGCGAGCAGGATCATCCGGGCCCGCGTCACCTGGAAGTATGGCAACGTATACCTGCGGGTACGCGCCTCCAGCTCGCTCCGTTCCTCCGGGCGTAGCTCGATCGTGTACGGGCTCCTCCTCGACATCTTGCACCTCCCGGCTGGGGGTCCTTCCCCCAACCTGCTGCCGGGA
>JBOHRW010000077.1:0-57006 GCA_050732935.1 Gemmatimonadota bacterium
CCTTGTAGCAGTTGCCGGAGGCGGGGTAGTCGTAGAGGCGCACGGCTCCTTCTTCGACGTGTTCGCGGTCGAGCGCGACCTCTACGGCGACGGCGTCAACGTGGCGGCCCGACTCCAAGCGGCTTGCGCAGCTCCCCGCCGATCGCCATGACACGGCGACCACATGCACGACGCCCTTCACCATGTCGCCGAATTGCTCTTCGGCGAGCGTCGACAGGTAGGAACGGCGGATCTTTTCTCGAACGATCTGGGCTGTATCGGACCCACGAGACCTCTGGTTCAAGAAGCGAGGTAATTGCCATAATGAGACGCAAAATGGCAGAACCAGATCCATAATGCGATGACCGGGAGGAGGGTCGCAATCGCCTCTCGTCTCGGATGCTACACTCCGCAGTCGCTCCTCAGTCCGAGGCTTTCCGCGATCTCCGCCCACGAGAAGGCGGCGATGTTGCCGTCGTTGTGGATGGCGTAGAAGGCGCCGCTGTTCGGCGACGCCCACGTGCGCGGGATGGAAGGGGTGAAGTTCTACACGCGCGGCAAGGTGGTCACGGCGCGGTGGCCCGCCCCACAGCAGCGGGAAAAGGATCTCGGCTTCCCGACCGTGTGATAGGCGGATCGGGTGGGGACGGGGAGGTCTCGGCTCACGCCGTGGCCGGTTTGGGCCCGTCCCATGGCGGTGCGGTGCCCAGCCAGGCCACGAGAGCGAGAAGCGCGGTGACCCCGAAGACCGACAGAAGGAGTGCCGCGGCGGCCGTGGCGGGCGACGGCTCGGTGATCCCGCGGCCGGAACCCGACTGCAGGGCGATCGCGGCGCAGGCCGCCAGCCAGGCCATCCCGGCCAGGTGCACCCGGCGCTGCGCGGCCGCTTCCGGCGCATCCGCCCAGCTCAGGAGCAGCGCGACGAGGGGAACCGCCTGGAGCCCGTGGAACCCGACAGCGTGCAGAAACAGGAGGTTGCCCGCTTCCGGAACGTGCCGTCCCTCCGTCACCAGGCTCATCCAGATCCCGACCCCGAAGGCGACGAGGCTGGCCGCCGCCCCGTATCGCACCGCCACCGTGACCGGGCCGGGCTCGGCACGGTAATATTTTACGGCCAGGACGATGAAGCAGACCATGATGCCGAGGGCGGTGAGGAAGAAGGTCCCGCCGGCCGCCTGGTCGAGCGGCCCCGCCACCTCGGAGAAGCGGGGATCCAGCCCGCGGAAAGCCTGCAGGGTCTCGATTCCGTACGAGTAGAGCGTCAAGACGATCAGGAACCCTCCCCACACCCGCCGGCCTCGGGGCGTCCAGCTCACTCCCGGAGCGAGGACGGCGAGCGTCAGGATGAACACCCCCACGGCGCCGTCGAAGCTCGCCGTCTCGAGCAGGTTCCCTTCCGGCGGAATCGCGGCGCCCCGGACCAGCGCCGCCGCTGTGCACAGCCCCCCCAGCAGCAGACCCAGCAGCCCCAGGGTTGTGAGATCGGACGATCGGGCGAGCCGGGCAGCGAGGCCTCTCACGAGGAACTTGAGTCGCGTCATCTCCAATTTCCCCTGATCCCGCACGAGCCATCGTGGTGAAGCAACGCTTAAGATGGTCGAAGGACGCGGGCCGACAAGAGCCGCCCCGGCCGCGCTCATGAGGGAACCGCCCGTACTTTGACCCGTCCGCCACGAACAAGCCCCGCAGGGAGGCCGCCATGCTCGCGATCGAAACGCTCCATCACGTCAGCCTCACGGTGACCGACCTCGAGCGCGCGAAGCGCTTCTACGGCGGGGTGCTGGGTCTCGAGGAGCTGGAGCGGCCGCCCTTCGATTTTCCGGGCGCATGGTACGCGCTTGGCGACCGGCAGCTCCACCTGATCGTCCACACCACGCCGCGGAGCCTGCGCGGGACGACGGAAATCGAATCCCGCGAGGGGCACTTCGCGGTGCGCGTGCGCAATTATGACGAGACCCTGGCGCACCTGCTCGCCGAGGGTGTGGCGCTGAAGGACAGCCCCCTGAACGCCACCCCCTGGGCACAGATCTACGTCACCGATCCCGACGGGAACGTGATCGAGCTGAACGTCGAGCGGTCGGAGCGGCACCCGTAGTCGACCCCTCGAGAAGAGGAACCGGTTGACGAGAGGCTGAGCGTGAGACGCCGCAGCCCCCGGGACGGCTGGCCGAGGGCGCCGCGTCCCGATAGTGTCCGATGGTGGACGTCGTGAGGGCCATCTACCGGATCCGCGCGGACGAATCGGTCGAAGAGCGGGCCAAGGCGCTGGCCCTCGAGCAGACGGCCGAGCTGCCCGCGGACGCTCTCGTCGGAGAGGCCGCCCGGAAGGGGCTCGTGGGCCGGGTCGTGGCGGTCGAACGCGATCCCGAGGCGGGTCATCGGGTCACGATCGAGTATCCCGCGGCGGCCGCGGCCGACGACCCGGCGCAGCTCCTCAACCTGCTCTTCGGAAACGCCTCCCTTCAGGACGACGTCGAGCTCCTCGACGCCCAGCTCCCCGATACGCTGCGCGAGCTCCTGGGAGGCCCGGGGCACGGGATCCAGGGCATCCGCTCGGCGGTCGGGGCGGGGGACCGTCCGCTCGCCTGCGCGGCGCTCAAGCCGATGGGCCTCGGACCCGAGGCGCTCGGCCGGATCTGCTCGACGCTCGCGGAGGCCGGAATCGACGTGATCAAGGATGACCATGGCTTGGCCGATGCCGGCTACTGCCCGCTCGAGGCCCGGATGGAGGCGTGCCTGTCGGCCGTCGAGCGAGTCTCCGACGCGACCGGCCGTCGAGCGGTCTACGCGCCCAACCTGATCGGTTCGCCCGCCGCGCTGGCCCGCCAGCTCGAGACCGCGGAGCGGCTGGGCGCGGGAGCGGTCCTGGTCGCACCGCTGGTCGTGGGACTTCCCGCCTTCCACGAGCTCGCGCAGCAGTCGCCGGTCCCGATCGTGGCCCACCCCGCGCTCAGCGGGGGATCCCGCATCGCCACACCACTCCTCCTCGGCACCCTCTTCCGGCTGTACGGAGCGGACGCGGTCGTCTTCCCGCACGCCGGAGGACGCTTCCCGTTCGACGAGACGTTGTGCCGTGATCTGGCGGATCGGCTTCGGCGGCCAGGGGAGGGGATCCGCCCGGCGCTTCCCGTGCCGGCCGGCGGGATTAGCGTCGAGCGGGTCCGGGAGATGATCGGTTTCTACGGGAGTGAGGTCATGCTCCTCGTCGGGGGCACACTCTATCGCGCGGGCGAGCTCCTCGGCGAGCGGGCGCGCGAGTTCGTGGAGCGCGTACGCGGCGGCCCGGATGCGGTGGAGACGTCGGGCGAGGCCGTGCGGCGGCCTCGCGAACGCCGGTCTGGAGCCGGTCGATGAGCGGTCCGGTCCGTTCCGGCTCGGACGGTCGCTGGGAGGGCGTCCGGGTCGAGCCCTACAAGGAGGAAGGGAACACCTTCCGCGACGTGACCCGTCAGCTCCTTTTCGGTCGCGCGGAGGGGCTGGCGTCTGATCTCCGCTATTTCGAGGTCGGTCCGGGCGGTCACACGACGCTCGAGCGCCACGAGCACGCCCACGCGGTCATCGTCATGTGGGGCCGGGGGCGTGTTCTGGTGGATCCCGAGATCCGCGAGATCCGGCCGTACGACCTCGTCCAAGTCCCCTCGATGACGTGGCACCAGTTCCGGGCCGCGGCGGGGAGGCCGCTCGGCTTCCTGTGCGTGGCCGACGCCAGCCGCGATCGGCCGCGGCAGCCGAGCCGCGCGGAGCTGGAGGAGCTCCGGCGCCGCCCGGACGTGGCCGATTTCATCCGCGTATAGTGGCCCATGGCGCGCATCGGACCCATCGGAGCCGCCATGGCCTGCGCACTCGCCGCGGGCTGCGGGAACCGAGGGGGAACGGTCACCGTCCTTGCTGCAGCGTCGCTGACCGAGGCGTTCGGCGAGCTGGGCGAAGAGCTCGAGCGGCGGGACCCGGGCCTGACCGTGAGGTTCAGCTTTGCCGCCAGCTCGACCCTGGCGGCGCAGGTCGCCGAGGGGGCGCCGGGCGACGTGCTCGCGACCGCCGACATGCGGACGATGCGAATCGTGCAGGAGGCCGGGGCCGTGGCCGGTGAGCCCGTCGTCTTCGCCCAGAACACGCTGGTGATCGCGGTGCCCGCGGGGAACCCCGCCGGCGTTTCGTCGCTCGCCGACCTCGCTCATCCCGAAGTCCTGGTCGCCCTCTGCTCGCGGCGGGTCCCCTGCGGCGCCGCCGCCCAGGCTGCGCTGCGCGCAGCGGGGCTGTCGGTCACGCCGGTGACCTGGGAGCGGGACGTGAAAGCGGTTCTCACCAAGGTCATGCTGGGAGAGGTCGACGCGGGGCTCGTCTATGCGACCGATGCCCAGGCCGCGGGTGATCGGGTGAGGTCGTTCGCGTTCCCCGAGGCGGGGGCGGCGGTCAACGTCTATCCGATAGCGATCCTGCGCGATGCCCCCAGCCCGCGCGCGGCGCGGGCTTTCGTGGACCTGGTTCTCTCGGACACCGGGCGGAGGGTCCTGACGGACGCGGGCTTCGAGGTGCCGTGAGACGCCCGCGCGCTCCCGAGGCATGGTGACCCGTCGCGAGGCAGTAGGCCGGTCGTCGGGGGCGGGCGTGCCGCTGGCACTCCTCGTTCCTTCGATCGTCGGGCTCCTGTTCCTCCTCGCCCCTATCGCGGCGCTCGTCGTTCGCGTGCCCTGGTCGGAGTTGCCGGCACGCCTGGCTGACCCGCTCGTTCTCGAAGCGCTCCAGCTGTCGCTCGTCACCTCGACCCTCGCGACCGCGCTCTCGCTGGTGCTCGGCGTTCCGCTCGCATGGATCCTGGCCCGGTCCGAGATCCGCGGCCGCGTCGTCGTCCGCGCGCTGGTGACCCTGCCGCTCGTGCTGCCGCCGGTTGTGGGCGGCGTGGCGCTGCTCCTCCTCCTCGGGCGGCGCGGCCTCGTGGGCCGCTGGCTCCTGGCCTGCTGCGGGATCTCGCTCCCCTTTACCCCCGCCGCCGTCGTCCTGGCCGAGGCCTTCGTGGCGATGCCGTTCCTCGTCTTGAGCGTCGAGGGGGCGCTGCGCTCGGCCGATCCACGCTACGAGGAGGCGGCGGCGACGCTCGGAGCCTCGCGGTGGACGGCTTTCCGGCGGATCACGCTGCCCCTCGTCGCTCCGGGAGTGGTCGCGGGCGCGGCGCTCTGCTGGGCGCGGGCGCTGGGCGAGTTCGGCGCGACGATCACCTTCGCGGGGAGCTTTCCCGGCGAAACCCAGACCCTGCCGCTGGCGGTCTACCTGGCGCTCGAAACGGATCCCGGTGCCGCCATCGTCCTGAGCCTCCTCCTGCTGGCGGTCTCATTGGCGGTCCTGGCCGGGCTCCGGGAGCGCTGGATCGCGGGCCGTGCGTGATGCTGGACGCGCGGGTCGTCATCCGGAGGGGAGTCTTCGCGACCGACATTCCGCTGGCCGTGACCGCGGGCGAGGTGGTGTCGCTCCTCGGGCCGAACGGGGCCGGCAAGACGACGGTTCTGCGCGCCTTGGCCGGCCTGGTCGCGCTGGACGGCGGGCACGTGCGCCTGGATGGAGAGGCGCTCGAGGATCCGGCCGCGGGAGTCCGGGTTCCCGTCGAGCGCCGCCGCGTGGGCCTCGTCTTCCAGGACCACCTCTTGTTCCCCCATCTCTCGGCGCTCGAGAACGTCGCCTTCGGGCCGCGGTGCCGCGGCGTGCCACGCGCCGAGGCCCGCCGCCGCGCGACGGCATGGCTCGAGCGGCTGGGGCTCGCCGGGCTTGCGGAGCGTCGCCCGAGCCATCTCTCCGGCGGGGAGGCGCAGCGCGTGGCCCTGGCCCGGGCGCTGGCTGCGGAGCCGTCGCTGCTTCTCCTCGACGAGCCTCTGTCGGCGCTCGACGCGGCGGCCAGGCCGCACATTCGCTCCGAGCTGCGCCGCCACCTTGCCGAGTACGGCGGGGCGACCGTCGTCGTGACCCACGACCCGGTCGAGGCGATGGTGCTCGCAACGCGTCTGGTCGTGATCGAGGCCGGGAAGGTCGTCCAGGAGGGGACCCCGCAGGAGGTTTCGCGTCACCCCCGCAGCGACTGGGTGGCCCGGCTCGTCGGGCTGAATCTGTTCCGAGGCCGGGCGGCGGGCGACCACGTCGTCGTGGACGGGATGGAGGGTCCGGTTGCGATCGTTCCGGCCGAACGGGCCGGCGGGGACGTCTTCGTCGCGTTCCGACCCGACGCGGTGGCCCTGTACCCGTCGCCCCCCGAAGGCAGTCCGCGAAACGTCTGGGAAGCGGTCGTGGTCGGTCTGGACTCCCTCGGCCCCCGCGTGCGGGTCGAGCTGGGTGGAGCGCTGCCCATGGCCGCCGACGTAACACCTTCGGCCGTCGCCGGTCTGGGGCTCGAGCCGGGGAAGACCCTGTACGCCGCCGTGAAGGCTACCGAGGTTACGGTCTATTCTGCCTGAGGCACGGCGGTGTTCGATCCCGTACGGCCGCGGCTTGATTCGCCCTGCAGTCTGAAAGTGATCTCGCGATCACCGTATCCACGGGGTCCCGGCGAGCGGCTCGGGACTCAGGATCGCGACGGCGGAAGGAGGCACGACCCATGGCGAGCTGCGCCCATTGCGGCAACGAGTACGACAAGACCTTTGAGATCGTCTGGCGGGACGGCCAGCGGCACACCTTCGACAGCTTCGAATGCGCCATCCAGACCCTGGCTCCCGCGTGCGAGACGTGCGGCTGCCGCATCGTCGGACACGGGCTGGAGGCGAAGGGGGTCTATTACTGCTGCGATCACTGCGCCCGGAAGGCCGGTGTCGAGGAGCTGCGGGATCGCATGGACTAGCATTAGGTAATCGGGGATCCGCCTGCATTCCGGTCTATGCGGTTGTCCCAGGACATCTGAGGGTTAGGGATGCCCGCGACACGCTGGGAGCGAGGCCTTTAGAGCGGGCCTCGTCAGCCGCGCAAGCGCAGATTGGAATTTGAGGAGAGGGACATGAAGATTACCGTCATCGTTCCGGCATTGAACGAGGCGCAGTGTCTCCCTGGAACCCTCAAGGCTCTTCAGCGTCTCCCCGGAGACTTCGAGATCCTGGTCGTCGATGGAGGTAGCCAGGACGACACGGCCGGCGTCGTGCGGCAACTGGGTCTCCCGGTTCTCACCGGACGGAGCGGTCGAGGGCCACAGATGAAGGCTGTGCTTCCAAGCCACGCGGAAATCCGCCGGATGGAATCGTATTGGGAGTGTCGGAAAGGATATGATGCCGGTTGCATTGACCACGTGAGTGGCTTCCGTGATCTCTCCCGGGGTCTCGACGACGAGGTGTCCGCTTTCGGTCCGGACGCGGGTGACCTTCATGCTGGTCGTCACCTGAACTGCGTGACGCTGGCGGTATCGGTCGAGCGAGTCCAGAAAGGGCTGAAACGTGGGATAAAACGGCACGCCGGGCGATCGGCTCATTCCGGGGAGCCTGTTGAAGGGAGTCGGCGAGAGAAGGCGCATCTCGGGATCCACTCGACGGAGTGCGGAATACGCTTCAGGACCACTCTCCAGGATCAGGTGGTCGACGCCGAGCCTGGCGAGACAGACAGCGGTGGCGAGTCCGGCCGGTCCGCCCCCAATGATCACTACGCGGCCGCGCGTTCGCCGGGTTTTTGAGAGTTCCATGTCCGATGCCTCTATAGATTGCTTTTGGCAATGAAACAGCGGCTATGTGATCGCCCACCCCGGCTTTGCGCGTGACGCGGGACTCCTGCAACCGGCCACTAGTCTGGCGAGCCACCCGCGGGCCAGCTTTCCCAGCCCTTGCCACGATGACCGAAGTCGAAGTGAGTCGGATGGAGGATCTCGGCGAGGATCTCCAGGGATTCGACGAGCCGGGGCCCGGGCCGGTTGAAGTACTGGACGCCGTCGGCCAGCGCCACCCGGCCGTTACGGACGGATTGCAGATCGGCCCATCCGGGTCGGCGGACGAGCGCCGTCATGTCGACTCGCGTCCGCTCCAGGTCGAAGCCGCAGGGGCTGACGAAGATCACCTCCGGATCCCGCCTTCGAAGCTCCTCCCACTCCAGCATCGGCGAGTGGCGCCCGGCCTCCCCGACGACGCTCTCGCCTCCCGCCATGGCCACCAGCTCAGGCATCCAGTTCCCGGCCGCCATGAGCGGATCGATCCACTCGACGCAGGCCACCGTAGGACGGCGAAGCGCGGCCGCCGCGACCTCGATCTCCCGCATGCGATCCTGGAGTCGGGCGACCAGTGCGGGCCCCGCCTCCTGGTAGCCGAGGGCCAGGGCGACACGCTGAATGTCGTCCCACACTGCGTCGAGCGAGTCCGGCGAAAGGGGGACCACCGCGGGCCGCGCACCGGTCCACTCCCCCAGCGCCTTCTCCACGTCGCCGAGGCTGACCGCGCAGACCTCGCACTGGGTCTGCGTGACGATGACGTCGGGCCGGACTGCACGCAGCCGGTCGGCGTCGACCCGGTAGATCGACAGCGCCTCCTGGATCAAGGCGCGGATTCGCTGGTCGATCTCGTAGCTGGTCCCGTCGGTCGGGAAGCGGGGCTCGGTGACGACCGGCAGCCCGCGGACTTCGGGAGGGTAGTCGCACTCGTGGGAACGGGCGACGAGGAGGTCGCCCAGTCCGAGGGCGTGGATGGTTTCCGTGCTGCTGGCGATCAGCGAAGCGACACGAGGCAAGATGAGCGTCCTGCGAAGAGGCATCCTCTTTTCAGGCAAAGGTGATGCTCGGACCGAGCGCGGACCAGGACGACTGCGTTTGGAGTGAACCTTTCCCGGGGTCATGGGTACTGTGAACTTTGTACGCTGGCTTACTGCCCGCTCTTCGGACTGCCAGTATGGTCGATATGGGCCGATGAATTAGAGAGGATGCCGCATTCACCCGCTGAAGGGGGAACAATGGACTTGAGCAGAATGAGGAGCGAGGTCGGCAGGCGCCTCCAGCAGGTTCGCGGCAATCGCGACCAGCGGAGCTTTGCCGAGACCGTGGATTCCGTTCAGCAGACGATCAGCAAATACGAGCGCGGCGAGATTCCCCGTTCCTGGCTCTTCCTCGCGCGTCTCCATGCCGAGGAGGGCGTGGATCTGAACCGGCTTCTGGCGCCTGGGATCAAGGCCGGCGAGGATGGTGGGAACGGGCGCGGCGCTGGTCATGGCGAGAATGGCCATCCGCGACCCGCCTACGCCACCGCGGGCCAGGAGACCGGATTCGGTAGCTGAGTCACCCCAGGGATCAGGCTCGGGACGGGTGTCGTCGGCCGGCGACACCCGTTTCGTTTTGACGGGGACGCATGGCCAACCGCGACGCGAGGGTAAGCTTCGTCGGGTCGGTCGAAGTCCGTACGGGCGTGGGTAGTGGATTGGTTTGAACTGACCACTACCCGGGCGTGACTTCCATAGTCGAGTCCCGGATGATAGACTAAGGCCCGGAAAATACCCGACCCGTCACCTGAGCCCCGGGGCCTCCCATGGATGGCGAGACGCAGATGAGTCCGGTCGGTCGCTTCCTGCGACCCTTTGTCGATATCAGGAAGCGCGAGGTCGAGCCCGCCATCCTGTTCTTCCTGTTCTGGTTCCTCGTCATCGTCGTCTTCTGGGTGCTGAAGCCCCTCAAGACCGGCTTCTTCATCGAGTACCTGGGAGCGCGGGTCGAGCTCTACGCGAAACTGGCCAACATCGGGGTCGCCCTGCTCGCGGTGCTCGCCTTCTCCTGGCTGTTCGACAAGCTGGGGAGCCGGAAGCTCATCTTCACCTTGTGTGGGCTCTTCATCGCGGCGCTCCTGTTCTTCACGACGCTGCTCGGGCGGGCCGGGGCACCGCCGGTCCTGGCGAACTGGTCGTTCTACCTGTTCGGGGACCTCTGGACGACCGTCTGGGTCACCACCTTCTGGGCCTACCTGAACGAGATGACGCGCACCGATCAGTCGAAGCGGCTCTACGGGTTGATCGGTGGCGGAGGCATCATCGGAGGTCTGGTCGGCGTCCTGTCGGTGGCGGCGTTCGTCGAGAGGGAGTCGGTGAGCGCCGATACCTTCCTGGTCGGTGCCGCGGTGGCAACGCTGTTCATGGGATTGATCGTCTGGCGCATCGAGGCGCTGGCCGGGCGTTCCGAAGCGCCGATTGGCCGCGGACGCAGTGAGGACCTCCTCAAGGCCGAGGAGAAGACCGGCACCGAAGGATCCAAAGGGATCGCCGCCATCGAGGGCGCCAAGCTCGCCCTGGCGTCCAAGTACCTCTTCGCCATCGTGATGATCGTCCTCCTCTACGAGTTCGCGTCCCAGATCCTCGACTACCAGTACAAGATCGAGCTGGAATCGCTGCAGGGGGAGGAGGCGACCTCCGCGTTCTTCGCCCGCATCGGCGTCATCATCAACACGGTCAGCATCATCACGCAGTTCTTCCTGGTGTCGTTCGTCATTCGCAGATTCGGCATCACGACGGCGCTCCTCGTCCTGCCGGTGGCGATGATGCTCTCGAGCGGCCTCTACTTCATGATCCCGGTGCTGTGGGCGGGGTCACTGCTGACGATCTCGGACAATGCGTTCAGCTACTCGATCAACCAGACCTCACGCGAGACGCTGTTTGTCCCCACCTCGCCGGACGTCAAGTACAAGGCCCGCGCGTTCGCCAACATGTTCGTACAGCGGGTCGGCAAGGGGATCGCGATCGGGCTCGCGCTCCTGCTGGCCATGATGCCGGTCCGGTTCCTTTCCATCCTGGCCGCTGTCGTCATCGTGATCTGGGCGGGGTTCGCGTGGTACGCCGGGCGGCGCTTCGATGGGCTGACCGGCAGCGAGGCCGACGAGCCGCTCGAGGAGGCGCTGGCCTGATGTTGCGTTCTCTCCACGGCGGCATCTCCTGCCTGCTGATCGCGCTCTTCCTCGCCGGAAACGTGGGCGAGGCCGCCGGACTCCACGAATGCCCCCATCACGATGCGGCGTCGTCCGCTGCCGGGCATCGTCCGGGCTCGCATGGCGACCCGAGCGGATCGCACGAAGATGACGCTGCAAGAGGCGCCTGCACTTGCATCGGGACCTGCCACGGCGCGGCGAGCATCGGCCTGCCTGCCGGGGCCACGGCGGCCGCGATCGTCCCCGACGGAGTCGGCTCCGCTACGGGGGCATCCACCGTCTCAGCGGACCCCCGCTCCATTCCGTACCTCCTCCCCTACGCCACGGGACCTCCGAGCGTCTAGGACTTCGACGATGCGTTTCTGAATCGGGACCGGTCGCTCCAGGCGACCCGCGGTCCCGGAATCGATCGTTGATGGATGGAGGTTCATCAGATGTGCAAGCGATTTTTTCGCCGGACGGCCTGGCTCGGCGCGGTTCCAGCGGTTCTGCTCGCCGTCTCGCCTGCCGGCGCTCAGGACCGGAACGACGGCCGGCTCCACGGTCGGGTGACCGAGGCGGCCGGTGACCCCATCGGCGGCGTGAGCGTCCATGTCGAGGGGACGGACCGGATCGCCACCACGGACTTCAGCGGTGATTACCAGCTTTCCGATCTGGCGCCCGGTTCCCATCGGATACTGTTCCATCGGCTGGGATACGAGCCGGAGACGGCCACCGTCCGGGTCACCACCGGACGCACGGTCGAACTCGACATGGTGATGAGCGCGCGGCCGATCGAGGTCGCCACCGTGACGGTGATCGGAAGCCCGCGGGAGCTGGCCGAGGTGCGCGAGCGGATGCGCGATATCCCCGGCGCGGTCGATCTCATCGAGACCGCCGAGCTCGAGCGCACCCGCCTCGCCAACTTCCGGGACGTCCTGCGGTTCACCCCCGGGGTCTACATCCAGCCGAGGTTCGGTGCCGCCGACGAGAGCCAGCTTTCGATCCGCGGCTCGGGGCTCCGGAACAACTTCCACCTGCGCGGCGTCAACGTGCTGGTCAACGGGATGCCGTACCGGAGCGCGGACGGCTTCACGGACTTCGAGTCCCTGGAGCTCCTGACCGCCTCCAACATCCAGGTGTACAAGGGAGGCAACGCGCTCCGCTTCGGAGGCTCGACGCTGGGAGGGGCGATCAACATCGAGACCAGGACCGGCTACACGGCCGAGCCGTTCCGCGTCTTCGGCCAGGGCGGCTCATACGGCTTTTTCAAGGGGCAGCTCGCCTCGGGCGACGTGCTGGGCCTGTTCGACTACTACGCGAGCTACGCGCACACGAGCCTCGACGGCTACCGCGAATTCGCCGAGCAGCGACGCGACCGCCTGAACGCTCATCTGGGCGCCGTGCTGTCCGACCGGGTCGACCTGCGGGGGTTTTACTTCTTCGCCCACGTGGAGGAGCACCTCCCGGGCTCCCTCACCCGCGAGGAGCTCGAGAGCGACCCCGCCCAGGCCAACCCCACGAACGTCCAGAACCGCTGGGGACGCGACTACGATCTGCATCACCTGGGCGTCCAGCTTCGCACCCAGCTGACCCCCGATCAGCGGCTGGAGATCTCCCCCTATGGCCAGTTCCGCGACATCGTGCATCCGATCTTCCGGGTGCTGGATCAGGTGAGTCGGGATGTCGGGGCCGAGATCCGCTACGAGAACAGCGCCCCGCTGGCGGGTCTGACGAGCCGCTTCACGGCGGGCTTCCAGCCGGCGCACGGGAGCACCGACAATCGGCACTTCGAGAACGTCGGCGGCGAATCCGGCGATCTCGCCAAGGACCAGCGCGAGGAGGCGCGAAGCCTGGCTTTCTATCTCGAGGAAGTCGTGGACGTAGCGCCCCGGTTGTCGGCCGTGATCGGTCTCCGCTACGATCGCTCCGAGCGAAGCATCGAGGACGATTTCCTGGCCGACGGGGACCAGACCGACGGGCGGGTCTACGAGGCCTGGATGCCGAAGATCGGCTTCCTCTACGATCTGCCCGCGGCGGGGGGAAGGCTGTTCGGGAACGTCAGCCGGTCGTTCGAGCCGCCCCTCCTCTTGGAGCTGAACAGCTTCACGGTTCCGGGCTTCGTCGATCTCGACGCCCAGGATGCGTGGCAGTTCGAGCTCGGTACCCGCGGCCGGGCCGGCCGGCTCGACTGGCAGGTCGCCGCTTACGACATCGAGCTCGACAACGAGATCTTGAACGTCAACGTCCAGCCGTTCCCGGACGCGCCGTTCACGGTGCCGACCTACCGCAATGCGCCGAAGACCCGTCATTATGGGCTGGAGGCGGGGATCGAGTACGCCGCCGGGACCCCAGCGACCGGCGGCGTCGTTCAGGATCCGCTCGGCTTCCGGCTCGCCTACACCTTCGGCCGCTTCGAGTACGTCGAGGATCCGGAGTTCGAGGGGAACGAGATCCCGGGCGCGCCGCCGCACATGCTTCAGGCGGAGCTGATCTATCGTCATCCGTCGGGGCTGACCCTGCGGCCCAGCCTGGAGTGGGTGCCGGACGACTACTTCGTCGACAGCGCCAACACGGTGGAGAACGAGGGCTGGACCGCCCTCGGTCTGCGGGGTGACTGGAGATTCGCCGATCTCGGGGTCGTGGTCTTCGCCGAGGCCCGCAACCTGACCGACGAGACCTATTCGCCCGCGGTCACCGTGGACGACGCCTCGGGTCGCTACTTCCAGCCCGCGGACGGTCGCTCCCTGTACGCCGGGATGAGGTGGGAACCGTAGGACGCGGAAGCGACCTCCGGGCGGTCCGGGCGGCCCTGTTCGTGGCGGGGCTGCTGGCGACATCCGCGACACCGGGCGTCGCCGCTCTGCCCGTCCACACGCGGCTCGTGGCCTCGACGCCGGCGGCCGGAGACACCCTGCGGGCCCTTCCGACGGAGATGCATCTCCTCTTCAGCGAGCCGGTCGAGGCCGATCTGGTCAGGGTCCGCATCGTCGCCGCGGACGGCTCGGCGATCGACCTCGCGCCCCGGCAGGATCCCGGCGACGTGCGCGCGGTCCGGGCCCCCTTCCCGTCGATCGGCGCCGGGGGGTATCGGGTCGTCTGGCGCGTGGTGTCGGCCGATGGGCATCCGATCGAGGGCGATTTCGTGTTCTTCGTCGCGGAGGCCGAGCCGACGCCCGCCGAGCCGGCGCGCACCGAGCCTACCCGCCTGGAGGTCCCGCCGCCGGCATCGATCGACGCCGGATGGAAGCCCTCGACCCTCCTGAGCGCGGCCGTCGAGGCCCTCGCGCTGGGGGCGCTCCTGGCGCTGGCTGGGATCCTCCTCTATCTGCCTCCAGCGGGACGCGAGATTCCGCGCGTGGCGTGGGCGCTGGCACTGGCCGCGCCCCCGCTCCTGGCCGTCCACGGAGGCCTCTGGGCGCTTGGCCTGTCCCCGGAGGGGTCGTTGACGGCCGCCGCGACGGACGCGTGGGGGACGACGGCCGGTCGGGTGGAGCTGGCTCGGCTCGGGCTCGCCGGGCTGGCCGCGTGGGCGCTCGTCCTGGCCCGTCGCCCACGCCTGGCCGTCGCCCTCGCCTTCGCGGCGGTCCTGGCGGGCGGAGCGCTCGGCCACGCGCTGGCGCGCTCGCCCGGATGGTCGATCCCCGCCAAGGCCATCCACCTGGCCGCGGCCGCGGTCTGGCTGGGCGGGCTCCTGCGTCTGGCGACGATCGATCCAGCCTCGGATCTCTTCCCGATCACGGCGCGGAGGGTGTCGTCGGCGGCCCTGGTCGCGGTGGTCGTGATCGGGGCGACCGGCGTTCTTCAGGCGGCGCTCATCCTGCCGACCCTGACCGACCTGCTGACGTCCGGCTACGGACGGTTGGTGCTCCTGAAAGCCGCCGGTCTCGCGATTTTGATCGGCGTGGGAGCTTATCATCGCCTGCGCCTCATGCCACGCCTGGATGCCGGCTCCGGGGAGGCCCTCCGGCGCTCGGTCCGGCGGGAGATCGTGATCTTGGCCGTCGTGCTGCTGATCGCCGCGCGACTCGCCTACGAACCGCCCCCGGAGGCGATCATGGCTCTCATCCGCGGGGGCGCTCGATGAAAAGGACCCGGATTCTGCTTCTTTCGTGGCTCCTCGTGCCAGCCGTGGCGCTCGGCCATGCCGTCGTCCATCCAGGGGTCGCGCCCCCGGGCGCCTATCAGAAGTACGTGCTGCGCGTGCCCAACGAGCGGGACGTCCCGACGACGCGCATCGAGATCGAGTTCCCGGAGGCCGTGCGAGTGGTCTCGTTCGCCGAGGTCGAGGGATGGACGCTGGAGATCGTGACCGACGACGCGGGTCGTATCGAGCGCGCGATCTGGACGGGCGATCTGCCCGCCCTGCGTTTCGTCGAGCTCCCGTTCGTCGCCGTGAACCCCCGCGAGGACGCGCGCCTGGTCTGGGCCGTGGTGCAGGTCTACGCGGGCGGCGAGCGCGTCGTGTGGACGGGACCCGAGGACTCCGAGACGCCGGCCAGCGTCACCGTCGTCGGCGAGGTGGACGATGCGGGTCTCTGGGGCTGGACCGCCATCGCCGCGCTTCTCGTCGCGCTGGCGAGCCTCGGTCTCGCGCTGCGGCCGGCGAGGGGGTAGCCGCCCGCTCGCACGGGACTGACGCCTGGCCCTGAGCTGCCGTCCGCTTCCATGCGGCGACGCACCCCTTCTCCGACGACGGGGCCGCCGCTTGACGATCCCCCAGGGCGGGCGCAGACTCAGTGTTCATGCCCGTTCCCACGGACCGCGTGGAGACGCGGTTTTCCGACCATCGGCCAGCGCTTTCGGAAGCCCAGGCGCGGGCCGAGGCCGGACGCTGCCTCTTCTGTCACGACGCGCCCTGCGTGCACGCCTGCCCGACGGCCATCGACATCCCGCTCTTCATCAAGCAGATCCACGACCGGAACGACCTGGGGTCGGCGCGCACGATCCTCGAGGCCAACGCGTTCGGCTACTCGTGCGCCCGCGTCTGTCCGGTCGAGGTCCTGTGCGTGGGGGCGTGCGTCTACAACGCCAAGGGCGAGCCGCCGATCCTGATCGGTCGGCTCCAGCGCTTCGCCACCGATCCGGTCGTCGAGGAGGGAATCCCGATCTTCGAGCCGGGCGAGCCGACCGGCCGCGCGGTCGCGTGCGTCGGGGGCGGGCCGGCGTCGATCGCCTGCGCGCACGAGCTGGTCCGATTCGGGCACCGCGCCGTCATCTTCGAGAAGCGGCCCTACCGGGGCGGGCTCAACACGGACGGCGTGGCCCCCTACAAGATGCAGGCCGACGCCAGCCTGATGGAGATCGAGTGGCTGACGTCGATCGGGATCGAGTGGCGAGACGGGGTCGAGGTCGGGGTCGACGTGACATGGGAGGAGCTGGGGTCGGAGTTCGACGCCGTCTTCCTTGGGCTCGGGCTGGGGCCGGACGCTCCCTTGGGGCTCCCGGGCGAGACGCTGGAGGGCGTGTGGGGCGCGACGAGGCTGATCGCCGCCATCAAGACCGGCCACGAGCCGATCCCCGATCCGGAGGGGGTGAGGTCGGCGGTCGTGATCGGCGGCGGCAACACGGCGATCGATGCCGCTCGCGAGCTCGCCCTGCTCGGTGTGCCCGACGTCCGGATCGTGTACCGGAGAGGCGCCGACGCCATGTCCGCCTACCGGCACGAGCGGGAGCACGCGATCCAGGAGGGCGTGCGTTTCGAGCATCGGATGCAGCCCTTGGCCTTCCTAGGGAACGGCCGGCTCGAGGCGGTCCGGCTGACCGCCCTCGACGAGGGGCTCCAACCCGTCGGCGATCCGTTCCGTCTCCCGGCCGATCTGGCGGCGGTGGCAATCGGTCAGGCCCGGCTGCAGGAATCGCTCGGCGGGATTCCGGATCTCGATTTCGAGGACGGGCGGCTGGTCGTCGATCCGGTGACCGGGAGGACGTCGAATCCCAAGGTCTGGGCGGGCGGCGACCTGGCCAACGGTGGGGCGGAGGTCGTCAACGCGGCCGCCGAGGGCAAGCGCGCCGCGCACGGGATCGACGCCTGGCTGCGGAGGGTCCAATCGTCGGCACGGGGACTGGACGCTCCCGACGCGGTAGTCGGAAGAGAGGGATGATTCACGTGAACGAGCCACCCAACGGGCTTCCCGGGAACGACCGTCCGCGGAGCGGCCGACCCGTCGACCTCTCGATCGACTGCGCCGGGATCCGCTCGCCCAACCCGTTCTGGCTGGCGAGCGGGCCGCCGACCAACACGGCCGGGCAGGTCCATCGGGCCTTCGAGGCCGGCTGGGGCGGGGCGGTCTGGAAGACCCTCGGCGAGCCCATCACCAACACGGTCTCGCGCTACGGGGGGACCGCCTACCAGGGGCGGAACGTGGCCGGGTTCAACAACATCGAGCTGATCACCGACCGGCCGCTGGACATCAATCTGCGGGAGATCGCGGAGGTCAAGCGCGCCTGGCCCGACCGCGCGGTGGTGGTCTCGCTGATGGTCGAGAGCCGCGAGGACTGGCGCGACATCATCCGCCGCTCGGAGGACACCGGGTGCGACGGCCTCGAGCTCAACTTCGGCTGTCCGCACGGAATGTGCGAGCGGGGGATGGGCTCGGCGGTCGGCCAGGAGCCCAGGGTGCTCGAGGAGATCACCAGCTGGGCCGCCGAGTTCGCCAGGACCCCCGTCATCGTCAAGCTGACCCCCAACATCACCGACATCCTGTACCCGGCCATGGCCGCGCAGCGGGGTGGCGGCGACGCCGTCAGCCTGGTCAACACGTTCAAGAGCGTGATTGGCGTCGACCACGACACCTTGAGCCCGATCCCCTCGGTGGACGGGGAGGGGACCTCGGGCGGGTACTGCGGTCCGGCCGTCAAACCGATCGCCCTCCACATGGTGACCCGGCTCGGGAAGGCGCCCGAGTTTCGGCTACCGATCTCGGGTATCGGGGGCGTCCAGTCGTGGGAGGACGCGCTCGATTTCCTGCTCCTCGGCGCCACATCGGTCCAGGTCTGCACCGCGGTCATGCACTACGGCTTCAGGATCGTGGAGGACCTGGTGCGTGGTCTCGAGGAGTGGATGCGCGGGAAGGGCTACGCCCGGGTGGACCAGCTCGTCGGCGCCGCTCTCCCCAACTACCAGGAGTGGGGGGACCTCGACCTCAACTACAAGATCATCGCCCGCATCGACCCCTCGACCTGCATCGAATGCCAGCTCTGCTACGCGGCGTGCGAGGACGGTGCCCACCAGTGCATCGAGCTCCCGGGCCCGACCCGCGTCCCGCGCGTGATCGACGACGAATGCGTCGGCTGCAACCTCTGCCAGCTCGTCTGCCCGGTCGAGGGATGCATCACGATGGTCGAGGTCGACACGGGGCTCCCGCGAGAGTCGTGGAACGACCGCATGAGGAAGGGAACCGCCGGGGCGGGGTCGACGCATTGAGGAGCGACGCATGACGGCCGGGGACGAGCGGGCGGCCGTCGAGACCGAGATCCGGGCGATCGTCGACCGCGAGACGCGCGCCTGGGACGAACGGGACGCCGAGGCGCTGGTCGAGCTCTTCCATCCCGACATGGTCTGGCCCTGGCCGCCCGGACCTCGCGATCACGACCCGAAGGACTGGGTCATGGAGTGGGGGCGCTACGACCGGGAGCGGTGGCGGGCGGGCTGGCAGCGGCTGTTCGATACGCATGATCTCGTCCGGAACGAGCGCACGACCCGGAAGATCGTGGTCTCCGAGCAGGGCGACGGCGCCTTCGCCGTGGTCGACATCGACACCGTATGGCGCCATCACGAGACGGGGGATGACTTCCCGTGGACCGGCCGCACCTGCAAGATCTACACGCGGACGGACGACGGCTGGAAGATGATCTTCCAGACCGGCGCGCTCGCGTATTCGCCGCGGGACGGCCATGCCGCGACGGAGGAGACAGGATGAACCCGAACCGCGTCTCTTGAGAGCAGCCCCCATCGAGGCGGTCGTCGTCGACCGCGAGGCTCTGGCGGCCAGCCCGTACGCCAACGAGGACCTGCTGCCGACCACGTTCGACGAGCGGCGCTGGAGCCTCTGGCACATCGCCGCCCTGTGGATCGGCATGGCGGTCTGCATCCCCACCTACATGCTCGCCGCCGGCCTGATCGCGAGTGGGATGACCTGGTGGCAGGCGCTGCTCACGATCACCGCCGGAAACTCGATCGTCCTCCTCCCGATGGTGCTGAACGGGCACGCCGGGACGAAGTACGGGATCCCGTTCCCGGTGCTGCTCAGGGCGTCGTTCGGGATCCTGGGCGCCAACATCCCCGCCCTTCTGAGGGGGCTCGTGGCGTGCGGATGGTTCGGGATCCAGACCTGGATCGGCGGCCACGCCCTCTACGCGCTGACGCGGGTGATCGTCCCCGCCGTGGGGGAGGCGCCGGCGATCGGCTGGCTCGGGCTGAACGGCTGGGAGCTCGCGGCCTTCCTCCTCTTCTGGGCGCTCAACGTCTGGATCGCGTGGAGTGGGACCGAGAGGATCAAGTGGCTGGAGTCGTGGGGCGCCCCGATGCTGCTGGCGATCGGCCTGGCCCTGTTCGCGTGGGCGCTGACGGTTCCGGGCGGCCTCCCGCGTGCGCTCGAGTTCAGCGAGCAGTTCGCCCGTCCCTCGCTGGTGGTGGAGGACGGTCGAGCCGTCGTCCATCCGCTCGCCGATCAGGGTGGGGTGCGGGCGACGGAGGTCCGCGTGGCGGCGGGGCGCACCGAGGCCGAAGCGCGGGCAGCGCTCCCGGCCGCCGGGTGGATTCCCTGGAGGGCCGGTCCGATCGCGATCCCGCCCGCCGGCCCGGCGACCGCGGGGCCGCTCCATGTGGCCGCCGAGGTCCGGGACACCGCGGGCACGACCAGCCCGGTCCTGACCGCGACGGGTGGTCCGGAGGACCCGCCGGGGCGGAGCTTCTGGTTCCTCTTCCTGCCAGGGTTGACCGCCATGGTCGGGTTCTGGGCCACGCTCTCGCTCAACATGCCCGACTTCACGCGCTTGGCGAAGAGCCAGAGGGACCAGGCGTGGGGGCAGATCCTGGGACTCCCGACCACGATGGCGCTCTTCTCGTTCATCGGGATCGTCGCGACGTGCGCGGCCGCGCTCCGCTTCCGCGACGTTCTGGTCGTCGAAGCCGTGCCGTGGGACCCGGTCGTCCTGCTCTCGAGGTTCGAGGAGCCGCTGGTGGTCGTGATCTCCATGATCGCCTTGGCGGTTGCGACCCTCACGACCAACATCGCCGCCAACGTAGTCGCGCCGGCGATCGGGTTCAGCAACGTGGCGCCGAGATGGATCTCGTTCCGTGCGGGCGCCCTGATCACCGGCGTGATCGGCATCCTGATCATGCCCTGGAAGCTGATCGCCTCGACCCAGGGCTATATCTTCACGTGGTTGATCGGCTACTCGGCGCTCCTGGGACCGATAGCGGGGATCATGATCGCCGATTACTGGGTCGTCCGACGGACCCGCCTCGACACCGTGAGCCTCTACCTGGAGCGCGGCGAGTACTGGTACAGAGACGGCTGGCGGTGGGCGACGGTGGCGATCCTCGTGGTCGCGGTCGCGCCTAACGTGCCGGGGTTTCTGGCCGCCGCCGGGTGGCTCGCACCGGGATCGGTGCCGGAGATCTTCCACTCGCTCTACACCTACGCCTGGTTCATCGGCTTCGCGATCGCCTTCGTGGGCTACACGGCGCTGGGCATCGCGCGTCGTCCCGTTCCCCGACCGGAGCCCGCCCGTGCCGCTTAGCCGCGTCCGCGTCGTCGACCTGACGCGAATCCTGGCCGGACCGTTCGCGACGATGCTACTGGGCGATCTGGGGGCGGACGTCGTCAAGATCGAGCACCCCGATGGTGGCGACGACACGCGCGGCTGGGGCCCGCCGTGGGTCCCCGGGGCCGGCGGGGCGAGCGCCTACTTCACGTCCGTGAATCGCAACAAGCGTAGTTGTACGGTGGATCTCAAGAGCGAGGTTGGCAGGGAAATCCTGTGGAGGTTGGTCGAAGGAGGGGACGTCCTGATCTCGAACTTCCGCCCCGGCGTCCTCGAGCGGTTCGGCTTCGGCTGGGATGCGGTCCGGGCGCGGGCGCCACGCGTCGTCTATACGCTCATCAACGGCTACGGCGCCGACGGGCCGGCGGCCGGGAAGCCGTCGTTCGACGTCATCGTCCAGGGGGAGTCGGGGGTCATGGACATCACCGGCCACCCGGGGGGGCCGCCGACCCGGGTCGGGATCTCGCTGGGAGACGAGACGGCCGGGCTCCTGGCCGTCCAGGGGATCCTGGCGGCGCTCCTGGTTCGCGAACGTACTGGCGAGGGTCAGCGAGTCGAGGTCGCCCTCCACGACGGACTGCTTTCGCTCCTCACCTTCCACGCCCAGGGATGGTGGGCAGGCGGCAAGGAGCCGACCCGGATCGGCAACGCCCATCCCTCCATCGTCCCCTATCAGACCTTCGCCACCGCCGATGGGTGGATGAACGTGGGGGTGGGGAACGAACGGCAGTGGCGGCACTTCTGCGAGGCGGTGGAGCGGGCCGGATGGATCGAAGACCCCCGCTTCCGGACGAACGCCGACCGGCTGGTTCACCGCGAGGAGCTGGTGCCGCTGATCGAGGCGATCCTAGGCGGCCGGTCGACCGTGGAGTGGACGGAGACCTTCTCGGCCGTGGATGTCCCGTGCGGCCGGATCCGCCCCGTCCCCGAGGCGCTCGATTCGCCGGAGGCCAAGGGGCGGGGTATGATAGTGGAGGTCGGGGGGGCGGACGGAGAGCCCCTGCCGCTCCTCGGCCCCGCCGTCAAGCTGTCGGCCTCGCCGGCCGGGATCCGTCGTCGCCCGCCCCGGCTGGGCGAGCACACGGAGGAGGTGCTGGGGGAGGTTGGGTACTCGAGCTCGGAAATCCGTAGCCTCGGAGAGAGAGGGGTCATCTAGATGCCGCGCATCGTGAAGGGCGGCCTGATCCAGGCCGCGATCCCCGACGGCGACGCCAGCCGGCCGATCGAGGAGATCAAGCGGCGGATGATCGACAAGCATGTCGCGTTGCTCGAAGAAGCAACGGAGAAAGGCGTCCAGGTATGCTGCCTCCAGGAACTCTTCTACGGCCCCTACTTCCCGGCCGACCAGGACCGGAAGTGGTACGCGCTGACCGAGGCAGTCCCCGATGGTCCGACGTGCCGGCTGATGGCCGAGCGGGCCAAGGAGCACGGGATGGTGCTCGTGGTGCCCGTGTACGAGAAGGACCTGACCGGCGTCTACTACAACACGGCCGCGGTCTATGACGCGGACGGGAGCTATCTCGGCAAGTACAGAAAGCACCACATCCCCCATTGCGCGCCGGGCTTCTGGGAGAAGTTCTTCTTCAAGCCCGGCAACCTGGGTTACCCGGTCTTCCACACTGTGTTCGGGACGATCGGGGTCTACATCTGCTACGACCGGCACTTCCCGGAAGGGGCGCGGATCCTGGGACTCAAGGGGGCCGAGATCGTGTTCAACCCGTCGGCCACGGTGGCCGGGCTCTCCGAGTACCTGTGGGAGCTCGAGCAGCCGGCCCACGCGGTCGCCAACGGCTACTTCATCGGCGCGATCAACCGGGTCGGCCACGAGAGTCCGTGGAATATCGGCGAGTTCTATGGGAAGTCGTACTTCTGCGATCCACGCGGGAAGATCCTGGCGCAGGCGCCGCGGGACGAGGACGCGGTCGTGGTTGCCGACCTCGACCTCGACATGATCGAGGAGGTCCGCCAGACGTGGCAGTTCTACCGCGACCGCCGGCCCGAGACGTATGAGGAGATCGCGCAGCTGCTGTGAACGACACGACGGACACCGGCGTGGCTGGCGACGCGGTCAACGCCGCCGGAATCAACGAGAAGCACGACCGCTACCTCTGGGACGCGGTCATTCGCTATTACGAGACGCCGCTTCCGCTAGCCCGCGGCCGCGGCCACTTTCTCTACGACTTCGACGGCAACGAGTACCTGGACTTCTTCGGCGGGATCCTGACCGTCTCGGTCGGCCACTGCCACCCGACCGTCACCCAGGCGATCCAGGATCAGGCCGAGACCCTCGTTCACTCCTCGACCCTCTACCCGACCGCGCCGATCGTCGAGCTGGCCGGGAAGATCGCGTCGCTGACGCCGGGGGATCTCACCAAGTCGTTCTTTACCAACAGCGGCACGGAGGCCGACGAGACCGCGCTCATGCTGGCCCGCGCCGCGACGGGAAATCAGTCGATCATCGCGCTCCGGTATGGCTACTCGGGGCGCTCGATGCTCGCCGTCACCGTGACCGGGCAAGCGCCGTGGCGCTCGATCGACTACGTAGCCGGCGTCAAGCACGCCCTGGCCCCCTACTGCTACAGATGCCCGCTGAAGCTCACCTATCCCGAGTGCGGAGTGGCCTGTGCTGAGGACATCGAGGAGCTGATCCGAACGACCACGCCGGGGAACGTGGCCGCCTTCCTCGCCGAGCCGATCTTGGGTGCCGGCGGGTTCATCACTCCGCCCAAGGAGTACTTCCAGATCGTCGCCGAGATCGTGCATCGGCACGGCGGGCTCTTCATCGCCGACGAGGTCCAGACCGGCTGGGGCCGGACCGGGGAGAAATGGTGGGGCATCGAACAGTACGGCGTGGTCCCCGACATGATGACCATGGCCAAGGGGGTGGCCAACGGCATGCCGATGGGGGTCACGGTGACGACGCCGGAGCTGGCCTCCGAGTGGAAGGGGCTCACGATCTCGACCTTCGGGGGCAATCCGGTCGCCTGCGCGGCCTCGCGGGCGACGATCCAGGTGATCGAGGAGGAGGGGCTGGTGGAGAACGCCGCCGTGCAGGGGAG
This sequence comes from Gemmatimonadota bacterium, assembly GCA_050732935.1. GTDB lineage: Bacteria > Gemmatimonadota > Gemmatimonadetes > JACCXV01 > JAHWKZ01 > DASRVA01. The sequence goes on from JBOHRW010000077.1 coordinate 23,636, forward strand.
GCATCTCCGTGACGGGCTCGAGAAGCTGAAGGAACGGCACCCGTTGATCGGCGACGTCCGCGGCATGGGGCTCATGCAGGCGATCGAGCTCGTGACCGACCGCAAGACCAAAGAGCCGGCCCCCAGGGAGACCACCCGACTCCTCGAGGAGACGCGGAGGCGCGGGCTCCTGATCGGTAAGGGCGGCCTGTACGGCAACGTGATCAGGATCTCGCCATGCCTGAACATCGGACCCGACGAGATCGACCGGGCGCTGGGCGTCCTCGATGACAGCCTGGCGGCGGCCGGGTGACGGAGGGATCGCCAGGAACGATGGAGCGAAAAAAGCGGACCCGTCCCGAGATGGCCCGATCCACGCGGCTCTCCCGGCTGCTGCTGGTCCCGGTGTTCGGCCTCTACGTCTATCTGATCCTCGACTCCACTCCCCCCATCAACCAATCCGATCGGATCGCCGCCTACATGCTCTACATGATCGTGGGGATGCTGGCGATCGGCGCGATCGCCGTGCGCCTCCGCGCGGTCCCGATGACGATCCTCTGCCTACTCGCAGCGCTCCTGCAGACCTTCGCCATGATGCTCATGCTGTTGATCGGGTGGAGGCCGGACGAGGCGGTCGTGTTCGTCAACGTGCTCCTCATCATGTCCCTCCTCTTCGTCGCTTGGCAGTTCCGCCACGACGCGCGATCGGGACCCGGGTGAAGCGGTATCGGAACTACATCGACGGCGCGTGGCGGTCGGGGAACAGTGGTGAGTGGGCGCCCAACCTGAACCCGGCCGACACCGACGACGTCCTGGGCGAGCTCCCGCTCTCCACGACGGCCGAGGCGGAGGAGGCGATCACCGCGGCCGCGCGGGCCCTGCCGGCGTGGCGTGACGTTCCCGCGCCCGAGCGCGGTCGCGTGATCTCGCGCGTGCATCGCCTGATGAGCGAGCGCGCCGAAGAGTTGGCCAGGACGATGACCCGCGAAGAGGGAAAGATCCTCCCCGAGGCGCGGGGCGAGGTCGCCAAGACCCTCAACATCCTGGAGTTCATGGCGGGCGAGGGCATGCGTCTGGCCGGCGAGACGATGCCCTCCGAGATGCAGAACACCTTCGCCTACACGCTACGCGAGCCGGTCGGCGTCGTCGGTGCCATCACGCCGTGGAACTTCCCGGTCGCGATCCCGTGCTGGAAGATCGCGCCTGCCCTGGTGGCCGGGAACACGGTCATCTTCAAGCCTGCCTCACTGACCCCGGCCACCGCGCACATGATCGTGGAGATGTTCGAGGAGGCGAAGCTGCCCGGCGGCGTTCTCAACCTCGTCTACGGGGAGGGGGGATCCGTCGGTCGGGCGATCGTGGAGGATCCGCGCGTCAAGGCGCTCTCGTTCACGGGATCCAACGACGTCGGGGGCCGCCTGTACGCGAGCGGCGCCGAGCGGATGAAGAAGGTGCAGTGCGAGATGGGCGGAAAGAACCCCGTCCTCGTACTCGAGGACGCCGATCTGGAGCTGGCCGTCGAGGGAACGCTGCAAGGCGCTTTCGGCTCGACGGGTCAGCGCTGCACCGCGACCTCGCGAGCCGTCCTGGTCGAGGCGATCGCCGACGAGTTCGTCGAGCGTCTCGTCGGGCTGACCCATCGTCTCCGCGTCGGGGACGGGATGGACGAGTCGACCGACATGGGCCCGGCGGTGGACGAGGAGCAGTTCGACACCGTCCTGGAGTACATCGAGATCGGCCGCGAGGAAGGAGCGAAGTGCCTGATCGGGGGCGAGCCGCTGACTGGCGAGGAGCATCACAAGGGGTTCTTCGTGGCGCCGACCGTCTTCGACCGGGTCGACCCCGACGGCCGGATCGCCCAGGAGGAGATCTTCGGGCCCGTGCTGTCGGTGATCCGGGTGGAGGACTTCGATGAGGGGCTCGAGACCTGCAACAACACTCGCTACGGTCTCACCTCGTCGATCTACACGAGCGACAACGCGCGCGCCTTCCGCTTCATCCACGGGATCGAAACCGGCATCACCCACGTCAACAGCCCAACCATGGGCGGGGAGGCACAGCTCCCGTTCGGTGGCACCAAGGCCACCGGCGTTGGGATGCGCGAGATGGGCCGGACCGCGATCGACTTCTTCAGCGAGTGGAAGACCGTGTACATCGATTACACGGGACGGAAGCGGGAGAGCCTGATCTACTGATGAAGCCGAGCCATGTCGTCCGGGATGTCGACTCTGTCGACGCCGAGCCCGTCGCCGCCGGCAGCGGCACCACGCGTCAGGTTCTGATCGGACCGGACGAGGCGCCCAGCTTCGCCCTGCGGCGGTTCGTGATGGAGCCGGGTGGCGGGATGCCGAAGCACACCAACTCGGTCGAGCACGAGCAGTACGTTCTCCGCGGCCGGGCGCGGATCGGAATCGGCGACGACGAGGTCGAAGTCGGACCTGGCAGCGTCCTCTACATCCCCGCCGGCACCCCTCACTGGTACGAAGCGACGGGCGACGAGCCGTTCGAGTTCCTGTGCGTGGTGCCCAACCGGGAGGACCGGATCGAGGTTCTGGAGTAGCTCAGCCGAGCCCGCCTGTCTGCGACTGCCCCAGTACAATGAGATGAGGCACGTTTTTCGCCCCTGCAGCTGGATTGGAGTTGTCATGCACCGGCGCCGACGTGTTCCACGCCTGGGATCAAACCCGTCAGCCAGCCGATTCTGCCTCCGTCCGCCAGGCGGCGGTCTGGTGGAGCATGACCGGGTTGCCCTCGGGATCCAGGACGATCGCCATCCGGCAGATCTCCTGCTCGTCGGCATCGTGGTTGGCCCAGATGTCCCGGACCACCGTGACGCCCGCTTCACGCAGCCGGGCGACCTCGGCCTCGATGTCGTCGGTCTCCAGGGCCAGGTAGGGCGTCGGGGAATCGATCGCCTCCGGCGAGTAGGTGTCGAGCGCGATCGTCTTGCCCTCCGGGGTCGTGAACTCCGACCACCGGCCTTCGTAATCCTTGCTGTGGCGCAGGCCGAGGACCTCGCCGTAGAAGCGCTTGGCGCGATCGAGGTCACGGGTCGGGTGGCCGACGAAGGCCATCTTGCGGATCATGCTATGCCTCCTTGTGTCCTTACGAAGAGTGGGATTCCAATCGGACGGCAGAGTACACTCGTGGGGGGGAGACGGGCTACTTTCGATCGTAGCCCCGCCCCCACACCGATGTTCCCGCGGGACCGACACGACGGCCAGCAGGAGGAAACAGCTCGATGAGCACCATCATCCGCGATGCCGAGATCGTCACCGCCAGCGACATCTATCGCGCTGACGTCCGCATCGAGGGCGAGCGGATCGCCGCGATCGGCGAGGACCTGCCGGCCGATTCCGGCGAGGAGGTAGTCGACGGCTCCGACCGGCTCCTGATCCCCGGCGGGATCGATCCGCACGTCCACATGGCGCTCCCCTTCATGGGCACGATTTCGATCGACGACATGAAGAGCGGCACGATCGCCGCCATCATGGGCGGGACGACCGGCTTGATCGACTTCGTGATCCCCGGGAAGGGCGATTCGCTGCTCGACACCCTCGAAGCGTGGAAGGCGAAGTCGGACGGGGCGTCCCACGACTACACGTTCCACATGGCGGTGGTGGATTGGGACGATCGAATCGCCGGGGAGATCCCGAAGATCGTCCACGACCACGGCATCACCTCGTTCAAGATCTTCATGGCGTACAAGGGCGTCCTCGGCGTGGACGACGAGCAGATCTTCCATATCCTCGAGGCGACCCGGGACGCCGGTGCCATGGTGAACGTGCACGCGGTGAACGGGGACGTGCAGCTCCTGCTCGCCGACCGCTTCGCGGAGGCAGGGAAGACCGGGCCGCCCTATCACGCCCTGGCCCAGCCGCCGCGGGCCGAGGGCGAGGCCACCGGACGCGTTATCGATCTGGCCGCGATCGCCGGGCAGGAGGTCTACATCGTCCATGTCACCTGCGACGACGCGATCGAGCGGATCGCCGCGGCCCGCGCCCGCGGCGAGAGGGTCTGGGGCGAGACCTGTCCGCAGTATCTCCTCCTTGACGACTCCCTCTACGACCTCCCCGGATTCGAGGGCGCCAAATACGTGCTCTCGCCACCCCTTCGGAAGAAGGAGGATCAGGCGGCGCTCTGGAACGCGCTCCAGACCGATCAGATCTCGGTCGTCGGGACCGACCACTGCGCGTTCAGCTTCGAGGGGCAGAAGGAGATGGGGCGGGACGACTTCCGCCTGATCCCGAACGGGCTCCTCGGGATCGAGGAACGGATGGCGCTCCTGTACACGCACGGCGTCCGCGAGGGGCGGATTGACGTGAGCCGCTGGGTCGAGCTCTGTTGCAGCAATCCGGCGAAGATCTACGGCCTGTATCCGCGGAAGGGAACGATCGCGGTGGGGGCGGACGCGGACCTGGTCCTGTGGGACCCTGCCGCCACGAACACGATCTCGGCGAAGACCCACCACTCGCGCTGCGACTACAACGTGTTCGAGGGGTTCGAGACCGTCGGCGCGCCGACCCGTGTGTGGGTCCGCGGCGAGCTGGCGGCCCTGGACGGCGAGTTCGTGGGGACCCCGGGGCGCGGCAGGTTCATCGAGCGCCCGGCGCGTCGCTCCGCGCGCGAGGTCGCGATTTCCTAGAGCCGTCCGGACAGGGCCCCCCAGCGCCACACCCGCCGTCCGTTGCGGCGGTCGCCGGACGGTTCTCGACGGACGAGGATCGGTAGGACAAGGTTCCCGCTCGTCCCGCGGGAGCGAGGCCAGCGCAGCGGCCAGCAGGACGAGCGTGCCCCCGGCCAACGTGCCGCCACCGAGCGCATCGCCCAGGAGGAGGACGCCGAGCGCGGCGCCGACCACGGGCTCCAGATTGATGAAGGGAGCCGCTCGACCGGCGGCCACCCGGTCGACCCCCCAGTTCCAGAGCAGGAAAGCTGCCACCGTGCAGCCTATGGCGAGCGCCAGCAAGGACCCCCAGACCCGGCCGCTGAGGGCGAGCGGAGGGGGCCCGTCCGCCGCCAGGACGATGGGCACGAGCGCGACGGTTCCGGCGATCAGGATCCACGCGCTCGCGATGGCTGGCGGATAGCGCCTGACGAGGCGCCGGCTGAGGAGAATCCACGCCGCCGACACCGCCATGGAGAGGAACACCAGCAGATCACCGAGCCATGCCCGGCCGGCACCAGGCTGACCGACCATAACAGCGATCCCGAGACTCGAGAGGAGGACCGCCAGCCAGCCGGTCCGACCCAGCCGCTCGCGCTCGAAGAGGACCGCCGCCAGGGCGAGCAGCGGCGTTCCCGTTCCCACGATCAGGGACGCGCTCGTCACGCTCGTCCGGGTGAGACCCTCGAACTGAATCAGCATGGTGACCGGGACGCAAAGAATCCCGGTGAGGACGAGGAGCGGCCAGTCTTCTCCGCGCGGGAGCAGGCGGCTTTTGACGACCAGGATCGACAGCGGTGCTGCGGCGAGCCCGAACCGGTAGAGGAGCACGTGGCTCGGGCCCATCTCCACCAGGGCGACCTTGGCGAAGAGGAAGGAGCCGCCCCAGAGCGAACACGCCGCCCCCAGGGCCAGGAACGCGCGCGCCTGCCCGGTCCTCAAAAGGGTGGCCCATAGAGGACGGAGGTGGGGATCCATTCCTCGGCCGCGTTGCGGGTGCGGGTGCGGAGCGGCGGATGCGCGGCCGGGTACCGGGAGGCGATACCCTCCAGTCGGTCGGGTGCGTCGCCGCCGGGTGCGTCGCCGCCGGATGCGTCGCCGTCGGCTTCCGGATCCCGGTCAGTGGTCGGCCGTACCCGCCCCGGATCGCCGTCGATCGGGATGACCGATGAGCGCAGGTTCGCGAGGATGCGCCGCGCACCACCTCTGAAGGGGGACGAATCGGCTTTCGAGGAGAGAAGCCTGGCCAACATCTGGAGCCTCCCGTAGCGATGGGGCTTCGAAGCCCCGTTGACGCGGCCGTTATAACCGGCTATCATTGTTTTGGTGGTTCCATTATAGAGGAGCGTGGGCTAACCTGTCAAGTCAATTATACAGGTTATTTTGGAGAGTCATGAAAAAGGCATGAATAGATATGAGTGACATTGATTTCACAAACGTGAGCCTGGTCGGGGGCCGGCCGAGCCTGGATTTCATCAACACCGAAGGCGGGGTCCGGAACGATTCCCCGGAGCGGCTCGTGGATTACGCCGATCTCGCCCGGTGGGGCGCCTTCGCCGCGGTGATCGACGAGGACGAGACGGAGCGGTTGCTCGGCGAGGCCGAAGCTCATCCCGCGGAGGCCGCCAGCGTGCACACGCGGACCATCGACCTGCGGGAGGCCCTCTTCCGCGTGTTCACTGCGGTCAGGGAGGGCGACCGTCCGGACCCGGGGGATCTCGCCGTCCTGGACCGCGAGCTCGCGGAGGCGCTCGCGCATCGGCGGCTCGTTCCGGCGGCGGGCCGATTCGAGTGGGAGTTCGTCGACACGGAGAACCGGCTGGACCGGATCCTCTGGCTCCTCGTCGGGGATGCCGCCGATCTCCTGAGCTCGGATCAGCTCGAACGGGTCAAGGGATGCGGTGGGGAGAACTGCACCTGGCTCTTTCTGGACGAGAGCCGGAACAAGAGCCGCCGCTGGTGCGAGATGCGCGAGTGCGGCAACCGCGCCAAGCAGCGCCGCTACCAGCGGCGGCAGAAGAAGGCGACCGGGACGGCGTAGCCGGCGCTACGCATCGCTCTCCAGGGCTTCCCCGTAGCACCTCGGCCGACGCGGGCGCTATCCTAGCCGCGTGACGCTCCGCATCCCCCGCAAGTACACGCTCCTGCGCGTGATCGGCCTGCCGATGCGCATCTTCGTGCGTCGCCTCCGGGTCCTCTTCGCCGACAACGAGAACGCGCTCTTCTTCACCGCCGTCTGTCTGGTGGGACTCCTGGGGGGTCTGGCCGGTGCGGGGTTCCGCTGGCTCTTCGATCTGGCCGTGAACGGATTCTGGGGCCAGGCCGGGGACATCATCTCGGCGGCTACAGACGCGCCGTTGTGGCTCCGGGTCGTCGTCCCCGTCCTGGGCGGGGCCCTGGCGGCGGCGCTGGCCGGGCTGTTCGCCCTCCGACGCGGCGACGCGGGTGGCTTCCCCGAGATCCTCGAGGTCATTTCGCTCGGTGGCCACACGATTCGTCTCGGCCGATCCCTCGAGCGGGCATCGGCCTCGCTCATGACGCTGGCCTCGGGCGGCGCGGTCGGACGCGAGGGCCCGATGGGGCAGATCGCGGCTGCGCTCGGCTCGCGCGTGGGACGCTCGTTTCACTTCTCCGAGGAGCGCGTTCGCATCCTGGTGGCGGCGGGGATCGCCGCCGGATTCGCGGCCGCCTACAACACGCCGATCGCGGGGGCGCTCTTCGTGATGGAAGTCATCATCGGCTCCTTCAACATGGCCTTCTTCGGGCCGGCGATCGTGGCGGCCGCGATCTCGACCATCGTCACCCGCTTCTTCGCCGGACCGGGGCCGATCTACGCGCCGGGCGCCGATTACGCCATGGTCTCGGCCATCGAGATCGTGCCATACCTCGCGCTCGGTTTCCTGGCCGGGCTGGCGAGCGTGCTATTCCAAGTGACGATGGAGCGGATGTACGCGCTGTGGAATCGGTTCGAGTTGCCGACCGTCGTCCGGACCCCCCTCGGGGGCCTCGTGGTCGGACTCCTCGCGCTCGCCTCGCCGTACGTCCTCGGGAACGGCTATGAGGGCATCAACCTGGTTCTGGCGGGAGGCGTCGCGCTGGGCCTCATGTCCCTCCTCTTCTTCCTCAAGCTGCTGGCCACGACCGCGACCCTCGCCTCGGGGGGCTCGGGCGGTGTCTTCACGGCGACGATGTTCTTGGGTGCCATGCTGGGCGGCGTGTTCGGAGTCGGGCTCCACCAGGCGGTGCCCGGCGAGACGGCGACTGCCGGAGCGTACGCGCTGGCCGGCATGGGCGGTGTCATCGCGGGGACGACGCATGCGCCGCTGCTGGCGATCCTCATGGTCTTCGAGCTGACCCAGAACTACGGGATCGTGCTGCCGCTCATGCTGACCTCGGTCATGGCCTACTGGACGGCGCGGACGATCCGCCGGACATCGATCTACACCGAGGAGCTGCGCCAGCGCGGGATGCGCTGGGAGGGAACGGCGCAGGAGCGGCTCATGCGCTCGCTCGTGGTGCGCGACATCATGCTGACCGACGTGCCTCTCTACCCGGCCGAGTTGCCATTCGAGCGGATCGTCGAGGTGTTCCAGGATTCACGGGCGCTCCAGATCTACATCGGGGACGGGGAGGGGCGGCTGCTGGGGATCGTCGAGCTGCACGCCATGAAGCGTGTGCTCGGAGAAGGGGGCGGCTACGGGCCGCTCGTGATCGCCGCCGATCTGGTGACCGAGATCCCGGTCGTCACGCCCGACGACTCGCTGGTCGAGGTGAACGAGAAGCTCTGGTTCCGCGACCTCGGCCAGCTCCCGGTCGTCGACGACCCCGAGGAGCGCCACTTCCAGGGGATCGTCACGCGCCGCGACGTGCTGGGGGCCTTCGACCGCGAGATCCTGCGTCGGAACACGCTGCTGGCCAAGGTCCGCGCCGTCGAGGGGGCCGGCTTCGACTACTTCGAGCTGCCGGCGCACGAGCAGATGTCGAAGCTGCCCGTCCCCGCCGAGCTGGTCGGGAAGTCGCTAAGGGAAACCGGTCTACGCGAGCGCTACGGGATCAGCGTGATCGCGATCCAGCGGATCGACGCGACCGGCCAGGAGACGCGCGTCGCCCCGCGCGCGGACAGCGTGCTGCGGCGGGGTGTTGTGCTGGTGGTGATGGGGGAGGAGGGGGGGCTGGAGAGGCTGCGGGGGGACTAGGACGCACGCTCTTCGACGTCGATGGCAAGTCGGCGTCGCAGAGTAGTCTGGACTCATGAAGCGCGAGAGGCCCTCAACGAGGTCCTCGAGTTCATCGCCGAGGATTCCCTCGATGGTGCCCGACGCGTTCTTCATGCGGCTCTGGATTTGGCGGACGGCCTGCTAGGTGCTTCAGGCAGTTTACCCAGCCCGCATCCACCGCCACAGCTGCCGCGGCGAGGGCCGCTTGCCGGTCGCCAGCACCGACACCCGGTAGATCCTCCCGCCCAGCCAAAGAAGCCCGGCGCAGGTCGCCACGAGGAGCCCCAATGAGCCCGCCAGCTCGAGCGGCGGCACCCTGGTCATGGCCACCCGGATCGGCATCACGATCGGCGAGGTGAAGGGGATCATCGAGCCCGCCACGGCGATCGTACCCTCGGGGTCGTCGAACACGGCAAAGACCATGAAGAAGCCGACCATGAGCGGCATCATGACCGGGAACTGGAGCTGCTGGACTTCGTGGTCGGAGGTCGAGAGCGCACCGGCCGCGGCGTAGAGGGCGGCGTACAGCAGGAAGCCCCCCAGGAACCAGCCCAGGAAAATGAGCCACACCCGGAGCGGCACGTCGGGGAGGCGTGGAGCCCCCATGCCGAACCCGCTCAGGATCTCGTCGCCCAACGCGAACGCGAGCGCGGCGAAGCCGGCCCAGATCGAGATCTGGAGGAGACCGGCCGCGCCGATCCCCAGGACCTTGCCGGTCATGAGCGCCTGCGGGCTGACGGAGCTCATCAGGATCTCAACGATGCGATCCCGCTTCTCCTCCTGGACCCCGCGCGCGACGGCGTAGCCGTAGATGATGATCAGGAAGTAGGTGATGAAGCCCATGAACTGGGCCAGCACGATGAGCGCGTCGGGCGTGCCGGCCGCGGCGCCGCCCTCGGGCTTCCTCACCTCGAGCTCCACGGGACGGAAGGCCGCCCCCACCGCGCCGGGGTCGATGCCCGAGCCGCGGAGCCGCGACACCTGGACCGCCCGCTGCACGGCCGCGCGCAGGTCTCCCATCTCGCCGAAGCTGGTCGCGTTCTCCCCGACATAGCGGGCCCCGGAGCCGCGCAGGATCCCCGCCGGGAGCCACAGGAAGCCGTCCAGCGAGTCGGCCGCCACGCGGCGCTTGAGGCCGGCGAGCAGCGTGTCGGGGATCTCTCCCCGATGGCGTTCGACCTCGAGGATCTCGACCCGATATCGCTCCCGCTCCTGTTCGGCGCCCTCGATCGCGGGCGGCTCGGTGAGCGCGGCCCGGACGGCGGCGCCCAGTCCGCGTCCCGTCCCGTCGACGATGGCTACGTGGCGCTCGCTGCTCCGGCTCATGAACCAGACCGGCAGCACGAAGAGCAGGGCGATCATGAAGGGCCCGAAGAGGGTCCCGAGCAGATAGGCGCGCGAGCGGACGAAGGCGCGGAACTCCCGGCGCAGGATCACCCACGCGTCACGCACGGGCGGCTTCGACGGGCCCCGCCTCCAGGGTGGCGGGATCGATCCCGACCCGCTCGATGAAGATCTGGGTGAGCGAGGGCTCGACCCGCTCGAAGCGCCGGACGGGGACTTCCTCGGCGACCAGCCAGGCCAGCAGCTCCTGGGGTCCGCTTCCGTCCCGAAGCGCCACCTCGAGGTCGGTCCCGTCTGCGCTCGCCCGCGCCACCATGGGAGCCGCCTGGATTCCGGCGACCGTGGCGCTCACATCGTCGATCGGGCCGCCATCGAGACTCAGCGCCACGTAGCCGCCGCCCTGCTCGCGGCGGATACGCGCCAGCGGTCCGTCCAGCACCTTCCGGCCGTGGGCGATGATACAGACGTGGTCGCAGAGCCGCTCGGCGTGCTCGATCAGATGCGTGCTGAAGAGGATCGTCCGTCCGGCCCGCTGGAGATCGGCGATCACCTCGCGCAGCGCCCGCTGGTTGAGGGGGTCGAGCCCGCCGAAGGGCTCGTCCAGCACGACCAGCTCCGGCTCGTGCAGGACGGCGGCGATGAATTGGAGCTTCTGCTGCATGCCCTTCGAGAAGTCCTGGACCCGGTCCCCGGCCCGGTCGAGGAGGTCGAAGCGCTCGAGCCAGTGCTCGATCCGCGGACGGGATTCTTCCCGCCGGAGCCCTTTGAGCTCGGCCAGGAACTCGAGCAGATCGCGGACCCTCATGCGGCGGTAGAGGCCGCGCTCCTCGGGGAGGTAGCCGACCCGGTCGAGGGTGTCGCGGTCGGGAGCGCCGCCGAGGAGCCGGACCTCGCCCTCGTCGGCCTCGAGGATCCGGAGCAGGATGCGGATGGTGGTGGTCTTGCCGGCGCCATTAGGCCCGAGGAATCCGTAGGTCGCGCCGCGGGGCACGACCAGATCCAGGTCGTCCACGGCGACCACGTCCCCGTAGCGCTTGGATACGCCAGCGAGCGCGACGGCCGGGGCGTCGGGGTCCGAGTCCGGCGGCAAGCGCCGCTCCTCCGCCTCCGTCAGGATCTTCGCGCCCGTCAGGGGAGGATCAACGCGCCGCCGCAACGGCTTCGGTCACCGTGAAGCCGTCCTCGCCCGTGGCTGAGCGGATCGCCTCGGCCAAGTCCTCGATCGGGGGCGCGAAGAAGAAGTTGATCTGGGGCCGGATCCGGTAGCTGCCGTGGACGTCGTCCCCTCCGGCATCGAGAAGGGGAGGCCGCGCGGGATCGAGGATCCCCTTCGCCGCCAGAAGGTCGACCAGCGCCTCGTCCTGGGTATGGAGGGCGACCTGGCCATGGCTCGGGAGCGTGTACAGGGCGCCGACCTCCTCGGCGCCCGCGCCGGTGTAGCGGCGGATCGTGTAGCGGGGGGCGGGCATGGCCAAAAGGATATCGTGCCGGGCACCTCCGAGCAAAGGGAACGCGACGAGGCTCGGGGTGCCCGCTCAGAGCGTCAGTTCCATCGACCCCGGTTGACATTTAAATAAGTTTCGTCTATCATAACTATAGCCCAACAAATGGAGGATTCTGATGCCTATCTATGATTACTTTGTCATCGGTGGTGGAATGACGGCGGACGCGGCCCTGCATGGCATCCGTGAGGCTGACTCCGACGGCACGATCGGGGTGGTCGGCTCCGAGTCCCACCCACCGTACGACCGGCCGCCCCTCAGCAAGGCTCTTTGGAAGGGAGAGCCTGAGTCCGCCATCTGGCGGGAAACCGAGGGCACGGGAGCGGTCCTGCATCTCGGACGCAGAATTCAGGGGATCGACCTCCAAAACAAGAGCGTGATCGACGATCAGGGCGCCGTGTATGGCTACGGGAAGCTGCTGATCGCGACCGGCGGTGCTCCACGCCGCCTGGGCGGTTCCGGAGAGCGGATCCTCACCTACCGCACACTGGACGACTACCATCGTCTCCGCGATCTCGCGGAGGAACCGGTTCGGTTCGTAGTCGTGGGGGGAGGGTTCATCGCGATGGAAATCGCCGCGGCGCTCCGCATGCACGGCCGCGAGGTCGTGATGTTCGTCGGCCGGGACGGGCTGGGGACGCAGCTGTTTCCCCCGGATCTCTCGAGCTTTCTGGTCGATTACTATCAGGAGCAGGGCGTGGTGGTGCGAGGGGGAGGGCACGTGGGGCTGGAGGAGAGGGGAGAAAGGGTAGCCGTTCTACACGCCGGCGCGGACGGGCTCGAGGCGGACGTCGCGGTGGTCGGAATCGGCATCCAGCCGAATGTCGAGCTGGCGCGGGACGCGGGCCTCGAGGTAGGGGATGGCATCGAGGTCGATCAGCTGTTGCGTACGAGCCGGACGGACGTCTACGCGGCGGGGGACGTCGCGAGCTTCCACCAGTCGGTACTCGGCGCGCGGATTCGTGTGGAGCACGAGGACAACGCCAACGCGATGGGGCGCGCCGCCGGGCTCGCCATGGCGGGCGAAGCGAGCCCTTACGACCGTCTCCCCTTCTTCTACTCCGACCTCTTCGATCTGGGGTTCGAGGCAGTGGGGTCGGTGGATGCCCGGTACGACACGTACGCGGATTGGAAGGAGCCTTTTCGGGAAGGAGTGGTCTACTACCTCGCGGATAACCGTGTGCGAGGAGTACTGCTCTGGAACACTTGGGGGCAGACGGACGCGGCGCGTCAGATCATCGAAGAGGCCAGGCCGGTTACCAAAGAAGGGCTCAAAGGGCGCTTGCCGGAGGGGGAGAGCGCGTGACGCCTCTGGCGGAGAACGAGCGGTTCTCGACCGTTGCCGCGTTGTTTCGAGGAAAGTTCTGCGAAGTTCTCGAGAGGCGTCCCGGGCGCCGCGTTCCGGCCGGCGAGCTCCTCTACCTCCCCGGAGATCCGGCCACCAGCAGCTATTACCTGCGTCGGGGTCTGGTCAAAACGAGCCTCGTCTCGCCGGACGGTGGCGAGCTGATCGTCGATATCCACAAAGCGGGGGACATCATCGGCGCCCCGTGCCACCCGGAGGGCGAGCGCAGAGACCATGCGCGGGCATTGGAGGAGAGCGAGATCGTGGAATTCTCCTGCGCCGATCTGGTGGCCTATCTTCAGAGGCATCCCGAAACCCTCCTTGATTTCATGCGCGCCCTGGACGGGGAGCTGGCCGAGATCCAGGCACAGCTCCTGAGCTTGGCATCGGAGCACGTCCGCTTGCGTCTCGTTCGAACCCTGCTGAGGCTGGCAGACAAGCTCGGTGAGGACACGCCAGAGGGAGTGCGGATCACGCAACACCTCCGGCAGGACGATCTGGCGAAGATGGTGGGCGCCCGACGCGAGGTGGTCTCCCGGGAGCTCAACCGGCTGCGCAGAGAGGGAGTGATCCGGTACTCCACACGGGGCCCGATCTGGATCGAGTTGATCGCGCTGCGCAACCTGCGCGATTTCCTCGAGCGGTCCGAGAGCGACACCGAGCGCGATCTGTGACCAGGATAACACTCGATCCCTTCTTTCGGGCTTACTGTGTTGCGACGTCCCTTCCCTCCCGGGACAAAGAGGTGTGGACGATCTCGCCCGCGCCAGAGCTGAGCTCGAAATCAGGAAGGAAGGGAAACGATGAGTACCGCGCTGGCCATGCTGGCGTTCCTGTTCGTCGGTCTCGCCTCCGCCTGTGACGATGACGGGGGAGCTCGAACTCCGTCGAGTCGCGATCCGGTCCCGCCGGGCGATCCCGTCGCAGGGCGCGAGATCTTCCGCTTCGACACCTTCGGCGACGAGCGATTCTGGACCGATACCCTCCGCATGCACGAGGTCATCGAGAGCGCGGTCGACCCGCTTACCGCGCTGGCGGTCGGTCTCAAGGTGGACGCCGAGGCCCTGCCACCGGGAATCCTGGGCCAGGTCGATCTCACCGATCCCGCGACGACCGTGGCGCTCCTCGAGCTGGATGCCGTGGTCGGGCTCCAGGCGGAGGTCGTGGACGGTCGGATCGAGAGGGTCGGGGTCACCTGCGCGCTCTGTCACTCGGACGTCGACGACTCGGTACAGGAGGGCATCGGCCGCCGCCTCGACGGCTATCCGAACCGGGACCTGGACCCGGGCCGCATACTCTCGCTCTCGCCGGCGCTCCAGGATCCGGCCGTTCAAGCGGTCCTCACGTCATGGGGGCCCGGCATGTACGATGCCTACTGGAACCACGACAACCTCAACGACCCGACGGTGATCCCCCCCGCCTATGGGCTGAACGGTGTGCCGGTGGAGACGTTCACGGGGGAGGGGCCGGTCAGCTACTGGAACGCCTACGTGGCGGTGACCCAGATGCACGGCCAGGGGTCCTTCTTCGATCCCGAGCTGGGGATCGACATCGACGCCTCGCCCGACCTCGTGACCCCCAAGCTCCCCAACCTGCAGGCCTATCAGCTCACGATCCCCGCGCCGGAACCGCCACCGGGGAGCTTCGATCCCGAGGCGGCTGAGCGAGGAGAGGTGGTGTTCATGGGGCAGGGAGACTGCGCGAGCTGCCACATTCCGCCGACCTTCACCGACGCCGGTGAGCGCGTCCATGCGCCGTCGGAGACGGGAATGGATCCCGTCCTGGCCGAGCGTGGAACGACGGGCGGGTATCGCACGACGCCCCTCCGCGGCGCCTGGCAGCACCCGCCCTACTTTCACGACGGGAGCGCGGCCACGCTCGAAGCGGTGGTCGATCACTACGACGCTTTTCTGAGCCTCGGCCTGAGCCCGGAGCAGAAGAGGGATCTGGTCGAGTACCTGAAGTCGCTGTAGCGGTAGACACGGCTGCGTTTGCCGTCCGGGGTGGCGAAGGGGAGATTCGCGTTGGTGAAGCGGTTTCTTCTCCTCGGCATCCTCGTCGCCGTATTCGGCATGTTTGCCTACGCGCTCACGCGCGAGGCTACCCTCGCGTCGCCCCTGATCGGGCACTCCGCCCCGGCGTTCGACGTGCGGCTGTTCGATGTCGACTCCGCGGCCGGACCGGGAGCCGACTCCTCCCTCGCGCTGGCCGAGCTCGCGGGTCGGCCTGTCGTGCTCAACTTCTGGGCCTCGTGGTGCCTGTCGTGCCGCGACGAGGCGGCCGTGCTCGAAGCCGGCTGGCGCCGCTACGGGCCCCAGGTCGCCTTCGTCGGGATCGCGGTCAACGACGAGCCCGACGCCGCGCGCGCGTTCATCCAGCGCTACGGGAAGACCTACTGGCTCGGCTCCGACGCCGACGGATCGGTGGCCGTCGACTACGGGCTCTATGGTGTTCCGGAGACATTCTTCATCGGCCCCGACGGCCGCATCCTCGCCCGCCACGTAGGGCCGCTGTCGACCGCGGAGCTGGAGCGACAGGTGGCGGCGCTGAGCCGGGGCGTCGTGGGGGCGGCGACCGGCGATCGGGAGAGGGTGATCCCGCTCGACGAAGGGGGCGCGAGATGACCGCCGGAAGCGACGCGCGGATCGCCGTCGCCGGTGCCTGGCTGATCGCCACACTCTCGTTGGGCGCGGCGACGGCTGCGGCCCAGACGGTCACGGATGGCAATGCCGACGTCGCCGGCTCCCTGCCGGCGCCTGTCGCGCTCACGCCCGCGCAGGAGGCCCGCGCCCGGGCGCTCGAAGGCGAGCTCCGCTGCCCGGTCTGCCGGAGCCAGTCGATCCGGCAGTCGCGCTCCTTCATGGCCGAGGACATGAAGCGGCGGATCCGGCTGCTGGTCGCCGAGGGCCGCACGGACGACGAGATCCGGTCGTTCTTCGTCGGGCGCTACGGAGCGTGGATCCTCCTCGAGCCGCCGCGGCGGGGGTTCCACCTGACCGCCTGGATCCTGCCCACGGCAGCGGTCGCGCTGGGGGCGGTGGGCCTGCTCCTGGCGGCTCGACGGTGGACGCGCAGGTCACCACCCAGGGAGAGCATGGAACCCCCGCCCGAGTCGCCTTATCTTACACGACTGGAGCGCGAGCTCGAGGAGACGGAGTGATGGACCCGGACGATCGGAGGACGCGGTGCGACGGCTGAAGGTGGGACGGATCGCCGTCGCGGCCACGCTCGTGGCGGGCGCCATCGCCTGGCTGGTGTTCGCGGCGACCCGCGAAAACCTCACCTACTACTACGAGATCGACGAGCTGGAGGCGGCCACCGCCAGGGCGGACGGGAAGATCCGCCTTTCGGGCGACGTCGTGCCGGGCTCGATCGTCAGAGAGGGCGAGACGCGGCGGATCCGCTTCGCGATCCGCGGGACCGACGCCCCGGCGGGCTCGCCCGAGGTCCCGGTCGTCTACGGTGGCACCGTCCCCGACATCTTCCGCCCCGAGATCCAGGTCGTCGTGGAGGGCCGGCTCGACGAGGGCGGCACCTTCCACGCGGAGACCCTCCTCGCCAAGTGCCCGTCCAAGTACCAGGCCGAAGGCGCTCTGGAGGAGTCCGCCCCGGCACCGCGGTCCTGAGTGACGCAGCGGTCCGTTCGGTGCGCGACGCGGATGCCCGCCACCGATCCCTGAGCGTTTCCCCGGAGGCAGCGGCCGCACCGCTGCTGGAGGTCGAGGACCTGTCCCGCGCCTACGGGGCCGTGCGGGCGCTGGATGAGGTGTCGTTCGTGCTGGACGAGGGCGAGCTGATGGTGGTCGTCGGCCCGAACGGGGCAGGGAAGACGACGCTCGTCCGGACGCTCGCGCGCCTCGCGCGACCGACCGCCGGCGCCGTACGCCTGGGCGGAGAGGACTGGCTGGACGCCCCCGCCTCCCGTCAGCGCGAAGTCGGCGTTCTCAGCCACGCCACCTATCTCTACGACCGGCTGACGGCGATGGAGAACCTGCGCTTTTACGCGCGCCTCTACGGTCTGGCGGATCCCGACCGCCGGGCGCGCGAGGCGCTGAGGAGCGCAGGGCTGGGCGGGCTCGCCGAGCGCCGGGCGGGGACCCTTTCCCGCGGGCAGGCGCAGCGCCTCTCGATCGCCCGCGCGATCATCCACGAGCCGCGGCTCCTTCTCCTCGACGAGCCGCTGGCCGGCCTGGATCCCCATTCGGTGAAGCGGCTGATCGCCGCGCTCGGCGATCTCCGGTCGGCGGGTCGGGCGATTCTCTTCACAACTCACGACCTTGCGCGCGTGCCAGGGGCGGCCACCCGGTTTCTGATCCTGGTCGACGGCTGCGCGGTGGACTCCGGCCGCTGGGAGGTCGCGACGGACGGGCTGGCGGAACGCTACGAGCGGGCGGTGATGGAACGTTGGGCGGGCGAGCCGTGACCGGGATCGGCCCCGCCCTCGCCATCGTCGCCAAGGACGTCAGGCTGGAGCTGCGGAAGGTCGAGAGCCTGGCCACGATGGTGGTCTTCGCCGGGCTCGTGGTGCTGATCTTCGCGTTCGTCGGGGATCCGACTCCGGCCGATCTCGCGCGCGTGGGGCCGGGGGCTCTCTGGGCCGCCGTTCTCTTCGCCGGGGCGCTGGGCTTCGAGCGCTGGTTCGCGGAGGAGGAGAGGAACGCCGCGCTGCAGGGCCTCCTGCTGACGCCGGTCGACCGCGAACTTCTGTTCCTCGGCAAGTGGGCCGGCGCGACGCTGTTCCTGCTGGTGCTGGAAGCGCTGCTCGTCCCGGCAGCAGCGACGCTCTATCGCCTCGATCTCCACGGCGACTGGGCCCGGTTCGCCCTGCTCCTGGTCGTGGTGACGGTCGGCTACGCCGCGCTCGGGACCTTCTTCGCGGCGGTGGCGGCGCGGACCACGGCCAGCCAGCTTCTGCTCCCGGTCCTTCTCTTTCCGCTCAGCGTTCCTCTTCTTCTGGCGGGGATCGAAGGCGGTCAGGCGCTGTCGTCCGGCAGCGGCGATTACGGCGACTGGCTGGGGCTGGCGCTCGCGTTCGACGTGATCTTCGGGACGGTGTGCACGATGGGGTTCGGAACGGTGATCGAGGAATGAGGTGGCCACGGACCTGGCGCGGATTCTGGTCCACCCTCGATGGACGGACCTACCACTTCCTGGTGGACGTGCGGCCGTGGATCGGCTGGTTCGCGGTCGGCACGATGGTGTTCACCTTCGGGCTGGTCTTCTGGTGGGTGCCGCTCGAGGTGGTGCAGGGCTACCCCCAGAAGATCTTCTACATCCACGTCCCCTCGGCGTGGCTCGCTTACGCTTCGTTCGCGGTCGTGTTCGCGGCCTCGAGCCTCTACCTGTGGCAGCGCTCGCGCTTGTGGGACATCTTCGCCCATTGCGCGGCGGAGATCGGCTTCCTCTTCACCACGCTGACGCTCGTCACCGGGATGCTGTGGGGGCGGCCGATTTGGGGGGCCTTCTGGACCTGGGACGCCCGGCTCACGACGACGCTCATTCTGTGGTTCATCTATGGCGGGTACCTGCTCCTGCGGGCCTTCGCCCGGCCGGGCGTCGACATCGGGAAGGTGGCGGCGATCGTGGGCATCATCGGATTTCTGGACGTCCCCATCATCCACATGTCGGTCATGTGGTGGCGGACGCTCCACCCGCCGCCGGTCGTGATGATCATGGACGATCCGGGCGGCGGGCTCCCGACGTCGATGCTCGTCACGCTCCTGGTCTCGCTGTCGTCGTTCACGCTGGTTTTCGTCTACCTCCTGATCCAGCGGGTCTGGCAGGAACGGACGGCCGAGAACCTCGATCTTCTGGAGACGCTCCTCGATCGCGGCGCCCGCGCCTCTCGCGCCGGAAAGGAGGGCGCCCGATGACCTGGTACCTGGCCGCCTACATCGCCTTCTGGGCGGTCCTGTTCGGCTACCTGCTGGGTCTCTCCTCGCGCCAGGCGCGGCTCAACCGGCGAGCCGCCGAGCTGACCGGCCGACTGATTGCCCGCGGATCGCAGGGGGACGACGCTTGAGCGTCTACTCGCTCGGCCCGCTCGCCCTCTGGGTGGGGCTCGCTCTCGCGCTCTACGGAGCGATCGTGGGACACGTGGGTGGCCGCAGGAGAGATTCCCGGCTGATCGACGCCGCCCTGGGATCCGTCTACGGGACCGCCGCCTGCGTCGGTCTGGCCTACCTGCTGCTGACGGCCGCTTTCCTCAACGACCAGTTCCGCATTGCCTACGTCGCCGAGAACGCCAGCCGGGCGATGCCGCCCCTCTACAAGGCCGCCGCCGTGTGGGGCGGAATGGAAGGCTCGATGCTCCTGTGGGCGTTCATCCTGGCCGGCTACTCGACGGCCGCGGTGTGGGTCCATCGCCGGCGCCAGCCCGACCTCGCACCCCATGCGGCGGCGGTCCTGCAGACGATCATGGCGTTCTTCCTCGGCGTGATGGTCTTCAGCTCGAAGCCCTTCGTGACCCTCGATTTCACGCCGCCCGACGGGATGGGGCTCAACCCCCTGCTCCAGAACCAGTGGATGGCGGCCCATCCACCCTCGCTCTACCTCGGATACGTCGGCTGGTCGGTGCCGTTCGCGTTCGCGATGGCGGCGCTGATCCGCGGCCGCCTCGGTGCTGACTGGATCACGGCGATGCGGAAGTGGGCCCTGGTTCCGTTCCTCTTCCTCACGATCGGCAACCTCATGGGCTCGCACTGGGCCTACATCGAGCTCGGCTGGGGCGGGTTCTGGGGCTGGGACCCGGTCGAGAACTCGGCCATCATGCCATGGTTCGTGGGCGCCGCGTTCGTGCACTCGATCATGATCCAGGAAAAGCGCGGGATGCTGAAGGTGTGGAACATCGCCCTCGTGACGGCCGCGTTTTCGCTGACCATCCTCGGCACGTTCGTGACCAGGAGCGGGATCATCGAATCGGTGCACGCCTTCGCGTCCACCGACATCGGGTTCATCTTCCTCGCCTTCCTCGCGATCGTGGTGGGTGGGGCGGTAGCGCTGACCTGGTGGCGCTCGGACCTCTTGGAGAGCGAGAACCGCCTCGAGTCGTACGTCTCGCGGGAGAGCGCCTTTCTCTTCAACAACCTCCTGCTCGTGGGGATCGCGTTCGCCATCTGGTGGGGGACCTTCTTCCCGTTCATCTCCGAGGCGGTGACCGGCGAGCGGATCTCGGTGGGACCCCCGTTCTTCAACCAGGTGAACGGTCCGCTGTCGATCGCCCTGCTCCTGACTTTGGGCATCGGGCCGATGATCGCCTGGCGGCGGGCGTCGAAGCGGAACCTGGAGCGCAACTTCCGGATGCCGCTGGGGGTGCTGATCGGCGCCGGGATCGCGGCGGTCGCGCTCGGGATCCGGCAGTGGTATGCGGTCAGCGTGATCGCCTTCGGCGCGTTCGTGCTGGCGACGATCGGGCAGGAGCTCTGGCGCGGCGCCCGCGCCCGGATGCGATCCCGGGAGGTCGGTCCGGTAAGAGCGCTTCTCGGGCTGATCGGGAGGAACCGGCGGCGCTACGGCGGCTACATCGTCCACATCGGCGTGGTCTTCGTCTTCGCCGGGATCGCCGG
Organism: Gemmatimonadota bacterium; assembly: GCA_050732935.1. Taxonomy (GTDB): domain Bacteria; phylum Gemmatimonadota; class Gemmatimonadetes; order JACCXV01; family JAHWKZ01; genus DASRVA01. The sequence goes on from JBOHRW010000077.1 coordinate 44,254, forward strand.
CGCCCTGTTCGTGGCCGAGCGCTCGGTCCGCATGCGGCCTGGCGACGAGGTCGAGATCGGTCCCTTCAGCGTGCTCTACCGGGGGTCCGATGTCGAGGGCGGTCCCAACTACACCGCCACCGTGGCCAATCTGACCGTCAGCGACGGTCGTACCGAGCCGAGGCGGATGCGCCCGGAGCGACGTTTCTACCCCCTGGCGCAGGAACAGGTGACCACCGAGGTGGCGATCTGGTCGCGGCCGTTCGAGGACTTCTACGCGATCTTGGAATCGTACCAGCCGGGCGCGGACGCCGTCGACGTGACCCTGATGGTGAACCCGATGGTGCTCTGGATCTGGATCGGGGGCGGGATCATGGTGGTCGGGATCCTGATCGCCCTTTCGACGCGGCGGACGGGATCGCGGCTCCGTCGCCAGGAACCGGAGCGGGCGGCGGAACCGGCGGACGAAATCGCCGTCGAGGAGACAGGCGCGTGACGCCGCTCCTCGTCCTGGCGGGCCTCTGGCTCCTTCTCGGCGCCGTGTGGCTGGCGACCTGGCCGCTCCTGGCAGCCCGGACGGGCGGGGATGCGGCCAGTGCCGAGCTGCGAGACCTCGAGGCCGAGAAGGACCGCCTCGTCAGGGAGATCCACGAGCTCGAGCTTGATCGCGCGACCGGAAAGCTCTCGGACGAGGACTACCGCGATCTGGACGCCCGCTTCAAGCGCCGGGCCGTCGACACGCTCAGGAAGATCGACGCGGTCGACTCGCGGACGGACGACTCCGTGTGATGATCCTCCTCGTTCTGGCGGCCGCTATGGACGGGTGGCGTTCCTCATTGGCACCAGATCAGAACGCGACGCCGAACCCCAGGCCGAAGGTCGGGTCGGAATCCTCGATGGTCGTCGCGTTCACCGAGACGCCGCCGTACAATCGCGAGCCGCCGAAGAAGAGGCCGGCGGTCGCGCCGAACTCGACCTCGGTCTCCGAATCCTCCTCGACCTCCCCCGCGAACTCCACGGACCTGCGTCCGTGAACGGCCAGCAGGGCCGGAGCGGCGACCGGCATGACGAACACGCCGCTGTCCCCGGCCGGCACGGCCACGCCGAACGCGACGCCGGCCGATGCTGTCCAGAAATCGATGCCCAGGTCTTCGAGCTCCTCCACCTCTTCGAATCGCGAGTAGGTGAGCCCGAAGTTCGGGCAGACGCTCAGGGGGTCAGCGGTGACCTCGATGAGGATGTTGCCGCCCGCGCCGTAGGTATCGGGAAAGTCGTCGTCGTTGTCACCGAAAATGCCCGCGAACCTGACGGTCGTGGGGCCACGGCTGTCATAGCCGCCGCCCAGCCCGTAGACCCGGGCATCGTTTCCGAAACCGACACCGGCGTCCACAAACCCCTGTCCGCCGACCGTCCCGCGTCCGGTGCAAGCCTGCACGGGGAGGGTCGGTGGGCCCGGTTTCGTCGGGCGGACTCGTTCGCTCATCGAGACCGTCCACTCCAAGTCGACCCCGGTGATCTCCAGATAGTAGATCCCGGGCCGAGTGTCGACCCGGTCGGATCCCGAGCCTTCGCCCTGATGGGTGAACGACTCGATGGCCGTGCCGCTCTCGTGACGCACGGTGATCAGGAGGTACGAGCCGGGGGCGGCGTCGACCGTGTCCCAGTGGATCCGCCAGGAGCCTGCCCGGATCGGGAAGGGCTCGGTATCCAGCCTCTCGCCTGCGCCGCTCCAGGTCCTTGGCACCGGCCCCACGCGAGTTTCCTGCGCCCACAGGGGAGTGCCGAGCAGCACGACCGAGAGGCCGAGAAGCACCGATTCACGGAATCGCATGTACGTTCGCTCCTGTGTGGGTAGAAGAGGATGGGGCGAATAGCGCAAAATCCGGGCCGTTCCGCCGGGATCGTCGAATGGCCGCGGCCTGCCTTGCCGTTCGCCGTGCTGGAGGAGGATTCGACTGCGCTCGGGTGGCCGGATAAGGATGGTGCCCGCGATCCTCCGAGTTCTACCGTGGGATCCCGCGGAGTCGGCAGCGCCGGACACCTTCAGGGAGGTGCATCGATGAGTCTTCGACTGGCAGCGGCCATCATCTTCATGCTCCTTGGATCGATCCCGGTCGCGTTCGCGCAGGAGGACGACGCGCCCTCCGAGGCGTGCGCGTCCCGGGAACACAGACAGTTCGACTTCTGGATCGGATTCTGGGAGGTGACGACCCCGGAAGGAGAGGTGGCTGGGACCAACGAGATCGACCGTGTCCTGGACGGCTGCGCGCTCCGCGAGCGGTGGCAGGGAAGGTCTGGGATGACCGGCACCAGCCTCAACGCATACGATCCCCATACGGGCACTTGGCACCAGACCTGGGTCGACGACCGGGGGGGCCTCCTGCTCCTCGTGGGTGGACTCGAAGAGGGCTCGATGGTGCTCTCAGGGGAGATGCGGGACGAGAAGGGTCCGGAGACCCATCGGATCACCTGGACGCCGCTTGACGAGGGCCAGGTCGGCCAGCTGTGGGAGGTCCGCCGCGGAGCGGAGGACTGGCAGGTGGTGTTCGATGGGCTCTACACGCGCCAGGAATCGGGAGAAGTCGGGGGCGCGGAAGGACGCTGATCCTCCGGGCTCGCTGTCCCGGAAGCTCGTTCGCTACTTCGGATCGCTCGCGTGGACGACCCGGAAGTACTCCCGCTCGCTGCAGGCTTGGATCGCCTCCTCGAGCGTGAGTGCGGGATCGCCCGGCGCCCCGTGATCGGTGGGGACCGGCATGGGGTGGGGGCGGACGACGGCGTGACGGGTGTCGTGGGGCGCGTCGGGGGCCACGTCGAGCATCCAGTCGAACCGCTTGCCTTCCAAGCCGCGCGCCCGCTTCAGGAACTCGCGGAACTCGTCGTCGTAGACCTCGAAGACGACGCCGTCCTGAACCGGGTCGAAGTAGAAGCGCGCGACCGTCATGGGCGGGCTCTTGCGGCGGTCGAAGACCTGATAGCGAGGGGGCACGCCAGGGAGGGACGGCGGGGGCTGGACCTGGGTCGACATGCGAACGCTCATGGGCCTCCTGGGTGACGTCGCCGGTTGTCGGGTGCGGCCCGTCGCACCAATATACGGGCCGTTCTCATGCCCGCACGTCATTCGGCCCGCGCTCTAGTTCTCGCTCTCGCCCTGCTCGGGGCGTGTCGGGCCGATGTCTGGGTCGAGGGCCCGGACGAGCGGCGACGGACGGCCACGCGGGGTAGCGACCCGGACACCGCGACCGTCGTGGCCGACACGATCTATCGTTCGATTCACATCGACAGCGTGGCGGCGAGCTTCGCCTGGCTCGTCCGTCCCGAGCCGCGACTTCCTTCAGAGCGGTCTTTTCCGACGGGACCCGTCGAGGCCGCCCGCCAGTTCGTCCGGGCTCTCGCGCAGACCGGATCCGGCTCGCTGGGCATGATCGGGATCGGCGGGGTCGGCTACGAGCGCGCCTTCACCTATGTCCACCCCGAAATTCGTGGCCAGCGCACGGCCGCCGAATGGTCAGCCGGGCTGGCCGGCGTGGTCCGGCCGAGCATCGTGCGGATGGAGCCGGTGCCGGGTGACTCGACCCGCGTCTTCGCCGAGCTGCTCGTCCTCCGCGACGAGGGAGGGGAATCGCTACTCGGCCTCTACTACGGCCACTTCGCCGCCGCTCCGGGGGACAACGGCTGGCAGCTCGCGGGCGCCCGATTCGCCAGCGAGGACTGGCAGGCCGCGCTCCGGCGCGGGGAGGCGTGGCGTTACGATCGGGCGGCCGCCGCAGCGCGGTTCGTCGCCGAGGACTCGCTCTACGCGCGCGACCTCGTCCAGCTCGAGAGCGGGGAGTGGGTTCCGCTCTCCCGCCCCGCACCCTCGGTCGACCTGACGCTCGGGCTGCCGACCCTGCGCTAGCGAGACTACTCGGCGGGGGAGCCGCCGGCCGGCAGGAGCGGGGCGTCGGTGCCCATCCAGTCGAGCCGTCCCGAAGGGTAGGTCCCCAGGATCCGCAGGAAACCGGCCTGCCGCGCCAGCGCGCGCAGCGCCTTCCGGCCCGGCTCGACCCCCGGCAGTCCGTAGAAATCGATGTAGAACAGATACTCGAAGGGCCGACCGCGGACCGGCCGCGACTCGATCTTCGCCAGATCCACCCCTCCGTCCGCGAATCCCGACAGGGCGTGATGGAGGCTCCCGGGCTCGTTGGCGACGTGGAAGACGATCGAGGTCTTGACGGGACCGGTCTCGCCGGAGCGGAACCGCTCCTCGATCCCTTCCAGCTCGGCATCGGGTGGCGCCAGCAGGAAGAAGCGCGTGTAGTTGGCCGGATCGTCCTCGACGTTCTCGGCCAGGATCTTGGCGCCGTAATGGGTGGCGGCCCCGCGACCGGCGATCGCTCCGGCATGTAACTCCCGACGCAGGACGAGCATGCGCACGCTGCCCGCCGTATCGTAGGTGGCGACGGTCTGAATCTGCGGGTGGGCGCGGAAGAAGAGCCGGCACTGCTCGAGCGCCACGGGATGGGAGTAGACGCGCTCGACGTCCTCCAGATAGGTGCCGACGGGGGCGATCAGGCAGTGCTCGACCCGCAGGTACACCTCGCCCAGGATCCGATAGCCGAACTGGAGGAGCAGGTCGTAGCTCTCGAAGATCGAACCGACGAGCGAGTTCTCCATCGGGGCGAGGCAGGCATGGGCCTGGTGGCGTCCCACGTTGGTGAACATGGTCGGGAAGTCGACCGCGGGGAGCACCCGGTGGGGCCAGTCGAGGAGCTTGCCGACCGCCTCTTCGCTGAAGGAGCCGTGCTCGCCCTGGATCGCCAGGCGGAGGGGTCGCGGAAGTGGCATGAGCTGGTGAGTCTCGAACGCGCCCCGTGGGGCGTCAAGTCGAAGGCGCGTCCCCGCCGAGCGCCCTGGCGACCCGAGCGCCCAGCTCCGCCAGCCGCTCGACGGGCTCGTTGCTGAAGACGATCCGCACGTAGCGATCGGCCGTCGGACCTCCCCAGTCGCGCATCGGGGTCGCCGCCACCCGCCCCTTCTCGAGGAGGAGCCGGGACGCCGCGAACGAGTCGTGGCCGAGCCGGGCCACGTCGAGGAGCTGGGACCAGCCGCCGGCGGCCGGGATCGTCCCGTGTCCAGCCAGCGCGGCGGAGACCGCGTCCCGGCGGCGCTCCCACTCGGCCCGGCAACGCTCGAAGTCGTCGGCGTCGGCCGCCAGGGCGGCCCGCGCCCCCTTCTGGGCGATGCCGGTCGCGGTGACGGCGTTGTAGATGTGGACCCGAGCGATCTCCTCCGCCACCGCCGGCGGCGAGATGGTCCACCCCACCCGCCAGCCGATCATGCGGAACTCCTTGGAGACGGATCCTACGGTGACCGTCCGTCCGGCCATGCCGGAGAGGGACGCCGGATGGATCACCGTCCGGCCGTCGAAGAGGATCCGTTCCATGGCCGCGTTGTACAGAAGCCAGAGATTCCGCTCCCGGCAGAGCTCGGCCACGGTATCCCACTCCTCGGGGGTCATCACCGCTCCCGACGGCATGGACGGGTTCATGAGAAAGAGCATCCGGGTCCGTCCCGTCACGGCGCTCCGAAGGGCGTCCAGGTCGAGCCGCCACGCTCCTTCCTGGGGTCGGAAGGGAACCAGGCGGGGGACCGCGCCGGCCAGGCGCACCCGGTAGATCATCCCGGCGTAGGTCGGATCGGTCAGGAGGACTTCGTCCCGTGGATCGGTGAGGGCGAGGAGCGCGTCGAACAGGCCTTCGGTGCCGCCGCACGTCACCACCACGTCCGCCGGCTCGCACGGCTGCCCGGTGGCCCGGCGATGGCGCTCGGCGATCGCCTCCCGAAGCTCGCGCTGGCCGGTGAAGGGGAGGTAGCTGTTGTCCTCGTCGCGGCCGATCGCCCGCCGGGTGACCTCGATCGCCTCGCTGGGCGGTGGCAGGTCGGTGTCGAGATTCTCGAGCCGCAGGACCTCGGGATCGTCTCCCGCGGCTTCGGCCACCCGGTCGATCGAGAAGCCGGGGATGCCCTTCAGTCGCTTTGTGAGATCCATGAGAGTCGCTAATCTAACGACCTCACCCGGAACCCCTGAACGCAGGTACTTCGCGCGTCATGATTTTGACACACTTTGGCCAAACTAAGACAATCATCGATGTGCAGAATCATGGCGGACGGTTTCGAGTCCGTCGTTGAATTCACATAGACCCGGAGAGGAAAACGGATGCCCAGAGCCACTGGAATCGCCTCGGCCGCCTTCCTCGCTTCGTGCCTGCTCGCCCTCGCGGCCCCTGCCCGGGCGCAGAAGGTCAGCGCGCCGGGGGTGGACAGCGTGAGGGTCCGGGCCAACGTACAGGCCCAGTTCAACACCACCTCGGCGGACGACGAGCCCGATTCCGAATGGCTGGTCAGGCGCGCTCGGCTGGGCATCGTCGCCTACGCGGCGGGCTGGCTCCGTGCTGAATTGGAGGGGGATTTCGGTCGTGGGGGCGCGCGCCTGACCGACGGCTACGTCGCGCTGCAGTTCGATCCGCGGCTGACCCTCCGGGCGGGGCAGTTCAAGGTCCCCTTCGATGAGCTCGAGCTGATCTCGAGTCGGGAGCTCCCGGTGATCGAGCGCGATCCACTCCCGCGCGGAGCCACCGGCTTCAGCCCGAACGGATTGCTGGACGGGCTGGAATACAACGCGCGCGACATCGGGATCGACTGGAACGGAAGGTTCGATCGCGTGCGGGCGACGGTGGGACTCTTCAACGGCCAGGGCGACAACGAGGAGGAGATGGACGATGGCAAGCAGCTGGCGGCCCGGCTCGAAGGCGAGGTCGCTGAGGGCTGGCGGGTGTCGGGAGCTTGGACAGGACTCCGGCTCAGTGAGCCGCCGACGGAATCCGAGGCCGCCTGGTACCAGGCCATCGAGCTGGCGATCCGCGGAGGGGAATACGCCGAGCCGGACCTCCAGGTCCTCGGCCAGCTCTTCTTCGGTGACGACTACGATCCTGAGCTCCTCGGCGACGACGACGCGAGCTTCGTGGCCCTGCAGGGGATCGTCGGCTGGCACGTCGCGACGTACGAGACCCCGTTCCTGATCGGCTGGGAGCCGGTCGTGCGGATCGGATGGACGCGGATCGAGGAGGGACGGGCGGTGATCGGGGAGCAGGTCCTGCTGCTGGATGAAGAAGCACCGTCGACGACCGTCCTCACCGCCGGGATCAACCTCTACTGGGAAGAACGCATACGGACGCAGATCCAGGCCGACTGGTTGGCGTTCGACGGAGACGAAGCGCTGCCGGACTCGGACGATGTGGCGCTCCGGGTCCAGCTCGGGTTCGGATTCTAGCCGGTTGTTCACCCATGACGAAAGGATCGGGCATGATGGCACGCACACGACACCTCATCCTGGCCGCCCTGGTCGGCTCGACCCTCGCCGCCTGCGGCGGGGGGCCCGATAGCGGGGACTCCAACGATTCCGCGCTCTCCGGTTCCGTGCAGATTGATGGATCGAGCACGGTCTATCCCATCTCCGAAGCCGTCGCCGAGGAGTTCCAGAGGATGCATCCCGAGACACGGGTCACTGTCGGCGTGTCGGGCACAGGCGGCGGGTTCCAGCGCTTCTGCGCTGGGGAGACGGACATCTCCGACGCTTCCCGTCCGATCAAAGACGGCGAGGCCGAGCTCTGCCGGCAGAACGGCATCGATTTTACTGAGATCCGGGTCGCCTGGGATGGCCTGTCGGTCGTCACCAACCCGTCCAACGACTTCGTCGACTGCCTGACGGTCGACGAGCTGAAGGGGATCTGGGAGCCGGGCAGCGAGGTGAACAACTGGAGCCAGGTCCGTCAAGGCTTCCCCGACAAGGAACTGGTCCTTTACGGTCCGGGGACCGACAGCGGGACGTTCGACTACTTCACCGAGGCGATCATGGGTGAGGAGGACGCCAGCCGTCCCGACTACACCGCCAGCGAAAACGACAACGTCCTCGTCCAGGGTGTCATGGGAGACCCCGGCGCGCTCGGATACTTCGGATACGCGTACTACGAGGAGAACGCCGATCAGCTGAAGCTGCTGGGAGTCGATGGCAGCTCGGGTTGCGTCCAGCCCTCCGTCGAGACGATCGAGACCGGGGAGTACGCCCCGCTGAGCCGCCCGCTGTACATCTATGTGAGCGACCGCGGGCTGGCGAAGCCGCAGGTGGCAGAGTTCGTGCGCTTTTATCTGGAGGAGGGAGCCGAGCTGGTACGCGCGGTCGGCTACATCCCCCTCCAGCCCGCGCAGTACGAGGAAGAGCGGGAGAAGCTCCCGGGTGCCCCCGCCGGGGCTCGGGAGGAGCCCACCGCGGCCGAACGCGCCGGAGGAGAGTGACGGCTGGGCGGGCCCTCCGCGAGCGTGCGATCGGCGCCATCCTGTTCCTGTCCGGGGCGTTCTCGGTCATGACCACGATCGGCATCGTGGTCGTCCTGGTCTGGGAGTCGGTTGGCTTCTTCCGTCGGGTCCCGGTGCTCGACTTCCTGACCGGCACGGTGTGGACGCCGCTCTTCGAGCCGCAGCGGTTCGGGGTCCTGCCCCTGGTCGTCGGGTCCGTCCTGGTGGCGGTGATCGCGAGCCTGATCGCGGTCCCGCTGGGCCTTGGCTCGGCCATCTATCTGAGCGAGTATGCGCCGCGGCGCGCCCGCGACGCAATCAAGCCGATCCTGGAGGTGCTGGCGGGGGTCCCGACCGTAGTCTACGGCTACTTCGCGCTCACCTTCGTGACCCCGGCCCTGCGCCACGTGATCCCGGGTCTCGGCATCTTCAACGCGCTCTCGGCCGGCATCGTGGTGGGAATCATGATCCTGCCCTTGATCGCCTCACTGTCCGAAGACGCCATGGCGGCCGTTCCCCGGGCCCTCCGGCAGGGGGCGTACGCCCTGGGGGCGACCAAGTTCGAGGTGGCCACCCGCGTCGTCACCCCCGCTGCCTTGTCGGGGATCGTGGCGTCGTTCATTCTGGCGGTCTCGCGCGCCATCGGGGAGACGATGGCCGTTGTCCTGGCCGCCGGGATGACACCCAACCTCACGTTCGACCCCCGGGAATCGATCCAGACGATGACCGCCTATATCGTGCAGGTGAGCATCGGGGACACCCCATTCGGCTCGATCGAGTACCAGTCGATCTTCGCGGTGGGGATGCTCCTGTTCATGGTCACGCTGGCCATGAACATCTTCGGCCGCTGGTTTCTCGAGCGCTATCGGGAAGTGTACGTGTGACTTTCGCGAAAGCGACTCTCGAGCGCGGATCGGCGGAGATGCTTCTAACCGCTCCACCGGGGCTCGTCCGGCGGCGGCGGCGGGGACGGGTGTTCGAGCTCCTGTGCCTCGGGGCGACCGTGGCGGGTGTCCTCGTGCTGGCGATCCTGCTGGTCGACGTTCTGGTGGACGGAGCGGGATGGCTGACCGCCACGTTCTTCACCGAATCGCCATCCCGGATCCCCGCCCGGGCCGGCATCAAGCCGGCTCTGGCCGGCACCCTGTGGCTGATGGCGCTTGTGGCCGCGATCTCGTTCCCGCTCGGAGTGGCGACAGCGATCTATCTCGAGGAGTACGCCGGGAAGGGTTGGATCCAGACCGTCATCCAGACCAACATCGCCAACCTGGCCGGCGTTCCGTCGATCGTGTATGGGATCCTGGGCCTTGCTGTCTTCGTCCGCTGGATGGCGGCGATCACGGGCGGCCGGAGCGTCCTTTCGGGCGCACTCACGATCTCGCTGCTCATCCTGCCGGTCCTCATCATCGCCGGGCAGGAGGCGATCCGGGCGGTCCCGAGCTCCATCCGCGAAGCTTCCTATGGCCTCGGGGCGACGCGCTGGCAGACCGTGCGCCACCACGTGCTGCCCAACGCGCTGCCGGGAATCATGACCGGAACCATTCTGGCCCTTTCGCGCGCCATCGGAGAGACGGCTCCACTCATCATGATCGGCGCCCTCACGTACATCGCCTTCGTGCCCGATGGCCCGCGCGACGCTTTCACGGTCCTGCCGATCCAGATCTTCAACTGGGCCTCGCGGCCGCAGGACGAGTTCCGGAACCTGGCCGCCGCGGCCATCATCGTGCTACTCGTGCTCCTGCTCTCCATGAACGCGCTCGCGATCTGGCTCCGCAACAAGTATCGGAAGGAATGGTGATCTCTTGCCGACGATCAAGGTGACCTCCGATGGGGCCCCCGCGCTCGAGACGCAGGCTCTCTCGGTATTCTACGGGGACAACGAGGCCATCAAGTCGATTTCGATGGAGATCCCGAAGAACAGGATCGTGGCCCTGATCGGTCCGTCCGGATGCGGGAAGTCGACCCTTCTCCGGTGCTTCAACCGGATGAACGACCTGGTTCCCAATGCGAGGATCGACGGGCGGGTCATCTTCCGTGGCGAAAACCTCTACGACGATCACATCGATCCGGTCGAGGTCCGCCGGCGGATCGGCATTGTGTTCCAGAAGCCGAATCCCTTCCCAAAATCGATCTACGACAACGTCGCGTTCGGGCCGCGCATCAACGCGATCGACGGCGACCTGGACGAGATCGTCGAGCGCTCGCTGCGTCAGGCCGCACTGTGGGAGGAAGTGAAGGATCGCCTGGACGACAGCGCGTTCGAGCTCTCGGGCGGGCAGCAGCAGAGGCTCTGCATCGCCCGTGCGCTGGCGGTCACACCCGAAGTGCTGCTGATGGACGAGCCGGCCTCGTCTCTTGATCCGATCGCGACCGCCAAGATCGAGGAGCTGATCCAGGAGCTGGTCGAGAGCTACACGATCGTGATCGTTACCCACAACATGCAGCAGGCGGCGCGCGTCTCCCACTACACCGCGTATCTCTATCTGGGCGAGCTGATCGAGTACGACGACACGGACAGGATCTTCACCGCACCCAGCGAACGGAACACGGAGGACTATGTCACAGGAAGATTCGGCTAAGCCCCTGCGTCACTTCGATCAGGAGCTCGACGAGCTGCGCGGGCTCCTGCTCCGCATGGCCGGCCTGGCCGAAGAGCAGGTCCGGTCCGCGCTGGCGGCCGTGAAGCGGCTCGACGGACAGGCGGCCGGCCAGACCATCCTGGCCGACCGCGGGGTGGATGCGCTCGAGCTGGAGATCGAGGAGCTGGCCATCAGCCTTCTCGCTCGCCGTCAGCCGATGGCCGGGGATCTGCGGACGCTGATCGCCGTGCTCAAGATCTCGAACGATCTCGAGCGGGTCGGCGACCACGCCGTGAACATCGCCCAGTGCGCCAGGCGGCTGGCCGAGGCGTACCCGATGCCCCAGCCGACCGAGCTCGAGCAGATGGCCGAGCTGTCGACAGCGATGCTCCGTGACGCCATCAGCGCCTTCATCGAGCGCGACGTGGCGCTGGCCCGGAACGTCTGCATCCGAGACGAGGAGGTGGATCGCTACAACGACACCGTCTTCCGACTCATGCTCTCGCAGATGGCGGAGAACACCAGCACGGTGATCCCGGCGCTGCAGATGATGCTGGTAGCCCGAAACCTGGAACGCGTAGCTGATCTCGCTACCAATCTTGGGGAAGACGTGATCTACATCGTCGAGGCGCGCACGATCAAGCATCACGCGAACGATACCGAAGGGGAGTTCGACCAGTGAGCGAAGGTAGAAATGGCGCGTCTCGCCCGATGATCCTCGTCGTGGAGGACGAGCCCGACCTGAGGAGTCTGCTCGATCGACAGCTCGATCGCGCGGGGTACCGTGTCCTCCTGGCGGACGACGGCCTCGAGGGACTCGAGACCGCGTGGCGGGAGTCGGTGGACCTCGTGCTGCTCGACCTCATGCTGCCGCATCTGGACGGTCTGGAGGTCTGCCGGCGCCTCAAGCGCGATCCCCGCACCTCTCGCCTTCCGATCATCATGCTGACGGCCAAGGGAGAGCCGGTCGACCGGATCGTGGGGCTCGAGCTGGGCGCCGACGACTACATCACCAAGCCGTTCAACCTTCGCGAGCTCCTGTTGCGGATTGCCGCCGTGCTGCGGCGAAGTAGTGGAGAAGATGTGCGCAGCGACCGGATCGAGTTCGACGGTCTGGTGCTGGATTCCGCGGCCCGTACCGTGCACGTGGGAAAAGAGGAGGTTCACCTGACGACCCGCGAGTTCGACCTGCTGCACTTCCTGCTGTCGCATCCCAACCGCGTGTTCAGCCGGACCGATCTCCTGCGCCAGGTGTGGGACTACGACTTCGAGGGCTATGACCGGACCGTCGACGCCCACGTGGCCCGTCTGCGGCGGAAACTGGGCGAGTCGGGGAGCTGGATCGAGACGGCCTGGGGCGTGGGCTACAAGTTCAATCCCCCGTCCGGCTGAGGGCGGGGGCCCGATGCGCCTGCGCAACCGGATCCTCTTCACGTACCTGGCCTTCGGCCTGGTGCTGACGCTGATCGCCGGGGTCCTGCTCTACCGCGCCACGACCGCAGCGGCCCGGAGCGGGATCGAAGACCGGGTCGCGACCGGGGTTCGCCTCGCCGCCGCCACGCTGGAGCGAGGGGCGGCACCCTCCGACGGGACCGGCCTCGACCTCTATGTCGACCAGCTGGCCCGGGCAGCCGACGCCCGCATCACTCTGGTCGCGCCGGACGGCCGGGTCATCGCCGACAGCGAGTTCGACGGCGCGGCGCTGGCGGCCCTCGATGACCACGACAATCGCGCCGAGATCGTCGAGGCGCGCGCTGGGGGCGAGGGGCACAGCGTCCGTTACTCTCGCTCCGTCGGAACGCAGATGCTGTACCGGGCTCGGCTCGTCGACGAGGGCCCGTGGAGCGACGCCGTGGTACGC
>JBOHRW010000078.1:0-3268 GCA_050732935.1 Gemmatimonadota bacterium
CCGCGGACCGCGGGCCCCGGCACCTTCGTGGCGCAGATCCTCGAAATCGCCGGCGGTCGGCTCGCGTTCCCGGAGCTCGAGCAGCGCTGGCCCGAGGTCTCGCTGGAGGCGATCGTCGAGCGCCAGCCCGACGTTCTCATCGTCCCCGTGGATTCGGGCGTAGACCCGCGCGCCCTCCTGGCCGACCGCCCGGGCTGGCGCGACCTGAGAGCCGTCAGGAGGGGCAGGGTGAAGGCGGTCGACGCCGATCTCTTCAGCCGGCCGGGGCCCCGGCTGGCCGAGGCCGCGCGCCAGCTCCAGCGGGCGCTGGCGCCATGAGCGGTCGCCGGATCTTCGCCGGCCTCGCGTTGGCCGTGGGGGGAGCCCTCCTGGTCAGCCTTCGGTTCGGTGCGGCGGACCTGGGGTGGGCGGAGCTGGTCTCGGGCCTCGAGGGAACCGCCGATCGGGCCACGGTCACGATCACGCGCGACCTGCGGCTGCCGCGCGCCGTCACGGGCGCCTTGATCGGCGCGGCGCTGGCGCTCTCCGGCACCACCTTCCAGGCGCTCTTGCGGAACCCTCTCGCTGAGCCGTACGTGCTGGGAGTGGCGGGTGGAGCCGCGCTGGGGGCCGTGGCGGTCATCGGCGCGGGATGGACGGCGTTCGCGCCGTGGGCGCTGCCGGCCGGGGCGCTGGCGGGAGCGTTCCTGACCATCGCCCTCGTCCTGCGCGTGGCCCGGGGCGCCGGCCGGGGGCTGGACGTCCGGGCGCTCCTGCTGGCCGGCGTGGTGGTGGGCGTCTTCTGCAACGCGGGCCTGCTGCTGCTGCTCAGCTTCCAGCGCGGCCAGGCATTTCGCGAAGCGGTGTTCTGGATGATGGGGAGCCTGGCGGGGGCGACCTGGACCTCGGCCGGCTGGCTGGCGCTGGCGATCCTGCCGGTCGGAGGCTTCCTCTGGATGCTCGCCCGGCCGTTCGATCTCCTGGCCGTGGGCGAGGACTCGGCGCGGCATCTGGGCGTGCCCGTGGCCCGCGTCCGGCTGGCGGCCTACCTCTGCGCGTCCTTCCTGACGGCCGCCGCCGTATCGGTGTCGGGGGCGATTGGTTTCGTCGGGCTGTTCGTGCCCCACGCCGCGCGTCTTCTCTGGGGCGGCAGCCATCGCCGGCTCCTGCCGGCGGCGGCGCTCCTCGGGGCGGCCTTCCTCCCGCTCGCCGACACCCTGGCCCGGACGATCGTGGCCCCGGCCGAGCTTCCCCTGGGCGTTATCACGGCCTTCATCGGGGTCCCCTTCTTCGTGATCGTGATGCGACGGCAGATGTCGGGGCGGGCCGCGTGAGTCGGCTCTGGCGCGCGGCCGGGCTCGGCTATCGCTATCTCCATGCCGGGGTGGACGCGGTCCGCGAGGCCTCGCTGGAGCTTGGGCACGGGGAGGTGGTGGCGCTGGTCGGTCCCAACGGAGCCGGCAAGACCACGCTGCTGCTGCTTCTCCTGGGTGTCAAGCGGCCCCGCGCCGGCCGGGTCGAGTTCGACGGTCGTCCCCTGGAGACATGGTCCGCCGGGGCCCTAGCCCAGCGCGTCGGAGTGCTTCCCCAGCACGAGGAGCCGGCGTTCGAGGTCACGGTGCGGGAGCTGGTGGCGATGGGACGCTATCCGCATCTGGGCGCCTGGCGACGGGAGCGGCCGAGCGATCGGGCCGCCGTCGAACAGGCGCTCGAGGGATGCGGGCTGGCCCCGCTGGCCGCCCGGCCGTTCGCGACCCTCTCGGGTGGCGAGCGGCAACGGACACGGCTCGCGCGGGCACTCGCCCAGGGACCGGAAGCGCTCGTGCTCGACGAGCCCACGGCCTCGCTCGACGTGGCCAGCGAGATGGAGATGTGGGAGCTCCTGCGGCACGAGGCGCAAGCTGGACGCGCGGTGCTCCTGACGACGCACAACCTGAACCTCGCCGCCCGCTACGCGGACCGGATCCTCCTGCTCGGGGACGGTCGGCTGCTTGGAGCGGGCTCGCCCAATGAGGTCCTGACCGAGAGCCGGGTCGCCCAGGCCTACGGCTGGCCGGTCCGGGTGCTCCGGCACCCCGGTCCGGGACCCGACCGGGGCGCGCCGCAGGTCGTCCCGTTGCGCGGGAACGGCGAAGACTGGAGGAGACCCACATGAGAAGATCCTGGATGGTCGCCGCTCTCCTGGTGCTCATGCCTTCGCCAACTTTTGCCCAGGAGCGAGAAACCCCGCCCGACAGCGTGGACCTCGTTCACGCGCCGCCCATCGTCGTCACCGCGTCCAGGGTGGAGACGCCACTCTCCGAGGTGGGCGCGGCGATGACCGTGATCACGCGGGCCGAGATCGAGCGTCGCCAGTATCGCACGGTGGCCGACGCGCTGCGCGACGTGCCCGGGCTCCATATCGTCCGCACGGGAGGGTTCGCCGGCCTCACGTCGGTCTTTCTGCGCGGCGCGGGATCCGGGCACACGGTCGTGCTCCTGGACGGGATCGAGCTGAACGACCCCAGCGCGCCATCCGGAGCCTACGACCTGGCCGGTCTTCTCACCGAGGGTGTCGAGCGGATCGAGATCCTGCGGGGACCCCAGAGCACGCTTCACGGCTCCAACGCCATGGGCGGCGTGATCCACGTGGTGACAGCCACGGGGCAGGGGCCGCCGGAAGGATCGAGCCGGGTCGAGGTCGGAACGTACCGAACGCTGCACGGCGCGGCGCGGGTCGCGGCGGGGTCCGACGAATGGGCGTGGTCGGTGCAGGTCGACCGCCGTCAGACGGACGGCATCTCGGCCACCGCGGGCGGAGCCGAGCACGATGCCGGCGAGTCCACCGGCGGCTCTGCCATCCTGGAGTGGAGCCCGGCCGGCGAGTGGCGCATCCGCGGGATCCTGCACGGCCGGGACGGGGAGGTCGAGAACGACCAGGGAGGGGGAGTCGGGGCCGACGATCCCAACTTCGTGTCGGGTACCGCCGAGGTAGCCGGGAGCGTCGAGGTCCGGTTCGACGTGGCCCCCGCGTGGTGGAAGCCGCGTCTCGAGCTGGCGTTCACGCGACACGACCGGGAAGCCGTGGACGAGCCCGATCCGGCGCGCCCGCTCACTCGCTCGCGAAGCGTCTTCGACGGCCGGCGCTGGAAGGCCATCTGGCAGAACGAGCTCCTCCTCGGGGCGCACCGCGTCGTCGCCGGGATCGACCACGAGGTCGAGTCGGCTGACTCCCGCTTCGCCTCGGATGGGGAATTCGGTCCCTTCGAGAGCGAGCTGCCCGAGGTATCGGCCCGGACGACCGGGATCT
>JBOHRW010000079.1:0-14884 GCA_050732935.1 Gemmatimonadota bacterium
TCCGCCTGGGCGGCCCGGATCTCGTCGACCCACGGATCCAGCTCCTCCCGCTCGTACAGGTAGTTGTAACGCTCGTACGACGGACGGTCCTCCGCGAACCACGATTCATAGTTGCGGCCGTGAAACCTGAAGTAGGCGACCGGTCCTGTGCGGCGGACGATCCGCTCCAGTGAGCCATCATGGATCGGCTGGTCGATGGCCGCCAGGCCGACCTGTTTCTCGGTGAGCCAGTCGAGCGCCTCGGGATCGTCCCACGAGGCGTGCCGCACCTCGACCACGAGCGGATAGTCGCCAAAGCTCTCGACTACGTTGGCGAGCCACCGCCGCGCCTTGGGCTCGTTCCGGAACGACCACGGGAACTGGACGAGGACGGCCAGCAGCCGGTCCTCCTCGGCCAGGACGTCCAGCCCCTCGCGAACCTGCTTGACGTCGTCGACGGTAGGCGGCGCTTCGCGCTCGTGAGTGAAGCGCCGCCAGAGCTTCGCCGTGAACCGGAAGCGCGAGTTCTCCTCGACTCGGCGGGCCCAGGAGCGCGTCCATTGCGCGGGCGGCGGGCGATAGAAGGAGGAGTTGATCTCGACGACGTCGAAGAAGCCGGCCAGGTAGGCGAGCGGATCGAACCGCCGCCCGGCCCCGCTCGGGTAGACGATCCCCTTCCAATCCTCGTAGGACCAGCCGGCGGGACCGATGTGGAGGTTCGTGCCGGCGACCATCTCCTCCATTGTACCGGATCGAGCGAAGGGCGGCTTCAGCCGGCGTCTGCGAGCCCCGCACCAGCCGCCAACTTTGACGCCCGCCGCGCCGCCAGCCGCTCCTCCTCCCCTTCCGCCACCGCCAGGGTCGGCCCGGAGCGGACGGCATCGAACCCGTAGCGCGAGCGGAGCCGGTCCAGCGGGGCGATCAACCGCTCCCAGGCGAGCTCCCTGGGGTTGGCGAAGAGGTTGAGCTGGGGGGCCAGCCAGGACCAGGTCCGAGAACCCGACCCCGAGGAGCCGGACCTGGACTGGCTGGCGTCCTTGTTGTTGGAACTCGAGTCCTCCCACAGACCGACCGGATCGCCGTCAGTCAAGCCCTCAATGGCGTCGGCTTTGAACCAGGCCGCGAATCCGGGAACTGGCTCCACCGCATCATTCCTCACGGAGACGGGCGCGGTTGCCGAACCAGAACTCACAGGAGAGCGAAGAGGGCTGCGGGAAACGTTACGGTGCTAATCATCTGCCTCAGGGAGCGAAGAAGCCACCACAATTCGCTGGTCCGTGATGGGATTCTGTAGCAGAGCCCCCGCTACCGGCCGATCTTTTGCGCAGCTGCGCGCACGGCTGGCGGTGCGGAAGGATCTTCGGCTACAGCTCTCAGCTCGGTTGCCACCAGCTCGGATGCGTTGGGAGGCAAAGGCTCTCCTTCACGGCCGCCACCGCTGAAAATGTGCATTGATCTTATGAACGGAACCTCCGGATCAACAACCGCCTCGTAATCCCCGAGCCCGCCCGGATGGAGCTGGCCGTAGAGAATGCGCATGGCCTCGACTCTGGCTCGCTCCCCGGCGGCGGGATCCGACGCCACCTCGAGTGCGGCCTCGAAGAACGCTCGATCCCTCATGAAGATGCCCGCGTGGACCAATATGTCGAGCTCGAGGTTCTGCGCCTGGGCATAGCGGTTTTGGCGCAGGACATGGGCAAGGGCTTCCCCGCCTTCACAATCTTCGCAACCACCGGCGTACACGAGAGCCCACTCGCGCAGGGAAGCCGGCTCGCCCTCGATCAACACCTGGCTCACGAGATCACACCTCTCCTCATGCGCAAGATCGTACGGATCGGGGGGCTGACCGATGCCGTACTTCTCGATGAGGTACTCCTCCGTGGCCCGCATGTCCGCGTCGCTCAAGCTGTTCGTGTAGAAGATCACCTCCGCGATGTCTCCCTTGAACGGGTTGACCCCGTTCTGGCGCCCCCCGATAGCGGCCTGGCTCGGAGCCGTCCCGATACCTGTGTATCCTGTGTCGTTCAGATAATAGACCGTGTCCGCCCGAACCTGGAGGTGCCGCGGAGAGTTGGCATGGAGCCGCCAAGTAAGCACGTACCATGTCCCGGTGGAAAGAACCAAGGTGGAATTGCGCGTTCCATCCTGGCTGCTGCTATAGGCGAGCCAGTTCCCGCCGCTGTCGTTTCGCCGGGCGATCAGGTCCAGGTTGTTCGAGATGGCGCTGGACCCCACCACGTCATGGCGGCCGGACCCAGGCAGGGAATCGAGCCGGACCACGGCAAAGACCGTGAAGTGGTTGGTCAGACCCCAGATGCCGAACTGCACCGAAGATACGAGCCGATCGTCGATGCCATCGAAGCGCACGACAGGGTTCCCATTTACAACGTTGCTCTTGAAAATCGGCTTGAATGCCGCGTTTGACTGGCTGGCGTCCTTATTGTTGGCACTGGAGTCCTCCCAGAGACCGCCCGGATCGCCGTCACCCAGACCAACGATGGCATCGGCTTTGAACCATGCCGCGAATCCGGAAGCTGGCTCCACCGCATCATTCCTCACGGAGACGGGCGCGGTTGCCGAGCCAGAACTCACCAGGAGAGCGAAGAGGGCTGCGGGAAACGTTACGGTGCTAATCATCTGCCTCAGAGAGCGAAGAAACCGCCACAATTCGGCGGCAAGGTGGTTTGAATGACCTGGTGCGGCCCGGGGTTGTCCGCATATCGATCGAGAGTAGCCTTTAAAGCGTCGAGCGTGTCCTGAAGCTGGACCGCCAGGCTGTCTCGTGGACCAAAAAGGATCCATCTCTCCAGCCGGTCGTTGGGTGGGAGATCGGCGGCCGTAAAGCTGTCGCGGAGCAAGGCGACATGCTGCCACTCGTGATTCAGCACGACGTTCTTCATGTCCGCCACGTTCCAGCCCGCAGGCCAGAGCGGATCGGCTGGATCATCGAGGATCCTGTTGTAGGATACGATATGGGCCAGATAGTTGTACGCGTACATCGTGGTTCCCGGGTCTTCGCTGAGAATCATCGACCATCCATCATTCGGCCCACTGTCTACCTCGAAGAGCGATCCTGTCCAGACCGCGTACAAATCCGTGTGACCGAAGTCATGAGCCGCTCTCGGCGGATAGATCAGCGGGCATGGAAACACCAGGGTTTCCTCAGGAAGGGGACATACCTGTTGCACTGCCGCCGGAAGCTGCTCAAGGTCATGCCATTCCCTGGGATCAACGGTGACCGTCGTACCGGCCTCCGCGCTATCGCCGTCCACGACTGCAAGCACCGTGACCGTCCCGCCCACGGCCATCGTCCCCACCCAGAAGTGGTTCCCGGGGTCCGGCGGCTCATGGGTCACGACATGCTGCCCATCCGCGAATCGCTCTCTTCGGGCCCCTGGGACACATCGATGTAGACCGGTCGGATGTGGAGGGTGTCAGCCCCGGGGACCCCGCTCGTCCGGTAGAAGACCACCACCTCGCCCGTGACATCGGTTTCCACGATCAACGTCCACGGATCGCAATCTGGCTCCTCGCAGCTCTCGAAAAGGAGCGGCGGCGCAGGGAGTGAATCCAGAATAGGCAGCCCGCTCGGCCGGCTCTGCGCCCCGAAGTGTACGGGCACGCTATCCACTCTGCCTCCGTCAGTCTGGCTCGTGTCCTCGAGTATCTTCACGCGGATCCGCACGATCGCTGCTTCCTCTCCCGGGCCCGGTGCGACGACCGTGTCCGGTTCGACCTCCCATTCGTAGAGGTACTCGCCGTTACCGGGGCCCGGATCCGATACCCCACTCAGCGGTGATGGTCCCAGTCCCTCAGGCTCGGGACCCGTTGGCACTCTGTCATCATCCCCGCAGGCGGCCAGCACCAAGGCGACGGCGCACCTCAGGGCTTTGGACCTCCAGCCGGGGGATGCAGGAGTTTGCACAATATCGATTGTACCAGATCGGGGGGGGGGGCTTGTCAATGCCTTGAAGCAACGCTGGCCTCCGTCCCGCGTTGGCTTCGCGAGACCCGGCCGACGCCTGGCGCTCCCGCCGCGAATCGGGACGTCTCCCGTGCCCGCCCCCGCTCCTCCTCCCCCTCCACCACGGCCAGGGTCGGCCCCGAACGCACGGCGTCGAACCCGTAGCGCGAGCGGAGCCGGTCCAGGGGCGCGATCAGCCGCTCCCAGGCGAGCTCGCGCGGGTCGGCGAAGAGGTCCAGCTGGGGGGCGGCCAGGACCAGGTTCGTGAGTCCGACCCCGAGGAGCCGGACCTGGACCCGCCGCGCCCAAGCCGCGCGGTAGAGCTCCCGCGCCGTTCCCGCCACCACGCGGTCGCTGTCGGTCGGCGTGGCGAGCGTGGCGCTTCGGGTGAGGATCGTGAAGTCACGGTAGCGGAGCTTCAGGGTTACCGTGCGGGCGGTCATCCCGTGGCCGCGGAGGTCTCGTGCCGCGCGCTCCGCCAGGTAGTGCAGCATGGCCTCGCAGAACGCGGGGTCGGCCGTGTCCTCGCCGAACGTGCACTCGCGGCTCACCGACTTGGGCCGCGCGCGGGCCGCGATCTCCGCGCCGTCGTCTTCGCCCCGAGAGCGGGCGAAGAGCTGAGGTCCCCGCTCACCGAAGGCGAGCCCCAGGAGCTCGGGATCCAGCCGGGCCAGGTCCCCCAGCCGGCGCAGGTTGAAGCGCCGGAGCGCTTCCAGCGTGGCAGGGCCGATCCCTGGCATCCGCTCGAGCGGCAAGGGTGCCAGGAACGCCGCCTCGCGGCCCGACCAGACGTGCAGGAAGCCCTCGGGCTTGGCGAGCTCGGAGGCGATCTTAGCGACCGTCCGGCTCGAAGCGAGCCCGAGTGAGGCCGGGAGCCCGGTCTCCTCCAGGATCGCCCGCCGGATCCGCTCGGCCGTGGTCGCCGGGGCCCCGTGGAGGCGCTCGGTCCCGGTCAGGTCCAGATATGCCTCGTCGATCGAGACCGGATCGACGGCCGGGGTGAAGCGGCGGAAGACCCGCCGGACGGCCCGCGCCGCGTCGCGGTAGCGGTCGTGGCTCCCCGGCAGGTAGACCGCGTGCGGGCAGAGGCGGTACGCCTCCCGGATCGGCATCGCCGAGTGGAGCCCGTGCTCCCGGGCCTCATACGAGGCGGCGGCCACGACACCGCGCCCCTTCCCGCCCCGGGGGTCCGCACCCACAACGACCGGCTTCCCGACCAGCGAGGGATCCCGGAGCCGCTCGACCGAGACGAAGAAGGCGTCCAGGTCGACGTGGAGGATGGACCGTGGTGCGGAGGGGGGTCTCACGATACCGACCCTAGCCGAAGAAATACCGAAAGTCAACCGGACGCCGGTAGTCGGTCGGCGCCCAGGGCTCGACGGATCGTTGCCGCAAACCACGGTCGCGGCGAGACTCCCCATCCATGCCTCCCGCCATCGAGACCCGCGACCTCACCCGTCGCTTCGACGGGCTGACCGCTGTCGATGGGCTCTCCATCTCGATCGATCGAGGCGAGGTGGTGGGCCTCTTGGGCCCCAACGGAGCCGGCAAGACGACCACGATCCGCATGCTGGCGGCGCTGATCCCGCCAACCTCGGGGACGGCCACGGTTGGCGGCTTCCGGCTGGGGGAGGACGACGACGGGGTTCGCCGCTCGATCGGCATCCTGACCGAGACCCCGGGGCTCTACGACCGGCTCTCCGCACGCCGGAACCTCGCCTTCCACGCCCGTCTCCAGGGCGTCCCCGACGCCTCGCGGACGGTCGACCGATACCTCGAGCTCGTCGGTCTCGCGGACCGCGCGGACGACCCGGCCGGGACGTTCTCCAAGGGGATGCGTCAGAAGCTGGCCCTGGCGCGGGCCCTTCTCCACGAGCCCGAGGTGCTGCTCCTGGACGAACCCACGGCGGGGCTCGACCCCCGCATGGCGCGAGTGGTCCGGGACCTCATCGCGTCGCTGAAGACCGAGGGGCGGACGATCCTCCTCTCGACCCACAACCTGGAGGAGGCGGAGGCGCTCTGCGATCGAGTGGCCCTGATCCAGGGACGGCTGGTGGCGTTCGACCGCCCGGCCGTGCTGGCGGATCGCTTCTTCACCCGCCGGATCCTGGTTCGGCTGACCGAAGCCGAGGCGGGCGCCACCCACGCCCGGGCGCTCCCCTTCGTCCGCGATGTCATGCAGGACGGGGATCTCCTCACCGTGGCGCTCGCCGACGGCGCCGACACGCCGGCCCTGGTCCGCGGGCTGGTCGAGGCGGGAGCGCGGATCCACGAGGTCCTTCCTCTCCGCGCCACGCTCGAGGACGTCTACCTGGAGCTGATCGGGGACGCGGCGCCGACCGCGATCACCAGGCGCGGCCCGTGAACGCCGGACGGATCCGCGCGGTCGTCCTCAAGGACTGGTCGGAGCTCGTCCAGGAGCGGACGCTGATCGCGACCTCGGTCGGGGTTCCCCTCCTCCTGATCACGGTCTATCTCGCGCTCGCCCTCTACGCGCCGCGGATCCACGACCTCGAGCTGCCGTCCGTCGACCGCCCGGCAGTGGAGGCGCTCACGCCGGTCGTCGAAGCGCTCGGCAGGAGCGACCGCCTGCAGGTTCTCCTCCTGCGCCAGATGCTGCTCATGCTCCTCGTCATCCCCGAGCTGGCCACGATGGCGATCGCCACCTACAGCGTGATCGGCGAGAAGCGGGCCCGGAGCCTGGAGCCCCTCCTGGCCACGCCGATCACCACGGCCGAGCTCCTCGCCGCCAAGTCGCTGGTCGCCGGCATCCCCGGGATCGGCATCACGTGGATGGCCTTCGGCCTCGCGGCCGCCGTCCTCGCCGCGACCATGCCGCCCGCTGCCCTGCGCTCGGTGTTCGATCCGGGCTCTCTGCTCCTCGTCCTGGTGATCGCGCCGCTGGTGGCGCTCCTGGGCCTCTCGCTGGGAGTGATCGCCTCGGCGCGGACCTCGGACCCGAGGACCGCCCAGCAGATCGGGGTGGTCGTGATCCTTCCGCTGATCGCGGTTCTCATCCTGCAGCTCGAGGGGCTCTTCCTCTTGACCCCGGAGCGGATCCTGGTCGGAGCGCTGGCGCTTCTGGTCGTCGACGTGCTGGTCCTGACGGCCGGCGTGCGGATCTTCCGGCGAGAGACGATCCTTACAAGGTGGAAATCGTGATGCCACCGGTCGTCATCCTGACCGGAGACCTTTTCTTCCGCGTGAAGATCGAGGCCGTGGCGGAGGCGGTCGGCACCCCGGTCGCGTTCGCTAGGTCGCGCGAGGAGGTGGAGCGCGCGCTGGAAGACGGAGGCGTCGCCGGATCCGGCCGGGTCCTGATCGACCTGAGCTATCGAGAAGCCGAACCGACGGAGACGATCCGGACGCTCAAGTCGCGGCCAGAGCCTCCTCACGTCGTCGCGTTCGGACCCCATCGGGACGGCGAGGCCTTCCGCGCGGCCCGGCAGGCGGGGGCCGACCGGGTCCTGGCTCGATCGGCGTTCGTCGAGCGACTGCCGAAGCTACTCCGCGGAGAAAGCGGCGGAGCCTAGTGCCGGGCTAGCGCATCAACGTATCGATCCCGAACGCCCCGATGTTCCCCTCGGTCATCCCCAGCGTGACCGCGATCCCGAGCACCATTCCCTTCCCGACCTCCCCGTCGCCGGTCTCGTCGATCTCCGCCAGCTCGGCGCGGTGCTCGGCAGCCAGGTCGAGGTTCTCCTGCGGGATTCCGGACTCCGAAACGGGCCGCTCCAGCTCCTCGTAGGCGCGCATGAGCGCGAGACCGGTCCACAGGTACTCGCTGACCGGCATCTCGTTCTCCTCGAGGGCGTCCGCCAGGGCCGTGCGCGCCCGGCCCAGCCCCTGGAGACCCGCCATCGCGTCCCCCATCCCCCCCTCGCCTCCGCGTTCCTCGATGTCCCGTCCGCGCTCGGCCAGGTCCCGGGCGACCTCCTCCATGTCCACCCACGCGTCGTCGGTGACCTCGAAGAACCGCTCGGCCCGGTCGGCGCCGATCCGCCCATCGGCGGGCGGCGTGAAGGCATGCTCCGTCTCGAGCTCCCGGATCGTCTCGGTGGCCTCGGTCTGGGCTTCGACGCCGCCCTGGAAATCGTCGGCCTTGCGCTTCAGGAAGAGCCCGCCGGCAACGCCGGCCACGATCAGCGCGACGATCGCCAGCAGCGCGACGATGCCGCACCCGATCGCGATCTTGGCGCCGGTGGACATTCCTTTACGTGGGGGCGCGGCCCCGGTGGAGACAGGGTCTGCGGGCTCGGAGCCCGGTGGGGAATCGGACGGCGGGCGGGTTCCGGACACTCCGGGATCGGTATCGGACATGAGTCGGGCTCCCTGACGGGGGTGACCGGTCCTGGCGGCCCCGCCGCTAAGCGGCGGCCCCGAACCGGACCGGACGATTGATGAACCGGTTGATGGCGTCCAGCACGGCGCGGACCGCGGCCTCGTGGGGGTCGTCACCGATCTCGGCGGTTCCCACGAGCCGGGTATGCTGCAGCTGATGACGCCCTTCGATGAGGACGATCATCACGTCGCGCTGAAAGACCTGCATCGGCTCGAGGCCCGCCAGATAGAACGCCATCTCCTTCTCGGCGAGGTAATCGAGCGCCTCGATGACGGCCCGGGCGGACGAGTACACGCGCGCCCGCGGCGTATCGGTGTCCCGGTGGCTACCCTCGAAGATCACGTCCCCCAGCTTGAGCTCGACATGGGCGGTGCACTTCAGCTCCTCGTCCTGGGTGACCCGGAGCCGCCGGAAGACCAGCCGCTGGGGGGCGGGCTTTCGGGAGGGCCTCCCGGGCGCCGCCGGGACGGCGTCTGGGCCGGTCTCCGCCGGTGCGGACTCTTCCGGCGCCGGCTGGCCCTTCGCCGCCAGGGCGAGCGGGGATTCCTCCTTGAGCACGGCAATCGAGACGATGCGGTGATCGATCGCGAGATCGAACGCCGTTCGCAGGAGGGTTTCGATGTTGCGGACGATCTGCTTGGGGGGCAGCGCCCCGTCGCTGAGGACGTGGATCTCGGTGAGTCGGCTGCCGTCATCGGCACCCCGGACCCTGGCCCGGACCACGCCGGTCAGGGTCTCGAGGAGCTGGTCGATTCGCGTCGTGTCAAGCGTCTCCATACACCCCGCGCCCTAAGGTGACGGCCCGACGCAGCGCTACTGGGGGACTCCCACCGCGTGATCGGCGCATTATACGGAGATTGTAGTAGTTGCGCAAGATCTTACCGGGATTTCTGCCCGCTCTTGCTGATCTATCCCTCTTCCCCCATCTTTATGTGGGCTGCCGGGGGAGGGGAAATTGCATTCCTGCCCGGCTGGACTTCCCAGGGAAAGGAAGGTTCATGACATACGTCATCACGCAGCCCTGCATCGGGGTAAAGGACGCGAGCTGCGTCGAGGTGTGCCCCGTGGACTGCATCTATGAAGGTCAGGACATGTACTACATCCATCCCGACGAATGCATCGAGTGCGCCGCCTGCGAGCCCGAGTGCCCGGTGGAGGCGATCTTCGCGGAAGAGGACGTCCCACCCGAGATGCGAAACTTCATCCAGATCAACGCCGACTTCTTCAGCTCGTCGTCTACCGGCGCAGCAGGTTCCTGAGCACGAACGACACGTTCTCCTTCCGCTCGCGAAGCCGCCGGTAGAAATACGGGAACCAACGCTCTCCGAACGGGACGTAAACCCGCATCCGATAGCCCCGTTCGACCATGGCCGCCTGGGTCCCCGGGCGGATCCCGTACAGCATCTGCAACTCGAACCGATCGGCGGCGATCCCTCGACTCACCGCGTACTCGGTCGCATGGCGGATCCGCGCGTCGTCGTGAGTCGCGATGGCCGGGAAGTGACCGCCGTCCAGAAGTCGGTCCGTGAGCCGGTCGAAGGCCTCGTTGACCTCTCTCTTTTTCTGGAACGCGAGCGGGGCCGGTTCCCGGTAGGCGCCCTTCACCAGCCGCACCCGGGCCCCCATCCCGATCAGTCGCTCGACGTCCTCGGCGCTCCGCCGGAGCATCGACTGGATGACGACCCCGACGTTCTGGTAGGACTTCCAGACACGACCGAAGATCTCCAGAGTGAGCTGCGTATAGCGGCTTCCCTCCATGTCGATCCGGACCCAGTTGTCGGTCTCTCCGGCCACGTCGAGGAGCTGTCTCAGGTTCTCCTCCGCGAGCCGGGGCGAGACATCGAGCCCCAGCATCGTCAGCTTGATCGAGATGTTGGAATCCACGCCGGCTCGCCCGATCCCCCGCAGGAGCCCCACATAGGCATCACGCGCCAAGGCGGCCCGCCCGAGGTCGGTGACGTTCTCTCCGAGCAAATCCAGCGAGGCGGCGATGCCGAGCGCATTCAGCTCGCGGGCGGCCTCGATCGCGGTCGCGGCGTCCTCCCCCGCCACGAACCGTGTCGCCGGCCAGATCAGCACGCGCGCGCCTTGCTCGGGTCCCTATCCATCGCTACCATTCGCGCCATGCTGCCCATCTCCCTGTCGCTGGAACGCGTCGGGACGCTGTCCCGGGCCACGGCCGGCCGGCGCGCGGCCGGGATCGCCGCCTTCGCGCTGCTGACCGCGATCGGCGCCTTCGTTCGCATCCCGCTTCCGTTCACACCCGTGCCGATCACGCTGCAGACCTTCTTCGTCCTGGCGGCCGGAATCTACTTGGGCGGCCGCGACGCGGCGGCCAGCCAGGGGTTGTACCTGGGTCTCGGTGCGGCCGGGCTGCCGATGTTCGCTGGCGGGAGCGGCCTGGCGCACCTGCTCGGCCCGACCGGCGGGTTCCTTCTCGCATTCCCGATCGCCGCGTGGCTCGTGGGACGGAGCCTGCGGCCAGGCGATCGCCTGGGCCGGGCGCTGATCGTGCTGGTCTCCGCCACCGGGATCGTGTTGGCGCTCGGGGCCACTTGGTTAGCCCTGGTGCTGGGCGTGGGTCCCAACCAGGCCCTGGCCCTGGCCGTCCTCCCCTTCCTGCCGGGTGCGGCGCTGAAGATCGCCGCCGCCACCGCGCTGATCGTGCGCCCGCCGATCATCCGCTAGGCCTTCGCCCCGTCAGTTCCCTTCGCGCTCGAGCTGGCCGGTCAGGTTCTTCGGCGACAGGATCTCCTTCAGCCTCTCCTCCGTGAGATCGGTCCGTTCCAGCGCCACCTCCTGGATCGTCCGGTCCGTCTTGAGCGCCTCCTTGACGATCTCGGCGGCTTTGGCGTAGCCGAGGACCGGATTCAGCGCCGTCGCCAGCGACGGGCTCTTGTGCGCGTACTCGGCCAGCCGCTCCCGGTCGGCGGTGATTCCCGCCACGCACTCCTCCCGGAAGACGGGCAGGAAGTTCTTCAGGATCTCCATCGAGAAGAGAAGCTCCCAGATCATGACCGGCATCATGACGTTGAGCTCGAGCTGTCCAGCTTGCGAGGCCAGGGCCACCGCGGCGTCGGCCCCCACGACGTGGAAGCAGATCTGGTTCAGGCACTCCGGCATGACCGGGTTCACCTTGCCCGGCATGATCGAAGAGCCGGGCTGGCGCGCCGGGAGCGCGATCTCGGCCAGGCCCGTCAGCGGGCCCGATTCGAGAAGCCGCAGGTCGTTGGCGATCCGGACGAGCTCGAGGGCCAGGTTCCGCAGCATTGCCGACACGGCAGCGATTCCCTGCCGGCTCTGGATCTGCTCGCGTGGATCCGCGGCGACCCGGAGGTCGAAGCCGGTCAGCTCCGACAGTCGCCTTACCATGGCCGGTCGATAGCCGTCCGGGGCGTTGATGCCCGTGCCCGCGGCATTGCCGCCGATCGGCAGCTCCGTGAGATCGTCCACCACCGCGTCCAGGAAGCCGATCGAGCGATCGATCGCCGCGCCCCAGGCGTGGAACTCCTGGCCGAGGGTCACGGGAACCGCGTCCTTCAGGTGCGTGCGCCCGGACTTCACCAGGTCGGCAAACTCGTCCCCTTTGGCGTGGAGCGCGCCGGCGAGGTCGGATAGCACCGGCCGCAGGTCCCGCCACACGAGCAAGGTCGCCAGATGCATCGCCGTCGGGAAGGTGTCGTTTGTCGACTGCGACATGTTGACATGGTCGTTCGGATGGAGCCGCCCGTACTCGCCACGGTCCGCACCGAGGGTCTCGAGGGCGCGGTTGGCGAGCACCTCGTTGACGTTCATGTGGAAGGAGACGCCGGCGCCGGCCTGGAAGACATCGACGACGAACTGATCCCTGAGCCCTCCCGCCAGGACCTCGTCGGCGGCCTGCTCGATCGCCCCGGCCCGTTCCGCGTCGAGCACGCCCAGGTCCCGATGGACCAGGGCGGCCGCCTTCTTGATGATGGTGTAGGCCTCGATGAGGTGCGGATGCGCGCGCAGCCCGCTGACTGGGAAGTTGTCCACGGCGCGCTGGGTCTGGATGCCGTAGTAGGCGTCGGCCGGGATCTGACGCTCGCCCAGGCTGTCCTTCTCGGTTCGCGTCGTCATGCGAGCTCCTCGTCGGCTCGGTTCGGGATGGGCGGACTCCGGACGACCGGTGGGGGCGCCCAAGATACACGCTTGTGCCGAACGCGGCGTCCTCCCCATATTGCGAATCGGCATGGGGAAGTGCCTCTCTCCGGGTGACATCGACGCCCTCATCCATCTGCTGGGGGACGAGGATGAAGGGATCGTCGCGCACGCCCGACGGACTCTGCGCTCGGCGGGCCCCGTCGCCACGCCGTATCTGGAGATGGCCTCCAGCGTCAGCGGCGAGGCGGCCATCCGTGACGAATCGCGCTCGGTGCTGGAGGATATCCACGTCGACGGGATCGAGCGCGAGTGGGTCGCCCTGCAGCCGGCCGAGGAGGGGGTGGCCCTGGAGGAGGGCGCGTTCCTACTGGAACGCATGATCCATCCCGACCGGTCGCGGCGTACCCAAGAGGCGCGCGATGAGCTGCAGCTCCTGGCCGCGGGCGCTCGCGAGGCGGTCCCCGACAACGCTGCGCTGGAAGACCGGCTCGACGCCCTGCGCGACTACCTCCACGACGCCTGCGACTTCCACGGCAACCGCGAGAACTACTACGATCCCGAGAATTCCTTCTTTTCGAGCGTCGTCTTCCGCCGGACGGGGATCCCTGTCACCCTGGCGCTCGTCTACCTCGCCATCGGTCGGCGCCTCAGCCTGTCCCTCAGCGGGATCGGCATGCCGATGCACTTCCTGGTAGGTTACCGGGACGGGCAGGAGCAGCGGTACCTGGACCCCTTCTACGGGGGGCGCGAGATGAGCCGGGGCGAATGCCTGCTCCTGCTCGAGCGCGCCGGCTTCGCGGCCGACGCCATCCTGCGGCCGAGCCCGGTCGTGGCGATCCTGGAGCGGATGGCGCGCAACCTGATCCTCGTCTACCAGAACTCGGGAGACGCAGAAGGGCTGCGCCGTGCGAAGCGGTTCGTGGCCCTGCTGACCGGAGAACCCTCCTGATACGAGCGGGCCCAGGCTGTTCAAAATGGGCCGAGATCGAGGCGCCAGCCGCCTAGAACTTCCCTCGCGCCCGCTCCTTCATTGGCAGCACCTCCATGCACGTCGTCCACCAGCCGGTCAGGATCGTCTCCACGAACTCCTCGGGCAGCCGCTCTTTCCGCATCTCGGCGGCGAGCCGCTCGTGGTCGTACGCGACCCGCCGCCACTCGACGGCGGGATGGCCGTCGTCGTCCAAGCGCAGGAGCGCGTAGGGGACGCTCGTCCGGCCGTCATTGGGCGGTCGGCCGATCGCGCCGACGTTCACCACCATCCGCCGTCCGGGGAGGCGCCGGACCCAGGGGATGCCGGTATGGCTGACGCACAGCACGTCGGCTCCAGCCTCCTCGAGAAGACGCTGCAGGAAGTGGTCGGGGCTGGTCGACTCCCACAGGAACTCGTTGATCCGCCGCGGGCTGGCGTGGCAGAGGAGCACCCGTCGGTCGCCCGCCCGGAAGCGGATCACCTGCGGCAGGGTGCGCATCCAGGCACGGTGGTCGGGGCTGGTACGGGCGTAGGTGTACCGGTAGGAGACGGCTGCGAAGCGGTTGTCGCGGGGATCCGTGTAGCCGCACTGGCAGTCGGCGAGGTCGTTTCCGAGCGAACGGTCGTAGTTCCCCTGAACGACCGGGATGCCCGCGTCCCGCACCATCCGGCAGGCGCGGTCCGGCTGCGGGCCGAAGGCGCCGAGATCGCCCAGGCACACGATCCCCCGGGCGCCCGCGGCGTTCGCGTCCTCGAGCGTCGCCCGGAGGGCGAGGTGGTTGCTGTAGACACCGCCGAAGAGGGCGACCGGTCCGTCGACCGCTTCTCCGCCGTTTTTGCCCGGAGAGATCACGGTGCTCCGACCGGCCCGGCGATCGCGGATTCCGGCACGCTCGCCCCCGGGTTGGCGCAGATCGCGCCGTGCATCCAGCAGCTCGTGCAGGCGAAGTGGTCCAGGGGGAAGGGGGTCGTCGCCGCGCGCGCGAGGTCGTCGCCGAGGTTGGCCTCCGGAGCGTCGAGGAGGATCGGGCAGACCCAGACGCCGCGATCGGTCACCACCCGCGCCGAGCTGCAGAGGAGAAGGTTCGGGTCGAAGCCGTCGACCATGGCCCCCGTGACCCGCTCGCCCGACGCGTAGCCGCCCGACCGCTCGGCCAGGGCCCCGATCCGCAAGGCGGGCATCAGCTTGATCCGCGGGTTGCGATAGCCGCGCTCCCGCAGCATCGCCAGGAAGCCCTCGTAGACCTCGGACTCCTGGCCCGGCTCCCACGTCCGCACGGCGGTCACGATCGGCAGGAACCCGTGGGCGAGGAGGAGCTCGAGCCCATCGAGCGCCCGCTCGAACGACCCCTGGCCCCGCAGGGCGTCATGGCTCGGCGCGTCGAAACCGTCGATCGAGACGCGAAACTCCAGCGAGTACCGGCTACCCGCCGCCGCCTTGGCAAGCGGTACCGCGTGACGCGGCTTCAGCAGCAGCCCGTTCGTCAGCACCGTCGTCGGGCCC